>JAFSWG010000055.1 GCA_017444645.1 Acholeplasmatales bacterium | reverse complement strand
TTATAAATGTATCTGTGTAACCTATGTAGGTAGCAGTATTGGGCTGGAACGGCCCTGAGGAGTGATGGTAACATCACATAATCGATGCTTGGTAATTCAATTACCGAGTAGTTCACTCGCTATGCATTAGAATTACCTAGAAAAGGAATGATCACAAAAGAACCTAAAACTGCTAAATTTCAAAGAACAATAACAATACCTATTATCTTAATTAATCAATTATCTCAATATGAGGATTGTGTAATGTATTTATGTGGTTTGTCAATAAAAAAATTCTATAATAAAATACATATTAGAAAACGGGACATTTTTATTTAAATCAGTGTTGAAAAACGGGACACAGTAGAAATGTTATTAGTATATCGTATTCGGAAAATATTAATATTACGAACAATTGATAATTTTAAAATATAATATAATTTCACATATAAGTATTCAAAGATAAAAATGAACATGTTATAGACATATGGAAGAAAAGAAAATTTTTAGACATGCTATTCATATCGTTCAGCTAATAAGACGTGAGAAAATATATTTAATTAAGTATTTGAAAATATTAATAAAGAGTCAATTGAAAATTTATTACCTTATTCAAAAAACATAATAGAAAAATTTAGGTAGGGTTGAAATTCCACTGGCAGAAATTGGCGGATTAAATAAAAAAAGATGCTTCGACAACATTTACGACAACATTGGCTAAAATCTATAGTAACTGATTGATGATAAAAAAAATAACTAAGCCTTAAATTTGGCTTAGTTATGCGCTTTTTAGATGGCAGGGGCAAAGATTATTTTCTTTCCTCTAGCCTATTAATAATTTAATTGTTTGTTGTAAAATTGCTTTTTTGAATTATACATTTCAATATCTGCAAGTTTAATTAATTCATCTACTGAATAATTTTCATTATTCATTGAATATCCAAATGAAGCAGAATAACCAAAAGACTTAATAGTATCATCCATTGTTTTAATAATATTTTTTATATCATCCTCACTAGCATTAAAAACAATTGCGTTAAATTCATCTCCACCAACTCTATAAACTTTATATTTATATCCTTTAACTGCTGTAAAAGATTTTGCAGAAGCTATAATAGCTTCATCACCTGCTTGATGTCCGAAATTATCATTGATTGTTTTTAATCCATTTAAATCCATTGATATTAAAGCACTTATTTTATCCTTTTGATTTTTCATATCTCTCATAAATGAATGTCTATTTAAAAGTCCTGTTAAGAAATCCTTTTTTGAATTAACATAGAATAGATATATTTCATAAAATAAGACTGAAGAGCCAAGTGCTGTATTTAATCTTTCTTGTATAATATCTAATGATTCAAGTATAGTTATTATTGTGCATAAAATAGGAGAAGATAATAAGAATACTAATTCAAATTTATCTGATTTAAATTTATATATAATAATTACCATAAATGAAAGTAAATAGAAAAACGATAACACAAATGGTATAAACCATAAATAGCTTCTTGTAAATGTGTTATTTGGTGAAACATAATAAACAATATGTGTTAACTGGCTTGTTGATAATAATATTGCTTCAACACCAAGTATTGCAAATAATGTAATCATTACTTTTTTATTATTGTATATTGTTGTCATTAATAAGCATAATATTAATTGTGGACTTAAATATTTTATTACTGTAAGAACAAATCTAAAATTAGGATAATCATTTGTTTCCTCACAGACATATCTTTCTATTATATGTACAATTGAAGAAAAAAATATTATACTTATTATTATTCTTAAATTAATTTTTGCTTTTTTTCCTACTCCCAAATCAGTAAATAATATTAATATAGATAATAATAAGAATACTAATAATATGATGTGATATTGAAAATAGAGCTTTACATACTCACCCATTATTAATCACCTAAATAATTATAAGGCTTTTTCATTTTTTTGTTAATTAAAAATTCAATTAAAACGCTTTATTTTATAAATAAATGTAAATGTTGTAAGAAAAATAAAAATATGGTTAAATTAAATTGATGTAAAGCGGTAAAAATTTAATAAATACTAAATACTAAATAATGTTTATAAAACTATTTTTTATTTATATTTGGAGGAATTTATATGCGTTATATAATTACAGAAGAAGAAATGAAAATAAAACAATAGAAAATGATAATAATATTGAAATAGAAGAATTGAAAAAATAATACTTATGTATTTTATTGAACAACCAGTGTGTTTGTTGGTTGTTTTTCTCTTTATAAAATAAAAAAAGATGATTTCTCATCTTTAATAACAAAATGGCAGGGGCAGAAGGATTCGAACCCTCACTAACGGTTTTGGAGACCGGCTTGCTACCATTGACAATATGCCCCTATTAATTTTTTTGCTCCAACAAGTGATAGTATATCATAAGAATAATTGGTTTTCAATAATTGTTTATTGAATTTTTTTATTTTACATTGTAAAATATATATAATAGATTCAGTTTTTTAAATTCTAATAGAGAGGGTGAGCGCTATGACGGGAACTTATGGCTTACTAATAACACTAATACCAACATTATTATTTATATTAATTGTACTAACAGCTATTATTTTGGGCATTATTAGGGGATTTAGAAAATCCCTTATTTTAGCAATACAAGCTTTAGTCGCATTTATAATATGTATTATTTTATTTGCAATATTAGCTAATAATAGTCAAGTCGATACAAATTTAGTTAGTATAGTAAATAATTTTATGGGTGAAGGTGGACTTCAAAGACAAATGGGAGTATCTGAGTCTTCTAAATCTCTAACTGAAATATTATATGAATTCATTCCAAAACAAATGGATTATGGCGATGGATTAATGTTAATCCTAAGAGAAAATGGACAATATTTATTACAGCTTGTACTTTTTATTTATAGATTAATATTAGCTATTATTTGTCTATTCATATATTTCCTTTTAGTATTCATTTTCTATATTATTTATCTTATTTTCTATCCAGAAAGAAGATATAAAAAGAAAATCGAAGAAGGGTATGCTTCACTTAATAGTGATAAGGTATATAAAAAGAGACCTTTTTATGGTTTGTTAATTGGTATATTAAGAGGCCTTGTAGGTGGAATTGTTATTATGGCCTTTATAGGATCATTCTTTTATATTGCAGGTGGAGTAGGCAATAAAAAGTATAATGATCAATTAGAAGTTAACAATTCTTCATTAAAGGAAGGGTATCAAATATATGAAGCATTAGGTTCATATGGAACAAGTGGTATTTTTAAAGTATTAAATACAATTAAAGTAAAAGATAATATGCCATTTTATTTATATGCTGCTGATTTAGTATTTTCTGGAAGAATTAGTGATCCAGAAAGGGGAATAGATACTAGATTTAATTTTGCAGATGAAATTGGAGCATATACAACATTTACAAGAGAAACTATAGATTTATTAATGAAATATGGTAAAGATGATTTAATTCAGTCTATTAATGCAAATGATAATATTATGAATACCATATTAAAAATAATGGATATCCCTGAATTTCAAGAAGAATTCAATCTATTAATTGATAATTTCAATGCTAAAACATATTTTATTAATTTCTCATTATCATTGTTAGATTCAATAGTAGCTCATATAGATCAATTAAAATTGGCAGAAACAAATCCAGATACTGTTGAAACTATTTCGTTAATGTTTAAAAAAGGTTATTTATCTAAATATATTCCTGAAGAACAAGAAATATTAGATCAATTAAAAACAAATCCAAACTACGAATATGAAACTAGACCATTTATTACTGCATCTAATTTATTAACAAAAGAAGATGCAAAGAGCTTATTAAAATTTGTAGTTGCCGCAATAGAATTAGATGAAACAAAAGATGATGCATATAAAATTATGACTTTCTCTGAAAATCTACTTCCATCACTTGGCGAATTAACAATTTTAAATGGTAAAAGAAAATCAGAATTTGATGATGTATATGAAAGATTATATTTCTATTTAGACAACAGATATATTCAAACTGCATTACAACAAGATAGTGAATCAGTAGAATATGATAGAAGCGATGTAATACTTCGTGGTATCGAAACTGAAAAGCTAGATTGGACAACAGAAATAAAAGAATTATTAAATTCCTCTGCAAATGTATTAGGTATTGCAAGATCTGTATATGATCCTAATAAAGAAGTATTTAATAATGTAATATCAATGTTTGATAGCACAAATCCAGATGCACAAAGTAATGAGCAAAAATACGATGCAATCGTTGATTCTTTAAAGAAATCAGAATTATTAAATAAAGTTATGTCTTCTAATGGTATGTCAGCATATATTAAAAATATGCTTCAATCAAGCATTCCAACAATTTATGTTCCAAAAGTAAATTACATGAATATAAAGAATCCTGATGGAACAGAAACAAATGGTGAAGCATATAATTTATTAGTAGGCTTTAAATCAATATTAAAGAACACTAATACAAGAGTATTATTAAATGATTTCAAAAAATTAAGTAGTGGAGATACTGAATCTACAAATTATATTAGATCATTATTGTATGCCATGAATACTACTGAAGGTGGCGTAAAGCCAATTGATGCAGCCCTCGAATCATCATTATTAAGATCAGTATTTACGGGAGCAATAACATCAAATGCGACAGGTAACTTTGAAATAATGTTACCAGATTCTATATTAGAAGAAGAAAATGGAGTTAAGGTTAATGTAATTCAAAAAGAAGAATTAGTTAATACTATAGATAGTTTATTAAGTATAATGCCTGAAAGTGGTGAAATTAATCAGGCAACATTAATTAAAGAAATTTTAGCAAATAAAGAGTCTTTAGTATCTAGTGCTATTATTAGTGCTTCAGCAATTAATATGATGGTTAATGACCCTAAGAATAGTTTACAAGGTGTATTAGTTATCCCTGACGAATATAAAGCTGCAGCAACAAAAGAAGAATTACGTAAATATTCAAGTGCTAACATTTGGAATTCTACTAATGAATTATTACATTTATTAGATGGTTTAGATAAAGGATTTGGTTTACAAGAATCAGAATTTGATTTAAATGATCAAGATTCAGCTACTGAAATAATTAAGGCCAATATTAAGAAATTAAATGAAAAAGTATCTGAAAGTAGTAATGAAACAAAATTAGATGTTTGTTTTAAGTCTATTATTATTAAAGCGTCTATAACAAATCATATGCAAGGCGATGATGTTAAAGGATTAATTATTCCAGATGACGCATTTGATAAAAATGATACTATAAAAGTAGATAATGTCGATAAAAAGAATATATATCAATCTGAAATATCATTACTAGTTGATATTGCTAATAGATTAGATATAGATTTAAGTAAAGCTGATATTGAAAACATTTATTTAAGAAATAAAGATATTCCTACATTAGTTTCATCTAAAATATTTAGAGCGACAATCGATTCTGAATTAAAGAATAATAATGAAATAATTGTTCCATTAGATGAAATAGAAACTATGAATAATGGTTATATTTCTGAAGGTGAATTAACTAGTTTATTAAATATTTTAACTAAATATAGAGAAAATATTTTAGGAGATGCTGATGAAAATAAAACAATAAATATTAAGCAAATACAAGTAGATAACGAAAAGATTAAAGAATTTAAAATAAGTGAATTAAAGGAATTAACTAATTCTAATATTTTACAAGCTACTATTATTAATAAGCTTGCCACATCAACTGATTATCCTATTAGTGTACCTAATAAATTAAAAGCTGAAGCTGATAAAACTTATTTAGAAACTGATGATAATTTTATAAATTCTAATTGGTATTCATTGAATGAATTAAATAAGATATTAACTTCATTTGATGATATTTTTGAAGAAGGTACTACAATTGGTCAAATTAATGAAAAATTAATTAAAGCTAAGGTATTACAAGATGGTGCAGTAGAATCATGTTATAACTCAATAGTATTAAATTATACAATTTCTGAAAAGCTTTCTGAACAATTAGATAAGCCTGATATGAATAGAATAGATGTAACTGATTATACTAAAGAAAGTTTAGCTAATTCATATAATTTAAGTTCTGATTTCACTGAAATCACTTATAAAAAAGAAGAAGTAATTAAGCTTGTAACTGCAGTTAAAGCAATTGGAGTTACTGATATTTCTAACATTGAATCAGAAGTTAATGCTGACAGCATTTTAGATTTGGATGATACTGCTATTGATACATTACATGAATCAATCATTGTTTGGGATATTTTAACAGTTAAAGTAAAAACTGAGATTAATAAACCAGATAGTAAGATGGTTGACCATCCGCTTGCTGAAGAAAAAATTAATTCGGATTTATCTTTAGATTTCTATAAGGAAGACGAAATATTATCAATTAAATCAATCATTCAAAGCATTAGAAATAAAGAAGGAAATAAAGATAAGACTTTAGAAGAAATATTTAATAGTTTTGATCCAGCAGATATTGATATTAATAGTAATAAGAATACTATATTAGCATCATATATTTTAATGGCAAATGTAACTCATAATATTAGTACTAATGATAATATTTCTGATCCTATTGATGCATATGATAAAACTTATGTTAAGGGTAGTGAATATGAATTATTAACAAAAGATGCGATTTCAGATTTAATTGATGCAGCTATTAAATTAAATATTAAGCTTGGAGAAAGCATTGATTCAATCAAGCTAGATAAAGCTAATAATTCAATAATTTCACAATCTATTATTTTAAGAGCGACTATTTATGATAAGCTAAAAACAAATAATAAAGTTCCTTATGTTGCATTAGAGAAGAATGAAGAAAATAATACTTATTTAACATATGATGAATCAATGAATTTATTAAATTCTTTATGTGATAATAAAGTAGAATTATTTGATTTACAAAATGAAAATGATCCTGTTAATTTATCTAATGAAATATCTGAAGAAAATGTTAAAAAAATAAAGATTATTAATCTAGATGATATGATTAAATCTTATATTTTACATGCAACTATTATTGATAAGATTTCAACTGGTTCATTTGGAATTGATTTACCTAATACATATTTAACTGAAGTAAATTCTAATTTAATTGTTACAAACTTCACTGATACTAATTGGATAAAGAATGAAGAAATGAAGCATATTATTGCTGCATTAAAATCATTATTTGGTACTGCTGGTACATTAAATATTGATGAGGAAACAATTAAAGGAAAAATATTATCTGATGATTTTGACATTGATGCTTGTTATCAATCTATAGTTATTGATTATACAATATCAGAAAAATTAGATGAACAATTATCTAAGCCAGATATGGCAAGAGAAGAAACAAGAAATTATACAAAATCAGTATTATCTGAAACATTTATTAATATTTCATCAAGTTTTAGTGAATCTGCATATAATAAAGAAGATGTAAGTGATTTATTAGCTGCAATAAAAGCACTTGGAATTAATGATTTCTCTAATATTGAAACAGGTATTAATGCTGATTCTATATTAGGCCTTAAAGATGAAAAAGTTGATACATTATATCAATCAATATTAGTGTGGGATATTTTATCAACTACTATGGAATCTAAAATCAGTGCTAATGCTGATATTAAGGATCACGAGCTTGCAAAGATTAAACTTATAACAACATCAAATCTAGATTTCTATCAAGAAACAGAAATAATTTCTATTAAATCTATTATTAATGATATTAAGGGAAAACCTGAAAATGCAGATAAATCATTAGATGATATATTATCAAATTTAGGTGCTTCTGATATATCTGTTAATGAAACAACTAAAAAAGCTATCAAAGAATCATACATTTTAATGGCTACTATTACTGATAAAGTATATAGTGATAATAATATAAATGATCCTATAGATGCATATGACAATACATATGTTAGATCTAATGATAATAGATTATTAGATAAAGTTGAAATCATTAGACTTCTTGATGTAGTTGAGGTATTAGGATTAGATTTAGGCAATTTAAATGTAGAATACATTAAGCTAGATAAGAATAATAATCAAACATTAGCTAGATCTATTATCTTTAGAGGTATCGTATATGATAAATTAAAAGATAGTTCAGATATTAAGCTTACTAATACATCATATAATAATGAAACTAATAATAAATATTTATATGAAGCTGAAACAAAGAAATTATTTGATGCCTTATGTGATAATAAGACAATATTCTATGGTGATGCTGAAGAATCTGAAATAGCAAATCCTAATTTATCTGATGAAAATATCAAGAATATAAAAATATCAAGCCTTGAAACTATGATTGATTCTGATATTTTACATGCTACAATAATTTATAAATTAGCTATAGGCTCATTTGGAATTGAAATACCTAATACATATCAAACAGAAGCAACAACTTCAATGTTGACAGATGATTTCTATAATACTAATTGGTATATATTAGGTGAAATGACTAATTTAATTAATTCAATACAATTATTATGTAGCACTCCAGAAAATCAAGATCCTAGTATAGATGTCGATCCATCTATTGCTAAATCTAAGTTATTAGAAGATAATTTTGATATTTCTACATGCTATAAATCAATTATTGTTAATTTAACAGTATCTAAACAAATTGAATCAGCTATAACTTCTAATAGAGTTGAAGTAGTTTCATATTCAACTGAAGCATTAATAGATTCATATGACTTAGCAACTGGATTTGATGAAATTACTTATAAAGAATCAGAAGTAATTAAGATGATTGCTGCAATTAAGACATTTGGTATTACTGACTTAGATAGTATTTCTGGAGTTGATTATGGTAAGCAAATTATCAGTATTGATGATGATGGATATGATACTATTTATGATTCAGCAGTAGTAACTGATATTTTATATACTGAATTCAAGAAGATAGTAGATGATCCAGCAAATAATATTAAGGATCATGATAAAGCAAAAACAAAATTATTTGGTATCGATACAATTGAATTTTATAAGGAATCTGAAATTATTGCTTTTAAAGATTTATTAAATGATAACAATATCGAAGATATTAATAATTTTGATCCAAATACATTAATAATTTCAACTGGAATTGCTGATGATATTAATGAGTCATATATCTTAAGAAATACAGTTACTAGCGTATTATTAAATACAACAATTGTAATTGATAAAGATAGTTATGATACTACAGATAAATTAATTACAGAAACAGCATTATCTAAATTATTTAATGCAATAGCAGCTGGATTAAAAAAGGATGATGAAACTTCATTCAAGGTATCAGAAATCAACGTAGATTCTATCTCACCTAAGTCTATCAAAGATAGAGATCAAATATTTGCATCAAGTATTATGATAGCTACAATATCTAAAAATATTTCTACAACAACAGGTAGATTATATATTGATAAGAATCTTTCTGATAAAACAACTAATTATGATGATTCAGAAGAATTATTAATGATTAATACTACAGAGTTAGAAGCACTATTAGACGCAATAGAAAATCAAGATGATTTTAATATTGAAATCAATATTGATTCAATTACTATAACAAATCTTGAAAAGTGCTTAAAGTCTAACATATTAAGCCATTTCTTAACAGGCTTAGTTAAAACTGTATATAATAGTACTCCAGTTAATCCAAATGATCCGAATGGATATAGAATCACTGAGGAAACATCTGAATTCTATAATCAAGTAATTACATTGACTACAACTTTAGGAGGTTATAGATTCCCTACTATATCATCTACAGATGTTTATGTAGTAAATGAAAAAGATATTAGTTATAATATAATTACAACTACAGATGATTTAGTTGAACCAGTTAATATGGTTGGATATATCTTATATATGAGATCATTAATGATTCCATAAACTGAAAAGGCGGTACAATAAAGACCGCCTTTTCTTTTATGAAAATTTATGAAAACATTTACAGAAAATAGTGTAAACGCTATTATATTTTACATTTGATTTTTATGTTGTATATTAAAAGTTCGTTAAGGAAAGCGAACGCGAATTTTTATTAAGGCTTTCAAGTTTTTCATTTCTTTTTCTTGTTCCTTTAAAAGGAACTTTTCTTTTTATCTAGGGCAATTGGATAAAAAGAAAGACCTGATTTTCAATCAGGTCATTTTTTATTTTATATGGGGCGCACAACAGGGATCGAACCTGCGCGTGTCGGAGCCACAATCCGATGTGTTAACCACTTCACCATGTGCGCCATATGCACAAACGACGTGCAATTAGTATTATACACAATTTTTTTTATTTGTAAAGTGAAAAGGTTGAAAAATAATTAAAAAATGATACAATTATTTTGTTAGCGTTTTACGTGAAAGGATTATTTTTATGGGAAATAAAACAGGTAAATTAATAATAAGAGTTTTATATATATCATTTGCAGTTATTATTTTAGTATTCTCATCTATTATATTTTTCAATACTGCAAAAGGTGATCATATATTAAATTTAACAAATCAATATTTAACAAATAAGGACTATGATGGTCTTCAAACATTATTTGGTGGTATTTATTATAATGTTCCATCAATAAAAGTAGAAGATAAAAATGGAACATTATATGTAAATGCATCAGGTGCTGAAAAGGATGTATTATATTATCCTGATGATACTGATAAGGCTCATTTATTCCATAATTTTGATAAAGCTTATAATTTCTATATTTTTGATTCAAATTTTGCAGCATCTACTGCGTCAGTTAATGGTGTTAGAAAGAATGATACTGGTATTAAATTCATAACTGATAAAAAAGATGAAACAGGAGAATTTATAACATATACTTATTATTTTGTAGTAAGTTCTACAATTAATTCAGATTTATTTAGTGAAAAGCATACATCATTAAATGATTATTTCTTAAATTTTACAAGAGATTATGTATCTGATAAATCAAGATATGGTTTCTTTAATTTCCAATTAGATGAAGAAACAGTTAAAGCTGTAAAGGCAAAAACTGGTGCTAATATTACATCATTTAATATTACAGATAATGAAGGTAATAATGTATTTGCTAAAGATATTCAATTTACATTTGCATTCGACGAAAAATTCTATGATGAAAATCAAGCAGGTGTAGTATTCGCTGCATATAGAGAATATTTACCTTATTATGATTCATATAAATTTGGTACTAAATATACAGTTGATAGATATATTGAAACAACTAATTCAGTATATAATGCTAAAACTGAAACATTCAATAATTCAATAAATAAATTTAATGATGATTTAAAAGCTGGAAATGTATATGATCCTAATGTTAAAGTTTCATTAACTGAAAATGAAATAATGACATCTGATGTTGTAGCTGGTGCCGTATGGAGAACAATCGGTATTGAAGCATTAATATTATTAGTTATCGCTGTAATTTACATTTTATTATTCCATTTCCAACAATTAAGAGATTTCATCTTTAGAAATGAAAAGAGAACTCCAATTAGAGCTAAGGTTGTAAATAAAGAACCTGAAGAGAAGGCTAATTCATTTAAGTATAATCAAACTGGTAATAAAAAGAAAGAACAACCAAAATTAGAAAAACCAGTTGAGGAAGCTCCTATTGAAAAAACAAAAGCTGAAGATGATATAAAAACTACAGAAGATTCTAAAGAGGATTCAAAAGAAGAACCAAAAAATGAATAATAATAAATACCCATCTTCATAATGGGTATTTATAATGTAGAGGTATATATGAAAAAATTTAAGATAAAAGACATAGTTATTATGGCTATGTCCTTATGTATTATAATTATTTGTTCAAAAATAAGCATTCCAATTGGTCCTATCCCAATTACATTACAAACATTATCTGTTTTCTTAGTGGCCTTAATATTAGGTAGCTTTAAATCATTTATAGTCTTTACATTGTATGTAATATTAGGTTTAATTGGATTACCTGTATTTTCAACTGGTGGAGGATTTGCATATGTTTATATGCCATCATTTGGATTCATAATAGGATTTATTTTCGCATCAGTTATTGTAGGTTTTGCATCTAAATCAAATAAATTTTATCTTAAGTATATATTATGTTTTATTGGATTATTAATAATTAATATGTTTGGTGTATCATATATGTATTTAATTTTTAATTTCCATAATGGTATCAATAAAGATTTAATTTCTATAATAGAAATTGGTGTTTTACCATTTATCATTAAAGATATATTTGTAGTTATATTATCTTGTATAATATATTCTAGATTAAAGCCTATAATATATAAAGAAAAAGAAGAAATAACATTATTTCAAGAAATAAATTAAAAAGTGAAAGCTTACTCGCTTTCACTTTTTAAAATTTGTTCGAATTTTACACCATATTCATGTTTTTCATCATCCATTGTTTGATCTATTGAATCGATAATGAAATCAGTAGCGTGATGTAATGTTTCCTTCATAGATTTACCATTTAATATATCTGCAACTATTATACTTGAAAATATATCTCCAGTTCCATGATATGATTTAGGCATTTTTTCAGTTAATACTGTAGTTCTTGTAATACCATCAAATCCGATTGCCCCAATTGTATCTTCACCATCAACGACACCGGTTAATATAATGTTTTTAGCACCAAGCTTATATAATTCTTGTAATAAATTATTATAATATTCTGTTGTTTGGTCTTTAGGATCCTTATATTCAACACCTGTCATAAAACTAGCTTCAGTAACATTAGGTATTATATAATCTGCATACATACACATTTTTCTCATACCAAGTACTATAAAATCATCTAATCCTGGATATAATTTACCATTATCTGCCATTGCTGGATCAACGATGAATAAGCCACCATCTTTTAATATTTTATGTTTATTATTCAAAATGATATCAAATTGTTTACGATTTCCTATATATCCTGTATATATACAATCAAATTCAATATGATTAGTAAACCAATGATCAATTATTTTTTGCATCTCATCAGTTAAATCTAAGAAAGTGAAATTTTCAAATCCACTAGTATGAGTTGATAATATTGCTGAAGGTAATATAGCTGTTTCAATACCATAATGTGATAATATTGGTAATGCAACAGTAGTAGAACATTGCCCGTAACAAGAAATATCTTGTATTGTTAATACCTTTTTAGTTTCCATAATAGATTCCTCCTATAGAAATTCTAATAATTTTTTTAAGGCATGTACTTTTTCAATAGGTAAAGCCTTTATTTTTTCCATTGAATATATTCTATCAAGATCATCTCTTGATTGAAGTGGTAAATCACCTAATAGATTTTCAAATTCAGTAAGGCTAGAAAAGCTTTGCATAAGGCTAGATAAATTAGAACCTGTTTTCAATCCTAAAAGTTCATTTATATTTATATATCTTCTATAACTATCATCCTTATAATAAATTACTTTCTTTTTTAAATATTCATTTAATTTTTCTTCTGATATTTGATATTCTATTATACTTTCACCTTCGTAATATACATATATTCCATCATCTCTTATACCTAATATATAATCAATAGATGCTTTAAACATATCACTAAGTTTTATTAATAATTTTGTTGAAAAGTCTCTTTTTTCTTGTTCATAATATCCAATATTTGTAGAAGAAGTATTTAATAAATTAGCTAAATCAGATTGAGTTAAAGAAAATTCTTTTCTTAATTTTCCTAAATTATTAGCCACAAAAATCACCTTAGCTTTCTTTTGCTATTTCAATTAAAATTTTGCAAACATTTTCCATTTCTTCAAGACACGCAAATTCATATGGCCCATGACAGTTATATCCACCAGTGCCTAAATTTGGTGTATTTAATCCCATTTGAGTTAAGACAGCCCCATCAGTACCACCTCTAATAGGAGAAGTGTTAGGGATAAATCCTAATTTTTTAATTGCATTAAGTGCTCTATCTATACATCTAGGATCTTTATCTATCAATGTCTTCATATTCAAATATGCATCTTTTAATTCTATTTGACATGTGTTATCACCATATTTTTTATTAATGAAATCACATGCATTAATAAAATCATTTTTTTGTCTATTTAGAATATCAATAGAATGATTTCTAATAATATAATATGCAGAAGCATTTCCAACTTCTCCACTAATACTACATAAATGATTAAATCCGTCATAACCATCTGTATATTCAGGTCTTTCATTAATTGGTAATAATGAATTAAATTCCATTAATATTAATGAAGCATTTTTCATTTGACCTTTAGCACTACCTGGGTGAATATCTAAACCATTAATTGTCACTTTGCAAGAAGCAGCATTGAAATTTTCATAATTAATTTCATTATATAATCCACCATCTACTGTATAAGCATAATCACAGCCAAAGCCTTTTACATCAAATGCTTTAATTCCTCCACCAATTTCTTCGTCTGGTGTAAAAGCAACGTGTATGTTTACATGCTTAATATCAGGATTGTTTTTATAATAAACTAACATACCCATGATATCAGCTATACCAGCTTTATCATCAGCACCTAAAACTGTTGTTCCATCAGTAGTGATTAAAGTTTTCCCAGTTAAATTATTCATAAAAGGAAATTGATTAGGATTTAATTCAATTCCTTTTAATTTAATGATAGAACCATCATAATTTTTAACTATATTAGGTTTTACATTAGTTCCTGAAAAACCTGGAATTGTATCCATATGGGCTAAAAAACCTATATGAAGCTTGGAATTACAATTAGATGGTAATATACCAGTAACAAAACAATTATCAGTTAATTTAACATCTTTAATGCCTAATTCATTTAAATCATTAACTAGTATTTTTGCTAAATCAAATTGCTTTTTAGTAGAAGGAATAGTGTCCATATCCTCCATTGACATTGTGTCAATTTTAACATACTTTAAAAAATAATCTAAAATCTTTTCTCTCATTTAATACCTCGAATACTCCCTATTTTGATTATAGTTATTTTAATTTTGGAATACAAGATAATTATTATTTGTAATAATAAAATATTATGGTAAAATAATAAAACAAGGTTGGTGTTATTATGAAGTTAAAGAAAATAATGTTTCCTATATTCGCAATAACTATGTTATTCTTTATAACATCATGTAGTTATGTTAATGATTTTATAAATAATATTGGAAATAATACTAATATTTCGTCAAGCACTAATACTATAACTACAAAACAAGTAGATAAAAAATATACTGTTATTTGGGTTAATGATGATGGAACTGAATTAAAAAAAGTAGAGAATGTTAAGTCTGATTCTATACCTTCATATGATTTAGATGTTCCAACTAAAAAAGATGATGAAAAATATCAATATACATTTAACAAATGGGTAGAAACAAAAGATGAAGAAAATAATATAATTACTTATACAGCTTCATATAATCGTTTATCAAAAATAAATTCAGAGATTAAAGATTGGGGATATGTGCATCTTCAAAGTTATGAAAACAAAGCTCAATTAATATCTTTATATGATGATATGAATTTGTTATGTAAAGATTTTTATGAAGGAAAAACTGA
This sequence comes from Acholeplasmatales bacterium, assembly GCA_017444645.1. Lineage (GTDB taxonomy): Bacteria > Bacillota_I > Bacilli_A > Acholeplasmatales > Anaeroplasmataceae > Anaeroplasma. Next base: position 14,877 of record JAFSWG010000055.1, on the reverse strand, counting down.
ATCTAATCAAGTAAATGTAAATGGAGAGATACAATATACAGTAGGTGAAAATATTGAATATACGTCTTATAATCTATCTACAGATGAAGCCGCATCAGTATATTCTTGTATTATGTTAGACCATCCTGAATATTATTTCTCTATGGGAGCTATTATGGGCTCTAGCACTCAAACTATTAGTGAGGGAGGAATAGTTGTCGATACAATTGTTAAAAATTTCATTAATGTATCTATTCATGAAGAATATAAATCAAAAGAAGTTCGATTAGAATATTTAAATAAAATAAACGAATATGTAAGTACTGTATCAAATTTAGTTAAATTAGAAACAGATAACGTAAAGAAAGTAAAATATATTCATGATTATATAATTAATAATGCTAAGTATGCGTTTAAGGAAGATGGAACAACACCAGATGATTCATCATATGCACATAATATTTTAGGAATAATAATAAATAAAAAAGGTGTTTGTGAATCATATTCAGAATTGTTTCAATTGTTGTTAATTAAAAATGGTATTAATTGTGTAAAAGTTACTGGAGAAGCCATAACTAATGGAAATCCTGAAGATCATGCGTGGAATTATGCAGAAGTAGATGGTAGCTGGTACGCATTTGATGTCACTTGGGATGACCCAGTAAGCAGTTCTGGAAAAGATACTATTACACATAAATATTTTGGTAAGGGTTCTAAAAACCAAGACTTTATGAATAGTCATATACCGGCAACTCAAGGTGATATGACATATAGAGCGGATTATTTGTACACATTACCAGTATTAAGTGAAGATAATATTAATTATTTGTATTTAATATAATTAACTAAGCGGATATGAAATAAAGTATCATTCATATCCGTTTTATTTTTTTATTTTGAAAAAAATGTCATATATGATAAAATATTTTTATGATTTACCAATAATTAATTATAATAAATTGTTAGAAAGGTGAGAAGAATATGGACATAAATGATATAGTTGAAGAACTTCGTGTTGCTAATTACAATCATTTTGATGAATTTTATAATAGTACAAAAAAAACTGTATTCTTCGCAATTGCTGCAATTATTAAAGATAATTCAACTATTGATGATTTAATGCAAGATACGTATGTTAAATTTTTAGAAAACATTTCTAAATATCAATATAAAACAAGCATAAATGCATATTTATCAACGATAGCTCACAATATTGCAATTAATCATTATAATAGAGAAAAAAGATTAGTTCATGATGAAGAAGTTATAGATTATGTATCGGATGATACATCGAAGAAACCAAATTATGAACAGATTGAAGCATTAGAAATGCTAAAAACATTGGATGATGTTTCAAGAGAAATTGTAGTTTTGCATATTATTAATGATTTGAAGTTTAAAGAAATTGCAGGCATTGTTAATAAACCTTTAGGTACGGTTTTATGGATATATAATAAAGCTATAAAGGAATTAAAAAAGAAAGTAGGTGCTTTAGATGAAGATTAAAAATGAATTAAAGAATTTAGCTTCTAAACAAGAAATTCATGATTTACAATCTAATATTTTAAATAAAGTAGATACATCTAAAGTATTGAATGATAGCTTCGTTGAAAGAAAAAGAAGTATTAAGTTAGTTCCTATTCTTGCTGGTGCGTTTGCTTTATTACTAGTATTTGGTTTAGGAATTTCAATTCCATTTATTACTAATTCATTAAATTCTAATAAGCCAGTTGAGACAAAGCCTATTGAAACAACTCCTATTACTAATCCAATAACTGAAAATGTTACATCAAATGATTCTCCAATTGATTTTTCAAGTTATTCAACTGAATACGTAAATCATTATTTTAGCGCAATGGAAACACAAGAGGTTCATAATATTATTAACGTTGCTGGAATGTTACAGAGTGTAACATTTGATAGTGTTACTTTAGATACATCTACAAAACCCAAAATGACTGTATCTGAAGAAACTGCAATTGTTAATGATTTAAATAATTATATTCCTAATATAGAAGTGATGTTAGGAATGAGAGCTTCTTCTCTAATAAGTAAAGAGAAAATAGATGAAAATGATTATTCAAATAAGATAAGCGTAAAATGTTTACCACTTGACTATGTTATTTATTATAATGAAGAAGTGATAGAAGAGAAAAATATAAATGAAGTTAATTATAAATCTAATTCCATAATTCAGGGTGTTATAAATTGTGGTTCTAATAATTATAAATTTAGTGGTACATTTAGATTAACAAAAACAGCTTTTGAATATGAAACAAAAGTTGAATTAAATTCTAATAAATATGTTATTGTTAAAGAACAATTTAAATCTTGTGAAAATATATTTAAATATTCATTCTTTGACAAGAATGTAAATAAAACAGAATCTATTAAGGAAATTATTGTAGATCAGAAATTAAATGATGATGGAACAACTAGAGAAATAGATTTCCAAAATGCCTATACCAAATTAGCATGTATAGAGCCAAACAAGAATGGATATATTATTTGTAAAGTTAAGTCAAGAAATGGTGATTCAATTACAATAGATAAGGAAGTAAATAAATATATTTATACGTTTAAGAATTCTAACAATGAGTATGAAAGATAAAACTGCAAAGAAATTGCAGTTTTTTTCTTTTTTTACCAATAAAAAATGTTTTATATTTGTTATAGAGTTGTCGGGAAGATGAAAGCGTTTTATAAATTGCTTAAAAAGAAAAGGAGAAAAATATGAAAAAGAAGAAATTGTTTTTAGGCTTAAGTGTTTTAGCCGGAGCTGTTGTGTTAGCTTCGTGTACAGTATCACAAGATAATTCAACAACTACTTCAAAAACAAATGAATCTACAACTACAACAACAGTTGCTGAAAAAAATTATACAGTAACTTGGAAGAATGATGATGGTAGTGTAATAAAAACTGATACAGTTAAAGAGGGTACAGTAGCAAGCTATGATGGTGCAACACCTACAAAGGCTTCTGATGCTGAATATTCTTATACATTTAAGTCATGGGATAAAGAATTATCAGCTGTTAATGCTGATGTAGTTTATACTGCAGTATATGAGTTTACTAAGAATAAATATACATATGCATTCTATGATGAAGATGGAACAACTGAATTAAAGAAAGAAACAGTTGAATATGGTACACAAATTAGTGCACCTTCAAATCCTGAAAAGCAAGATACTAAAGAAGATGATTTTACATTTGATGGTTGGTATGATGCAAAAACTGGTGGAAATAAGGTTACATCTTTTAGTACAATTACTGGAAATGTAACTTATTATGCTAGATATACTTCAGAAAAGAATAAATATACATATACATTCTATGATGAAGATGGAACAAGTGTATTAGGAACAAATAATGTTGCCTATGGTACACAAATTGAAGCACCAACTAATCCAACAAAGGTTGCAGATGATGATTATGTATATATATTTGCAGGATGGTATGATGCCAAAGAAGGCGGAAATAAGGTTGAATCTTTTGGTACAGTAAGTGGAAATGTATCATACTATGCAAGATATACCCAAAAAGCAGCATGTACTATAACATTCTATAATGAAGATGGTACTGATGTGTTAGATACAAAGAAGATTGCTGAAGGCGAACAAATAGTAGCTCCAACTGATCCTACAAAGCAAGAAGATGATGATTTTGCTTATTCATTTGATGGTTGGTATGATGCCGCAACCGGTGGAAATAAAGTTACATCTTTTGGTACAGCTAGTGGAAATACATCATATTATGCTAGATTTAACAACGTGGCAAAATATTATGTTATTTTCTATGCTGAAGATGGTGTAACACAACTTGATAGTAAGAAAGTTGCTGAAGGTACTCAAATAGTAGCACCTAATAATCCAACAAAGGCAGCTGATGCTGAATATATTTATACATTTGATGCATGGTATGATGCAGCAACTAGTGGAAATAAAGTTACAGAATTTGGTACAGTAGATGGTCCAAAGACATATTATGCAAGATTTAATAAAGCATTAAAGATTACTGTGTCATTTGTAGTAGATGGAACTTCTTATGGAGAACCACAAGTAATAGCAACCGGCTCAAAAGCTACAAAACCAGCTAATCCTATAAAGACAGGATTTGATTTTAAATATTGGACTTTAGATGGTACAACTGCATTTGATTTTAATACTGAGTTAACTTCAAATACAGAATTAACTGCATATTTTGAAGAAAGTACAGATATCAAAGAAGGCTTTGGTGAAGGATTTACTTCATGGGAAACTTTAGTTACTACAGCAGGCGCTACTACAAATAGTGATGGTCATTATGTTCTTTCAAAGGCTGTCACAATCGGTAATTATTCATTTGCAATAGTTACAGATAAGACTCGTGTTAATAAAGATTATGCAAAATATGTTACTCAGGGAGCAACAATAACTATTACATTAAAGTCAGCAGGAACAATTTATCTTGAAGGTAATTGGGGTTCTGATAAAAAAGATGGATATGTAATCTTAAAAAATGGTAGCACAGAAGTATATAAATCTAAGAAATATGAACATGACATGAGTGAATCAATTGCATTTAGTCAGGCAGTTCCTGCAGGAACATATACTATTTCAACTGTAAATGCTTCTGATTCTACAGCGTCAGTTTCAATCCAAATTACTAAATTATATTTCGAAAGAGAAGCAAATTATGCTGATGTAACATTTAGTACTGAATATGGAACAGCACCTGAACCACGTAGATTAGAAGCAGGCGATAAGTTAGGTGAAATTGCTGATTTATATCAAGATGGATATGTATTCCTAGGTTGGTATGATGCAGCAACTGGTGGAAATAAAGTAACTGCTGATACAGTTATTAATGAAACTAAAACTATTTATGCACAATGGAAAGTATATGATCCAAATGATTATGTAACAATTTCATTTGATGAGACAACAGTTGGTCCACGTACAACTATTACTAAAGAAAAAGGAGAAACATTCTCTGAATTAGAAGATTTAACTAAAGATGGATATGCATTCAAAGGCTGGTATACAGATGCATCATTTAATACGCCATTCAATAAGGATGCTGCAATAAATTCGAATGTAACTTTATATGCTAAGTTTGTTGAAATAATAACAATTACATTTAAAAATGCTGATGGAACTGTTAATGATACATTAAGTATTGAAGCAGGAGAAAAGATTGCATCAAGTAACGCTCCAGCTGCTCCATACATCTATGGAAAGAAATTTGATTTCTGGTCACTTGAAGGAACAACAACTGAATTTGATTTTGAAAATACAACAGTTAATTCTAATACTGTATTAGTTGCTAATTATTCTGATGCAGATACAAGTACAGTTCAATTAATAACATCTGCAGGAGATCAAGAAAGTGCATACGTTGAATTTATGGAATATGATAACCATAAAGATTACAACGTTTATTATAAGAATTCATCATCCGCTACATGGACAAAGATTGATAAGCAATTAATTAGATATTATAAAGGTTCTTCATATAATTACTATAGAGCTGATGCATTAGGACTAAAAGCTGGTTCTTATACATTAAAAGTTGTTCCAGTAGATAGCAATAATGATGTTGAAGCAGCTGCAACTGTTACATCAGAATTAAATGTTGTTTCTTATGATAGAACAGGATTTGCTTTCTCAAAGAATGAATATAATTCAACTGGTGATGGATCAGGTGCTTATAATGCAGATGGTTCATTAAAGAATGGCGCTAGAGTTTTATATATAACAAAAGATAATGCAAAGACAGTTACACTAGATATTACAACTGATAATAAAGGTACAAAAACAACATATACTGGTTTACAAGCCATTATAGGTGGATATGAAAAAGGTTGTGAAACTATTCCTCTTGCAATTAGATTCATAGGAAAAGTATCAAAAGAAGATTTAGATTCTGTCGGTTCAAAAGAAGAGGGATTACAAATTAAGGGAAAAGCTTTAGGAACAGTTGTTAATATGACTATAGAAGGTGTAGGAAATGATGCAACTATCTATGGCTTTGGTTTATTGATTAAGAACTGTACTAACCTTGAAGTAAGAAATCTAGGATTTATGACAAAGATGGATGATGATGTTTCTATTGATGGTGGTTCAAGTGCAACAAATAGAAATATTTGGATTCATGATTGTGATTTCTTCTATGGAGCTAATGGTAGTGGTGACCATGCTAAAGGTGATGGCGCACTTGATATTAAGGGTACTAAGTATGCAACTTTAGCATATAACCATTTCTGGGATTGTGGTAAAACTACGTTAAATAGTAATGGTGACCCAGTTGATTATGTATCATATCATCATAATTGGTTCGACCATTCAGATTCTAGACATCCACGTATTAGAATGTCTACTGCAGTTCATGTCTATAACAATTATTATGATGGTATTTCTAAATATGGTATAGGTGCTGCCGAAGGTGGAACATCAGCATTTGTAGAAAATAATTATTTCAGAAATTGTAAATATCCAATGTTATCATCAATGCAAGGTTCTGATGTTTATGGTGGTACAGACACATATACATTAGATTATGCTACATTCTCAAAAGAAGATGGTGGTGTAATTAAGTCATATGGAAATCAATATGAAGGAACATATACATATATTCCTTATGGATGTACAGAATATGTTAATAAGGGTGTTACAACAGCGTATAATTTAACTGGAACAACATCAACTGAACATTTTGATGCTTATGAAGCAACGACACGTGATGAAGTAGTTCCTTCAACTGTTAAATCAGTTAAGGGCGGAACAACTTATTCTAACTTTGATACAAATTCATCTATTATGTATACATATACTGTCCAAACACCTGAAGATGCTGTAGTAACAGTAAAAGCATATAGTGGACGTGTTCAAGGTGGAGATTTCAAGTGGACTTTCGATAATGCTACAGAAGATACAAATTATGCTGTAATTGCAGGTTTAAGAAGTGCTATCGATAATTATTCAAGTAATTTAATTAGTGTATTAGGTATTGAATCTAGTTCAAGTGGCAGTGGTAGTACTGATCCTATTCCTTCAACTTCTGATGTTGATACAGTAATTGCATTAATTGAAGCATTACCTGAATCAACTGCTGTTACTGAGAACGATAGAACTGCAATCAATGCTGCAAAAGCTGCTTATGATGCATTAGATGAAACTGAACAAACAAAAGTAACTAATTATTCTAAATTACAAGCATGTATTGCGGCTTTACCTTCTCCATCTTCATTTACAATTAACTTTGCAGGTGCATCGGTAGAAACAGGTAATAATAAAACTGCATATAATGATAATAATATCGTAATTGTAGGAACAAAAATTGCTGATGTTGATGCCAACAAGGGATTAAAATTTAATTCCGGATATGGATTTACAATTACTAACAATTCAACTTCTACATTATCATTTGTTATGACAGTGGTTGGCAATGGTAAGGATAAATCATTCACTTGCGATGGAACTACAACTACATTCGGTACAACAGCAGTTACAATTACAACAACAATTGCTGCTGGTCAATCAAAAACAATAACTACATCAACTGGTGGAGCGTTCTTAACATCAATTGTTGTAAGTCAATAATTATTTAGGCAAGTCTTCAAGACTTGCCTTTATTGTTCTAACAATATGCAACTACATTTCGAAAAATGTCTATTTGATAAAATATTAATCATTGTAAACGCTTATAATTTGTAAAAAATTCAATAAATACCATAAAATTATGTTGATTTATACATAAAAACACATTATAATTTCAATTGTGGGATTTTATAATTCTACAATAGGTTTGGTTTGAAAGGAGTATTTATAATGAAGGGAAAAGTAAAATGGTTTAATGCTGAAAAGGGCTACGGATTCATCGTATCTGAAGAAGGCAAAGACGTATTTGTACACTTCAGTGCCATTGTAGCAGAAGGCTATAAAACATTAGAAGAAGGACAAGAGGTTACTTTTGATGTTAAAGAAGGCGAAAGAGGCCAATTAGCAGAGAACGTTCAAAAGGCATAAATAAAAACTAGAATCAGGATTCGTCCTGATTTTATTTTTTATAGTCATAATAAGATAATATGTTATAAAGAATTATATTTTCTAGATTTTTTTTACTGATTATGTTATAATCATAAAAAGGATTGTCTTTTTTTATTGTTTAATATTACTAGGGAGGTGAATTATTATGTCGGACAAAATACAAATAATTCGCAATTTCAAAGAAATATACATGAATAATATTAAAAAATATAGTGATTATAATGATTCATTATACCAAATAAATAATTTTAATTCTTGGAAAGAAAATTTGATTCAACGTTCAATAGTTATTAGAACAATGTTTAAAGAAAACCAGGATATTATTGATCAAATAGATGAAATTTTAACTGAAGGATTAGACGATGATACTGCATACGAATTTCTTTTAGTAATTAAAGAATTCAAAGATAAAGAAATTCATGATGCTAGTATCATGATTAAAATAATCAATTATTTAATTGCTTTTTATGAACCAAAAGAAAAATATGAGATATTAATATATTTATATACTCTTGGTGCACTAGAGGAAATGGAATTCTTCTTAAGAATGGATAATGATTCTGTTGATATTAATCCATTATTAAAATATCAAAAAATATTAGCTTTAAAATCAAAATATCAAGAACTTAATGAAATAAATTCTAGAAGAGATATTTTTATTGCCTATTATAATTTAATAGGTCCACTTGCTGATCTAAATGCTAATGTAAGAAAAGATATTATTAAATATTATGAAGAAGTTACAAACTTTTATAATAGTGATTTAGTTCAATCTATAGATAAAGATAATGAAATTATTAAAGAAGAAATGCATTTAATTAATGATGTATTTATAACAAGCTTCTCATATTTTATTGATTCAGATTACAGTACTGAACAAAAATATTTTAAGATAGTTAATTCATTGTTAGAAACTGAAGAAGTTGATGATGACCAAAAGAAATTAATTGAATTAGCATATAAGTATTCATACGGAGAATATGATGTTAATGAAATGATTGCTAAATTAACATATTTCTTTAATTTATATTTAGGTGATGGAATCAAATATGAAGGTACAGATGAGAATTTAAATAGATTTTGTAATTTGTTTGATATAGCTGGTATTATTTTAGAATTATTAAGAACAAGTGTAATGGATCCTGAAATTAAATATTCATACTTAAAGAAAGTTGGATTTACATTACTAGATTATATAAAATCAGTTCCGTATAAAGATTTTACAAGTTATTTTGATGATGTATCTTCATCACTTTATAAATCTTTATTACCATTTTGTGAAAATCTTGACCAAAAGGTGTCATTACTTAATTTATTGGTTTTAAGAAGACAACCTATTACATATATTCATAGTATAATGGTTAAAAAAATTACAGTTATTATAGCCAATGAAATGTTAGAATATGATAGAAACATGTTTAAGCAATTAATCGATTTAGGATATGATACTGATGAAAAAATAATTAATTATTTAGGTAATGCAGCCTTATTCCATGATATTGGTAAATGTTTAACAGTAGGTGTAATTAATTTACAAAATAGAAAATTAACTGATGAAGAATTTAAATATATTAAAATGCATCCATCTAAGAGTAAATTATTGTTAGGTGATGATCCAGCTTTTGATAGTTATTATGATGTTATGCTAGGCCATCATAGAACATATGATGGTAAGGGAGGATATCCTCTTGATTTCGATATTTTAAGTTCTAAATATAAAATAGCGATTGATTTAATTGCAATTGCAGATTCAATTGATGCCGCTACTGATATTTTAGGTAGAAATTATACTACTGGTAAGAATTTTTATACTTTATTAGAAGAATTAAAAGAATATAAAGGAACTAGATATAATCCTGAAATAATAGATTTTATTTCAAGTGATGAAAAACTTAAAAAAGATTTGGATAATGTTACTGGTAGAGATAGAGCATCTGTATATTATGATGTATATAAAGAAATAATAAAATAATAGATAATGGATGATAAAAAGTTTCATCCATTTTTCTTTTGCTTCCAATAAACTACATTTCTATTTTGTTATATGTATGTAAGGAATTTGAAAACGCTTTATAGAAGAGGAGTTATTTATGAAGAAGAAAAGATTATTTTTAGGATTAGGTATGTTAACATGTGCATTTGTGTTCGCGTCATGTGATACTAATAGTGGTAATAATGATACTACTAATTCAACAATACCAAATACAACTGTTGATACTACAAATAATGATGGTAGTGATAATGTAACAACTACTAATAATACAACTACTAATAACAATAACGATAATACAAATAATAATCAAACAGTAGAATATGATGAAAACGGAGAGCCAAAAACAACTTTCCAAGCATATGAACTAGATTTGAAAAGAACTAATAATGCAAGCTCTGCATCTATAGATGATTCAAGCTTTAATGTTGATACTATTACAAATAATAGCGCAATAACTGAATTATCTGATGACAAGTCAGGATTAAAAAGAGGTACTGGTAAGGTTGTTACAAAGGGAGAAGTAAATGTAACACTTGTATCAGGATTAAATGAGAGTGCCTTTATCGAATATGATGAAGTTGATAATGCAACTAATTATATTAGATGAAGTTGATAATGCAACTAATTATATTATTAGTATTAAGGGTGGAAGTTTTAGTGAATTTACTGACTTAACTGGTTTAACTGAAACTGAAAATAAAAACATATATAATGACCTAGATGGTAGAACTGACATTTTAGGAATTAAAGCAGGAACATATGAGATAAAGATAACTCCAGTAATAAATGGAGCTAAATCTGATAAGACACCAACTGTTTGTGAAATAACAGTTGAATCTTATGATAGATCTGGTTATGCTCATTTTAATCGTAAATCAACTGAAGCTGCATATAATGGTATAGGTGGATATAATGATGATGGTACTGTTAAGGATAACGCAATTATCCTTTATGTAACAGATGCAAATAAAAATACAGTTGAATTAACATATGGTGGAAAGACTGTAAAAGGTATTGGTAATATTTTAAATACAGTTGGTCAAGCATGTGGAGAAGAAGGACATTCAAATGAATGTAAAAAGGTATCTAAAGGTAAAACTTATTATGGTACAGCTAATGATAATCAAGACATTTTAAATGATTTAGCTAATGCAAATATTCCTTTAGTTATTAGATTTGTTGGTTGTGTATCTGATTCAGGTTTATATAAAGAAGGCACATTTGATGCTTCTAAGAAATCATTAATTGATGGATTAACTGAATATAATTCAAATAACTACGGTGGTAGTGAAGGTGACAATGGTCATATGGCTCGTATGAAGAATGCCAAGAATGTGACAATTGAAGGTGTAGGAGAAAATGCAATTTTAGATGGATGGGGAATTCATTTCATTTGTCCTGCAAACCCAGAAAATGGAAAAGGATCTAGTTTTGAAGTTAGAAATTTAACATTTATGAATACGCCAGAAGATGCCATTGGTATGGAAGGACAACAAGAAAGTGCTAAGGGTATTACTGGTGCAGTTGAAAGATGCTGGATTCATCATAATTGTTTCTTGAAACCATCAATTTCAAGTCCTGCAGAATCTGATAAATCTGAAGGCGATGGATCTTGTGATTTCAAGCGTGGTAGATATTATACATTAATCTATAATTATTTTGAATATTGCCATAAAACTAATTTAATTGGATCATCAGATTCTTCATTACAATTTGATATTTCTGTTCATCATAATTATTGGTATAATTGTGGTTCTCGTATTACATTAACAAGACAAGCAAATGTACATTTCTACAACAATTACAATTATTGTGATATTTCAGATAAGAATGCTGAATTAAGTTATATTACATCTTTAAGAGCTAATTGCTATATTTTCAGTGAATCAAATTATTTTGAAGGCTGTAAGAATGTATTCCAATCTAAAGATGGATATGCAAAGTGTTATGATAATACATATGTATCATGTTTTGGTACGTTATATGGTGGTGGAGCATCAGAAGTAGCAAATAGAGAAGATAAGATTTCTAATGGCTGTAAGGATGGAAATATAGATTTATCATCATTTGATACTAATCCAGAATTATTCTATTATGATGCAACAAATAAAAAATCAGATTGCTATGTAACATCATCAACAGTAGGTAGATTAGATTGTATTAATTATTCTGGTTCTTTATATAGAACACAAGCAAATAAAACAAAAGCAATTACAAATCAAGCATCAAGCAAATATGCAAGCCAAGCAATTAATGCAGTAGATGTACCAACAACTGGTGAATTAGATATTACAATGCCTACTACTAAAACAGCAACTGTAATCAATAATGTATATTTCAATGACATTTCAGGTGTTGCAAGTGGAACAGTTAAATTTAAAGGACAAGGAATCACATTTAAAATAAATCAATCAGCACTTGTAACAATTCAATATACATCAGCAGCAACAGGTCTTTATGTTGGTCAAATTATTAGAGATGATGGCTTAGTAATGCTAAGTGATTCAGGAACAATAAAATTATCTGCAGGACATGTATATTATGTTACTTCAACTGCGATGGATAAAGATACAACAGTTAGTAAATTAACATTTGAAAAATATGATGATGCTGAATATATTAATAAGATTAAAGCAGTATTTACAGATGCTTATGCAAATATTCCTACAGAATTAGAAGCAACATTAGACTGTTATAATAAGATTGCAAAAGCTGTATCAATTTATAATAGTATTCCAGAAGCTGAAAGAACAGGATTAGAAAATCCAAATTCAAAGCTTGAATCATTTATTAATTTATATAAGGTATATACTGAAGAAAAGATTTCAAAAATTGGAACAGTTACTAAGGAAAGTGCGTCTAAAATTAATGATGCAAGCTTTGCTTATCAAGTGTTAAAAACAATTTCTCCATCAACAGAAATATCTAATGAATCTGTTTTAAAATTAGCCATTACTTCATTTGAAAATTTCGCAGTAGATGCATGTAAGGATTTAATTGATGCGATAGATGAAGAAATTACATTAGCTTCATACCAAAAAATTCAAGATGCAATTACAGCATATAATACGTTGACTGATGAAGATTCAAAGAATGATTCTGTAAATATTGATAATTATGAAAAATTAGAGAATGCTATAGTAAAATATAATAATCTATATAATGCTAACAAGGTTAATAACATGATTATTGAAGCAAATCAAAATGATTTAAGTTCAATAACTTCAGTAATTAAAGCATATGCATCTTTAAAGGATTCTGAAAAAGAATTAATAACTACTCCAAATAGATATAAGAATTTATTATTATGTAGATTTAATATGTTAGCATCATCACCTATTAATCAGGCATCAATTGCTGAAGATTTAGTATCTAAGGTAAATGAAGCATATGAAACATTAAATGAAGAACAAAAGGCAAGTATAGAAGGCCAATATAATAATTTTAAGGTTTCTTATGTTAAAACTATGATTGATTTAATTCCAATTAATGTTTCTATGTCTGATGGTACAATTATTAGTGGTGCTAGACTAGCATTTGATTCTCTAACTCAATCATTAAAAGAAAAAATAGATAATTTATCAAAATTAGAATCTGCAGAAGAAGCATATAACACTTTATTAGCTCAAACAGTAAAATGGTCATATGATGGTCAATTTACATCAAATCTTATTGTTGCATCTGGAAATAAAAAGGATAAGGCTCAAGAATTTGAAGGAACAAAATATAATTATGGATTAAAGCTTGAATCTAAGAATGGTAAAATAACTTTCACACTTCAATCAAATAGAAAAGTAATAATTTATTCTAAGAATGCAACATCTATAAAATTAAATGGTGTTTCTACTAATGTTAATGATGGTTCACAAACTATTTTTGATTTGACTGCTGGAAGCTACGAAATAACTAGGGATAAAAACGAATGTTGGATTTATGCAATAGTTCTTCAATAGTATTCTTATACTATTATTAGAATTGTGATTTTTATTCGATAAATTGCATATAATTTAATTATTTTCATAAAAAATGTATAAAAAATGGCTTGATAGAGCCATTTTTTTGTTTTCTCATTTTCATTCAAAATCTATACTTTAATTGTTGCTAATTTGCATTAAAAGTTTTATAATAGTAGTGTAAAAAATTATCTCATTAGGAGGATTAAAAATGAGCAAAGAAGTAAAAAGAATGGCCATAGACGGTAACTATGCTGCTGCATATTCTGCCTATGCTTTCACTGAAGTAGCTGGTATTTACCCTATTACTCCGTCTTCACCAATGGCTGAGTATACTGATGAATGGGCTTCTCAAGGAAAGAAAAATTTATTTAACATGCCTGTTAAAGTAGTTGAAATGGAGTCTGAAGGAGGAGCTGCTGGTACAGTTCACGGTTCTCTTGAAGCTGGTGCTTTAACTACAACATATACAGCATCTCAAGGATTATTATTAAAGATTCCTAACATGTATAAGATTGCTGGTGAGTGCTTACCTGGTGTTATCCATGTATCTGCACGTGCATTAGCTGCACAATCACTTGCAATTTTTGGTGATCATCAAGATGTTATGGCTTGTCGTCAAACTGGTTTCGCAATGTTATGTTCAAACTCAGTTCAAGAAGTTATGGATTTAGCTGGTGTTGCACACTTATCTGCAATTAAGTCATCTATTCCTTTCTTACATTTCTTCGATGGTTTCAGAACTTCTCACGAAGTTAATACTGTTGAACCTATTGATTATAAAGTATTCAATAAGTTATTAGATAAGGAAGCTGTTGCTAAGTTTAGAGAAGAAGCTTTAAACCCTGCACATCCTAAGACTCGTGGTACTGCACAAAACGATGACGTTTACATGCAAACTCGTGAGTTACAAGCTCAAAAATA
>JAFSWG010000054.1 GCA_017444645.1 Acholeplasmatales bacterium | reverse complement strand
TATATCGCACCAAAGGATTTAGATGATATTACTTGGGCTTGTGACCAAGACTTAGACTTCATCTTCGCATCTTTCGTTAGACGTCCTAAAGATATCGAAGATATCAGAGCTATCTTAAAATCAAAGAACAATGATCATATTAAGATCATTTCTAAGATTGAAAACCAAGAAGGTGTTAAGAACATGGCTGAAATCATTGCATTATCTGATGGTGTAATGGTTGCACGTGGTGACTTAGGTGTTGACGTTGATGCTTGGGATTTACCTTCTATCCAAAAGGAAATGATTTATTTAGCACAATCTAGTGGTAAGATTGTTATTACAGCAACTCAAATGTTAGATTCAATGCAACAAAACCCAAGACCTACAAGAGCTGAAGTATCTGATGTTCATAACGCTGTATTAGATGGTACAGGATGCGTTATGTTATCAGGTGAATCTGCTCAAGGTGATTATCCATATGAAGCAGTTACATATTTAGGAAAGATTGCTAATAGAGCAGAAGATGATCTTGATCATCAAGCAATGATTGACAATGTAGTATTCGAAAAGACTGAAAAGGATGAATACGATGCAATCGGTCTATCTGTTGCTACATTAGCTAACACATTCGAAATTCCTGCAGTAGTTGCAGAAGGAGATGTTGATTTCGCTTTAGCATTATCACAATATCGTCCTGCTACTGATATCTTCTTTGCAGTTAAGACTCCTGCTGAAGCAAGAACTCTTGCAATCGTTTGGGGTGTAAACGCAGTTGTTGGTACAATGGCTGATGCTGAAAAGGCAGCTAAGAAGGCATTAGAATTAACTGCTGAAGACAAAGTATTAAAGGTTACTGGTACTAACTTAGAAATCGTTAATGCTTAATTAATTTAAGATATTAATTATAATGACCACGTTGAAGAACGTGGTTTTTATTTGCTGAAAATGACAAAAATATATAAGAATGACAAACGAAGTATATGAATGACAAAAATATTTACAAATGACAAAAATATTTATATAGTATTCTTGAGGTGAATGAATATGAGTTTAAATAGCCCATTCAATGTTTCATTTGGTGAAAAACCTAACAATTTAATAGAAAGAAATGATGAATTTAGGCAAATCACATCAGTTTTTGATAGTGAAAATCCAGAAACTAAAATTATGATAATAACTGGAGCCAGAGGCGTTGGAAAAACAGTATTATTATCTTCAGTTAAAAAATATTATGATAATTTTAAAGATTGGATTTCAATTGATGTTAACCCTAATTTAGATATATTAGAACAAATTGCATCAAAAATTTATGAATTTGGGAAAATTAAAAAGCTATTTTTAAAAGCAGAATTTAATTTTTCATTCAAGGGTTTAGTCTTTTCTATATCTGGTGATGAGCCAGTAAGTAGCGTTCAAGTTTTATTAGATAAGATGTTTAATTATTTAAAAAGCAAAAATATTAAAGTCTTGGTTTCAATAGATGATATTGCAACTAACCAAAATGTTAGAGCTTTTGCTCATGCATATCAAAGCTTTATAAGAGAAGGATATTTATTGTATTTCCTTGCTACAGGTTTATATGAAAATATAGAAAAATTATCTAATGAAAAAAATCTAACATTTTTATCGCGATCAACTAAGATTTATCTTGGAAAACTAAATTTAAAGGCAATTACATATTCATATATGGATATATTTAAAATTGATGAAGATGATGCTTTAAGAATTGCTAAACAAACTAATGGATATGCATATGGCTATCAATTATTAGGTAGTATCTTGTATAAAAGTGATAAAACGAAAGTTGATAACGACGTTTTGAAAAAATATGATTTATTTTTAGACGAAAATTCATATTCATTGATTTGGAATTCATTATCAGAAAATGAAAAGAAGATATTATACGCAATGGTTAATACAAATTCATCAATTAAAGAAATAATTGAGAATACTGGAATGACTAATTCGTCAATTCAAGTATATAAAAAACAATTAGTTAGAAAAGGTCTAGTTGATGATTCTACAAGAGGAAAGCTAATTTTTGTTTTACCTCGTTTCAAAGAATTTGTATCATTTCAATATAAAATAGAAACTGTTTAATACAATTAATTATTCAGCCTCATTAACTTATTAATGTGGCTATTTTTGTTTTTAATAATAAAAATATTGAATTCTTATATTAATTATTCACGTTTTGAATAATTTAAAATATTTAAAAAGAATAATAATTATTGTATAATTATACTAGGTATGTATGCGAGAAATACATTTGTTAATTGTTAGGAGCTGATTTTATGACAAAAGAAGAAATGTATAATGACATTAGAAAATGGAAAAAGGAAAAGAACGCTATTATCCTTGCTCATTATTATCAAGATGGTGATATCCAAGATATTGCAGATTATGTTGGTGACTCTCTAGCACTAGCTCAAAAGGCTAGTAAGACTGATGCTGATATAATTGTATTCTGTGGAGTTCATTTTATGGCTGAAACAGCTAAATTATTATCACCACAGAAGAAAGTATTACTTCCAGTTATGGAGGCAGGCTGTGTAATGGCTGATATGATGGATGAGGCTGCGATTAAGAAATACAAAGAAGAAAATCCTGATACGATTATTCTAATGTATGTAAATTCGACAGCTAATTGTAAGCAATATGCTGATGTTTGTGTAACATCATCAAATGCTTTAAAAATAATTGACCATTATTCTAAATTAGGTAAGAAGATGCTATATGGTCCTGATAAAAACTTGGGTGCTTATGCAATGAGCAAATCTGATGTTAAATTAGATTTATGGCCAGGTTTCTGTGGAATCCATAATGGTATGAAGGTTAAGGATGTAGAAGCAGCAAAAGCTAAATATCCTAATGCTGAATTTATAGCACACCCTGAATGTAATTTAGATGTATTAGCAATGGCAAATTATATTGGCTCAACTAAACAATTAATTGAATATGTAACTGAAAGTAAGGCAACTGAATTCATTGTAGGTACTGAAATGGGAGTCTTACATGAAATGAAGAAAAGAAATCCTAATAAGAATTTCTACATTTTATCAGATAGATTAAAATGTTATGAAATGAAATTAACTCGTTTAGAGGATTTATATAATTGTTTGAAGGATGAATTAAATGAAATAATTATTCCTTCTGATGTTAGCCAAAAGGCTGTAAAATGTGTTGATAAGATGCTTGAATTAAGCAAGTAGGTGTTTTTATGAAAAAAACTTATGAATATGATGTAGTAATATTAGGGGCAGGTCTTGCTGGTATATATACTGCATTAAATCTAGATAAAAATTTAAAAATAGCAATTTTAGTAAAAGATAAAATTGAAAGAGGTTCATCTAATTTAGCTCAAGGTGGTATTGCTGCTGAAGTTGAATTTGATGAAAATAAAATAGAAGAACATTATGAAGATACACTAAAGGCAGGATCTTATATCAATGATAGAGATGCCACTAGAGTATTAGTAAATGAAGCAGGATACAATATTAAAAACTTAATTAATTTAGGTGTTAATTTTGATAGAAACAGTGATGGTGAATTAGTTAAAACCCTAGAGGGTGGTCATAGATCTAGAAGAATCCTACACGCTGGTGGTGACGCTACTGGTGCTAAGGTAATGGCTGATTTAAGAAATACATTAGCTAATTCTAAAAATATTACTGTATATGAAGATGAAATGGCATTTGAAATTATTAAAGACAAGAAAAATGCTATTGGATTAATAGCTATTAATCAAGCTAACGAGCCTGTATATTTCTTCTCAAAGAAAATAGTTATCGCAACTGGTGGAGTTGGTGGTATTTATAAAAATTCTACTAATGAAAAATTCGCAGTTGGTGATGGTATCGCACTTGCATATAGAGCTGGTGTAGAAATTAAAAATATGGAATTTGTTCAATTCCATCCAACAGGCTTATATGAAGAAGAAAAGCAAGGCCAAAGATTCTTAATTAGTGAAGCTGTAAGAGGCGAAGGTGCAATATTAAAGAACATTGAAGGCGAACGCTTCATGGCTAAATATGATAAAGAAAGAATGGAGCTTGCTCCAAGAGATGTAGTTAGCCAAGCTATCTATAGAGAGATGTTTGATACATGGAGTGACCATGTATATCTAGATATAACATCTAAATCAAAAGAATTCTTAATGAAGAGATTCCCTACTATTTATGAAAAGTGCTTATCTATTGGTGTAGATATGTCTAAGGATTTGATTCCAGTTGCACCAATTGAGCATTTCTTATGTGGTGGTATTAAGACAGATTTATTTGGTCATACTAATCTAAATAATGTATACGCAGTAGGTGAATGTGCATCAACAGGTGTACATGGTGCTAATCGTTTAGCTTCAAATTCATTACTTGAATGTTTAGTATTTGGTAATAGAATAGCTCAAGATATTAATTATAATATCTCTAAAGCAGATGATATAGAAAAAATTTATCCAAATGTTAATGAAGATTTCAAAAAATATAATTTCAAGGCTATAAGAACTGAAATTAGAGAAATAATGGATAAATATGTATCTATAGTTAGAACTAGCCAAGGCTTAGAAATTGCTAAAAAGATTATTGAAACTCATTATAACAATTTAATTAAATTAGAAGTAATGAGTAGATATTATTATGAAACATTGAACATGGTAACATGTGCAAGAATCATTATTGATGCAGCAATTGCTAGACCTAAATCAATTGGTTGTCATTATATTATTAATTCAACACTTGATATGATTAAGGTCGATAAGATAATTAAGGATGCCTTAAATGAAGATATGCCTGAAGGAGATATTACAACAGATAATTTAATTCCTGCAGGACATAAATCTAAAGCAATGTTCATTGCTAAAGAAGATGGTATTATTTCAGGTACTGAAGTAGTAAAGAGAGTATTTGAATTAGTTGGTGGTAAGTTTAATATTAAATTCTATAAAAAAGATGGAGATAAGGTATCTAAATTAGATACAATCGCTACAATAGAAGGAGATACTAAAACTATACTTAAGGGTGAACGCGTAGCCTTAAACTTATTCCAAAGAATGTCAGGTATAGCAACTGAAACTAATAAATATGTTAAGGAAGTTGTTGGTAATACTAAGATATTAGATACAAGAAAGACAATGCCAGGTCTTCGTTATCTAGATAAGCTTGCAGTAACACATGGTGGTGGTACTAACCATAGATATTCATTATCTGATATGGTCATGCTAAAGGATAACCATATTGATGCTGCAGGAGGAATTACTGAAGCTGTTAGATTAATTAAACCAAAGGTTAATGTTAAGATTGAAGTGGAGGTTGAAACTCTAGATCAATTTAAAGAAGCATTAACAACTGATTGTGATATTATCATGCTAGATAATATGTCAACAGAATTGATGGCTGAATGTGTTAAATTAAATAATCATCAAAAACAATTAGAAGCATCAGGAAATATGAGTGTAGGTAGAATTAAAGAAGTATCTTCTACAGGTGTAGATTTTATTTCTGTTGGTGCAATTACTCATTCAGTAAAAGCTTTAGATATTAGCTTAAAATTCCATGAAATAAAATAATTATTAATAAATCCCATAATTCCACATTATGGGATTTTAATTTTGTATGGTAATATATAGGTAAGGTTGGTGATATTGTGATCGCATTAATTACAGGTGGTACAAAAGGTATAGGTAAAGAAATGGCTATATCTTTATCTAAGAGAGGTTATGATTTAATATTGGTTTCTAGAACTGATAAGGGATTAGATGAAATTAAATCTAAATGTAATACTAATGTATCTTTTTATTCTTTTGATTTATCAAATGAAGAAGATAATTATAAATTATTAGAAGAAACTAAAAATATAGATATTGATATATTTATCGCAAATGCTGGTTATGGTGATATTGGATATATCACTAAAACAGATACCGATAAAGAAGTAAATATGATTAAATTAAATGATATATCTACATTTATATTAACTAAAGAATTCTTAAAAAGATTTATAGCTAAGGATAAAGGAAAGGTATTAGTAACCGCATCAGCTGCCGCATTTGGTGTTGCCCCATATATGAACATATATTATGCAACTAAATCATTTGTTTATTCTATGGCACATGGATATTATAGAGAATTAAAGGATATGAAGAGTAAGGTAACAATATCTGTATTATGTCCAGGACCAGTTAAAACAGGATTTGAAGAAAGAGCTAATGCTAAATTTACTATTGGCTCATTAAAGCCTGAATATGTTGGAGAATATGCAATCAAGAAAATGTTAAAGAATAAATTTGAAATAGTACCAGGCTTTGGTATTAAGACAGCACATTTATTCTCACATATTACTCCAAAGAAGACTATTTCTAAGATGTTACGTAAACAATCAGAAATAAAAGACTAAAAAATAAATGATATATAAGACAAAAAAGTCACACTTGTGACTTTTTAATTTACATATATTAGTTTGATTTTCTCCAAAAAGTATCGTATAATGATACTGGGTGGTGAAAATATGATAAAAACATATCAAATTTTAATAGAAGAATTAAAAGATTATAAGAATCCAAAAACTAAAATTCAGAGAATGGTTAATAATAATGAAATATATTATATTTGTAAGGGATTATATGAAACAAATAAAAATGTAGATCCATTTTATTTAGCTGATCCTATTTATTCACCATCATATATTTCTTTTGAGACAGCTTTAGCATATTATGGATTAATACCAGAGAGAGTATATGCTATTAAATGTGCTACATATGATAAAAAGAAAAAGAAAGAATTTAAAACACCATTTGGCTTATATTTATATCAGGATGTACCAGCTAGTGTGTTTTCATATGGTACTCATATATATACCAATGATGGATATATGTATAGAATAGCTTCAAAGGAGAAAGCATTATTAGATATGTTATATTCAACATCTCCAATTAAAAATATGATAGAAATGAGAGAATACTTATTTTCAAATATGAGAATAAATGAAATGGTATTAGATACATTTGATAAAGACTTAGTATCTAATTTATCTCAATTATATCATTCAAAAAATGTTGAATTGTTTGAAAGAATGCTAAGAAAGGAGAAGCTATATGATTAATAATATATTATGTGAGCAAGTATCTAGATATGGAAATTCTTCTTTAAATGTAATAAAGAATTCATTAAAAGAAGTATTACAAGAGATTGCATTATGCGGCTTAGCTAAAAGTGGCTTCTTTAAAATTGCAGCATTTTATGGTGGCACATCATTAAGAATATTTAGAGATTTATCAAGATGTTCTGAAGATTTAGATTTCACTTTAATAAAAAATATTGATAATTTTGATTTTGATTATTATTTATCATTTGTAAAAAAAGAATTTGATAGTATGGATATTAATTGTGATATATATTCTAAACAAAAGAATGTAGATACAACTGTTGAATCAAGATATATTAGATTTAATCTAAAGGAATTAATTCATGATAATTATCCTGAATTTGAGAATAAAATAATTAATAATGAATTATTAACAATTAAAATTGAAGTTGAAAAGACAATTATTGATGGAGGCAAAACTGAAATAAAGCTATTAACATATCCATCATTCGCCCAAGTACAAACCTTTACCATTGAAACATTATTTGCATCCAAGCTTATCGCAATATTAAATAGAAATTGGAAAAATAGAATAAAGGGAAGAGATTATTATGATTATTTATTTTATATTCATAATAATGTAAAAGTTAATATGACATTTTTAAAAAATGGATTAAAGATGTTTAACTATATAAATGATGAATCATATAATATTTCAGATTTAAAAGCTGATTTAAAAAATAAATTTGAAACTATAGATTTTGATGTAGCATTAAAAGATGTATTACCATTTGTAAATTCTAATGATTTATTTATTCAATCATTTAATAAAGAAATATTTGTTGATAGCACAGATTTGATTAAAGAAGAATAAGACAAAAAAGTCACACTTGTGGCTTTTTTCTTTTGTGCTTATTTTTCCTTTAAGATTTTATAGTTTTTTATATAATTATATTAAAGAAAGGAAGCCTTAACATGATTAAATTTATTAAATCAATGATGTGGTATGTTAAGCCTAATTGGTGGAGATATGTAATCGTAGTTATCTTTGGTTTATTAAATGGCTTTTCTAACCTTTTACCAGCAACTATAATTGCTAGATTAACAAAAGGTATAGAAGAAGGCACATTAACCCAAGATATCTTAATTTATCAAATCCTTTTACCATTTTTAGGTTCTGTATTATTAATATATTTATGTGCTACATTTATGAGGCTTTCTCAAAATCGTTTAACAACGTCTTTATATTATGCATTACATAAAAGATATATGGAATCTATTATGGTTCAAGATGCATATTTCTTTGAAGATTTTAAGGCAGGAGATTTACTTACTCGTGCCTTAGGTGATATTAATCAGGTTAAGTTTTCTGGTGGTAATAGATTATTAAAAATATTTACTGAATCTACTACTGTATTAATTACATTTATCGCATTAATGATTATCCATCCAATATTAGGTATTGCGTGCTTTTTACCACTTACACTAATATTTGTATCAAATATCTTATTAAAACGTATTGTAAAAAGAAATTGGGCATTAGTAAGACAAAAACATAGTGAAATGGGTAATAAGGTGTTAGAAAGTATTACAAATGTTAGAACTATTAGAGCTTTTTCTAAAGAAGAAGAGGATTATAATGAAAACATTAAATATTCTAATCAAGCCTATATAGTTGAAAAGAATAATTTAAAAGTTAATATAATATTTCAACCATTATTCCAATTTATTGTAGGTGTATCTACAGTAATATGTTATGGCTTAGGTGCTTATTTTTATTATCTAGGTCAAATTACTACACCTCAATTGGTTCAATTTATTATGTATTTAAATTTATTCCAACAGCCTTTAACAGCTATTGGTAATTTAGTAAATAATTTCTATCAATCAATGATATCAGCTGAAAGATTAAATGAAGTATATGATTCTAAATCTAGTGTAATAGATAAGCCTGACGCAGTATCTGCATCTAATTTAGATTTATTAGAATTTAAAGATTTTTCATTTAAATATAAAGATGATACATTCTATGCTTTAAAAAATATTAATTTAAAAATAGAAAAAGGTAAAACATTAGGTATAGTAGGTAAAACCGGTTCTGGTAAGTCTACATTAGTTAGACAATTAGTTAGACAGCTTCCAATTGATTCTAATACATTATATTTAAATTCAAAGCCTATTGATGAATATAAAAAAGAAACTGTTAGAGAAATAATATCTTATGTACCACAAGAACATGTATTATTTTCTAGAAGCGTATATGATAATGTTAAATTAGGTAAAAAGGGTGCATCTGAAACTGAAATAGCTAATGCGATTAAATTAGCTGATTTTGAAAAGGATATCGTTAATTTACCTAATGGATTAGATACTATAGTTGGTGAATATGGTGTTACCTTATCTGGTGGACAAAAACAAAGATTAGCTATAGCGAGAGCTTTCTTAAGAAATAGTGATATTTTAATATTAGATGATTCATTATCAGCAGTAGATGGTAAAACAGAAGCTAATATTATTGATACCTTAAATAGCTATAGAAAAGATAAAACTAATATTATAGTAGCTCATAGATTATCTGCGGTAATGCAGGCAGATAATATTATAGTATTAGAAAAGGGTATGATTGCTGAATCAGGTAATCATAAACAATTAATGGCTAAAAAGGGTTGGTATTATACCCAATTTAGAAATCAACAAATGAATAAGGAGGAAGAATAATATGGCTAAAAAAGAAGTCTTAAAAAAATCTACACTCCTTAGAAAAACAATACCGTATATTAAAAAAGAAAAGGGATTATTAATATTAACATTTGTATTATGCTTATTAATAGCTGGATTAAATGCGGTTACTCCATTTATTACTAAACATGTATTAGATGTTTTATTACCTAATCAAGAATATAATAAGATAGTAAAATATTTGATATTATATGGTTCATTAATTGTATTATTAGCTTTCTCTAGATATGCCTTCCAATATGTTAATACCTTAACAGGTATGAGAATTGAAAAAAGAATTAGAGAAGAAGCTATTAGAAAGATTAATTATTTACCAGTAGATTATTATTCATTAGAACCAGATGGTAAGATAGTAGCTAAAATAACATCAGATTCTGGTGGAGTTAGAGTATTCTATACTACTATGTTT
Organism: Acholeplasmatales bacterium; assembly: GCA_017444645.1. GTDB lineage: Bacteria > Bacillota_I > Bacilli_A > Acholeplasmatales > Anaeroplasmataceae > Anaeroplasma. The sequence goes on along the minus strand of JAFSWG010000054.1, from coordinate 11,596 downwards.
TCTATAATAAACGCAATAATTAATATTTTAATTGTTTATATTGCGGTTATTATAATGGAACCAATGTTAGGCTTATTAATATTAATTATTGTTCCTGTTATTTTAGTATGGATTACATTATATCGTAAAAAGGTACATAAATATTTTGTTGATTTAAGAGAGACAGGATCTAGAATTACAGGTAAATTAAATGAATTAATTGTTGGTACACCAATAATTCAAGATTTTAATCAAGAGGATGCAATGCTTGATGATTATAATTCTTTAACATGGAGATATGTTAAGAATGATAGAAAAGCAAATACATTAAATATATATTTTGGTTGGGAATTATTATCTTTAATTAAAAGATTAGCTGAAATTGGTTTACTATTATTCCTAGGATTTAATTCTATTAATTTAGGTGGAGTAACAGTAACAATTGGTTTGATATCAGCATTTGTTGAAAATCTAGATAAGATGATTAATCCGATAAATGCAATATTTAATAATCTAAATGAATTAGAAGATTCTTTAGTTGCCGCAACTAGAGTATATATGTTTATTGATGAAGAAAATGATTTAAGAATCTTTGATGGTGAAGAATCACCTGAGATTACAGGTAATGTAGAATTTAAAAATGTTAAATTCTCATATGTTGAAAACAAGCAAGTATTAAATGGTATTGATTTAACAGTAGATGCAGGTAAAACAATTGGTATTGTAGGTCAAACTGGATCTGGTAAGTCTACATTAATGAATTTATTACTTGAATTTAACGATTATGATTCTGGTCATATTTATGTAGATGGTAATGAAATAAATAAATATAATAAAGCATCTTATAGAAAGAATTTAGGTATTGTACTTCAAACACCAGCTTTATTTGCAGGTACAATTAAGTCTAATGTTACTATGGGTAGAGATTATCCTGATAGTATGGTAGAAGATGTTATTCATAAAGTAGGAGCGTCACATTTAATTGAAAAAACTGATAAGGGTATATACGCATCAGTATCATTTAGAGGTGAGAATTTATCTTTAGGTGAAAAGCAATTAATAGCATTTGCTAGAATATTACTTAGAAATCCATCTATAGTAATATTAGATGAAGCAACTGCCAATATAGATTCAGATACTGAAGAAAAGATAAAAAATGCAATGCATTTAATATCTAAAGGAAGAACTACATTTATTATTGCCCATAGATTATCTACAATAAAGGAAGCAGATATGATTGTAGTATTTGAAAATGGAGATATTGTAGGTAAAGGCTCACATACATACTTATATAATAATTGTCCTACATATAAGGATATGTATGATAGTCAATATAAGAATTTAAATAAACAATTAGAAGGTTAAGATTAATTTCTTAGCCTTTTTATTATGTTTAAACGAAAATTTTCGAAAATATTTACATTTTTGTCAACTAATAACTTGATATCTGAAATAGTATATTATATACTTTATATCGTAAGAAAACGTTTTATATTTATGTAAAATATAACAATGTTTTAAATTTTAATTTTTTTATTTAAATAGGGAGGAGAGAAGAAATGAAAAAAATTAAATTTTTAATTGCATCTATGCTTGGTGCAATAGCGTTAGTTTTTGCATGTGTACTTGGTACTAGGGTAAATGCGGCTGATGTTTCTTGTTCTAAAACAAATACTCTTTCAACAGTTGAAGCAAATAAATATACCTTATATTCTAGTACAGTATCAACAGATAGTAATGTAACATCAAATACAGATACAACTATTATAGATACTTATACAGTCTTCAAATTTGAGGGAAATAAATGGGGAATGTACACTTCATCTGAAAATGATACGACTGTTAATGGTATTGCAGCTCGTAAATCAGATAATATTTGTCACATTGATATTATCATTCCTGCAGGAATGATAGTACAATTTAGTGGATGGTTTTATTCCACAGATATTTCAAAAAATTATGTTACTACAATAAGCGATGGAACTAATACTACAAATTGGTTTGATGCATCACAATTTACAACTAAGCAGGTTTCTGAGGTAAAAACAAGTAGCGAATTTACTCCTACTGTAGATACTAAATACTCTATAATATTTGCCAATAAATGTGGTTTTACAACTTTAAGTGCAACAGTTTCAAGTTCATCTCAAAAAAATGTTAATTTTTATGTTGATGGAGTAAAAACATCTGTTGAGATTGGAGAAAATGGAACAGTTGTTATGCCTTCAGATCCAGCAAAGGATGGCTATACATTTAGTGGTTGGATTAAAGAAGACGGTACAACATTTGTCAATTCTAATTTAAGTGATTCAATTAATGTATATGCTGATTTTTCTAAAAATGAATTGACTCAAACATATATTGCAGATTATTGCGAGTTATCTTCTGTAAATAGTTCAAGCAATTCTGATACAATAATTAATGATCATATTACTATTTTGGCAAAAGATGGTCAATATGAACAAGTGTCTTTTGGAACAAGTAAAAAGAAAGCATCAGATGATGTTGAAGTTTCTTCTTATGTTAAATTGAATGGTAATGGTTCAAAAACATATAGATGTATGAAATTTATTGTTGATAATGAACAAGATGTTAAATTATACTTATATGGTAGTAAAGATAAAGATACAATGTATACTATTATTAATGAATTAGATGAAGAAATTGTTAAGCAAGGAACTATAGCATCATCATCTAGTCCTACAGCAGTTATTAAACATTTTCTACCTGGAACATATTATTTATATTGCGATAGAACTGATTCAACTCAACAGACAGCACTAACTTTATATGGCATTAGTTATTTATCATCTTACTATGCTCCAAACGTATCTTTATCAGTAGATGCAAAAACTGAATTATCAAAAGTAAGAGTAGTTGCTACAATAGATAATGTCGATATTGATTCAAGTAAAGTTAATGGTATTTCATCTGTTGTTTATACAGTTTATGGTGCAACAAAGACAACAAATCTTCCTGCAGCAAAATTATATACATCAATTGATTTTACAGATAAGGGATTCTATAGTCAAAAGAACTATACAGCATATGCAGTAATGGTATTTAGTGGTTATAATTCAACTAATGTTACTGCTGCATTTGATGTAAAAGTTACTATTACATTATCTAATGATGTAGTAGTAGAAAAGACTATTTCAGTGCCTGCTCCTGCAGCACCATCAAATAATTAGGAGGTATTAAAGGATGAGAGATTATATTAAACCAATTATTGAAGATGAAATGGTAGAAATTGATGATGTTATTAATGCATCAAAATTTGATATCGCATCTAATAATACTGATTCTTGGGATAATTCAGATGATAATGGTGGAAGCTTAGGAGATTTATTAGGATAATTATAAAAATGAAAAAAATAATAACATTAATTATATTATTAATTTCATTTACTTTAACATCGTGTGATACACCTGAAGTGTACGATGATGGTCCAACTAGTAATTTTACAAGTGAGACAAAAAATGGAACTACTCCTGAGCCAACCTCAAATGAAAATAGTTCTACTTCGGAAGAAACTCCAAGATATGAAGATAACTTCGAAGATGATGAAGATGGAACTTGGATTAGAATAGCTGGATAAGATATTATTAATTTAATAACAGTAACAAGTAAGGATACCTAACAAAGGTGTCCTTATTTTTATTTATCTTTATTATTTTTAACAAATAATAATAAAAAATATAAAATAATATACATTTTAATACTAAAAATCATACATAAATTACATATATTATGATAAAATCATAAAAGAGGTGAAAAAAGTGAAAACAAAGATATTAGTTTCATCTGATTCTGGGATCGATTATATATCTCATCCACATTCAGTTGCTTCATTACCTTCTTTAATCAAATTTTTTGAAATTGAAAAATATTTTGATTATATTGATATGACATCAGATAAGTTTTTCAATAGATTAAGATATGATAAGAAAGTAAAGCCTGAAATCGTTCCAATGGAATTAGAATATATACAAAATGATATTAATATTGCTTTAGAATCATATGATAATGTACTAATAATTGTTAGTAACTTTTTAGATTATGGATTACTCTTCAGCAAATTAAAAGAAGCGTATGGTGATCAAATAGATTTTTATATAACACCTGCGACAGGCTTTATACTAGCTTCTATGGCAATAGAAGGAGATAGAATATTAAAGGAAAAGAAAAAGACTTTAGACGATGCTAAAGCGGGAATGGATTTAGTATACAATAATTCTGGTATGCTAATATTAAATCCACAAATAGATATTCATATTTCTGAAAATGTAAATGAAGAAAAAAGAGTAGAAGAAAGAAGAAAAGCTAAGCTTTATATTGTTGATTCAAATGGTGAAGTAGAAATTAAAGATAGAGATAGAGATTTTATTGTTTCTATTATTAAAAATTATTTAGATAGAGTAGCTGAAGAAAATGTAATACCATTTATTATGTATTCATCTAAATATTCTTATTATTTGAAATTATTAGAATCAAAATTATTGATTATTCATAAAAGATATAAAAACATTAAAAAGATACCTGCTTCACCTAATTTAGGTATGAAGTATGGTGAAAATATAATTGTTATTGGATATATTAAGAATTTAAATTAATTAAGGAAGAAGTGTATTAATTATGATTATTAGAGCTAAACAAAGTGTAACAGAAAAAGAAATAAAGAATTTGATGGAATATTTCACATCAAAAGGATACCAAGTAAAGGATGCTTCAGGTGAAACATTTAAAGTATTTGGTATCATTGGTGATACATCTAAATTAAGTGAAGAAGAAATTTATAGTATCCCTGGTGTTGATAGTGTAACAAGAATCCAAGTGCCTTATAAGAAAGCATCTAAGGTATTTCATCCAGAGCCAACTGTAATCGATGTTAATGGTGTAAAAATTGGTGGTGGTACATTTACAGTTATCGCAGGACCATGTTCAGTTGAAAACCATGATCAAATCTGTGAATGTGCTAGATTAGTAAAAGAATCAGGTGCTAAGATTTTAAGAGGTGGCGCATTTAAGCCACGTACAAGCCCTTATTCATTCCAAGGCTTAGAGATGGAAGGATTAAGATTATTAGAAGAAGCTAAAGAAGAAACTAAGCTTCCTATTATCACTGAAATAATGAGTGAAGATATGATTCCTGAATTCGTTAAGAATGTAGATATCATCCAAGTTGGTGCTAGAAATATGCAAAACTTCCATTTATTAAAAGCTTTAGGTAAAATTGATAAGCCAATTTTACTAAAGAGAGGATTATCTTCTACAATTGAAGAATGGTTAATGGCAGCTGAATATATTATGGCTGGTGGTAATGAAAAAGTAATTCTTTGTGAAAGAGGAATTAGAACATTTGAAAAATATACAAGAAATACATTAGATATTTCTGCAATATTAGCAGTAAAAGAATTATCACATTTACCAGTATTTATTGATCCATCACATTCAGGTGGTAGATGGACAATGGTAGAAGGCTTATCTATGGCCGCACTTGCTGCAGGAGCTGATGGTATTATTGTAGAAGTACATAATGACCCAGAACATGCTCTATGTGATGGTGCTCAAAGTTTAAAACCAAAGAAATTCGATCGTATGATGCAAAAGCTTCGTCAAATTGCACCGATTGTTGATAAAGAGATGTAATTATGAAAGTATTAATTGTGGGGCTAGGTTTAATAGGTGGTGCATACGCTAAAAAGCTATCAGAGCTTGGTTATACTGTATATGGTTCTAACCATAGACAAGAATCAATTAATTATGCACTAGAAAATAAATATATTGTTGAGGGAGATATAAATCCTAAAAAATATTTTTCTTTAGTTGATATGGTTATTATTGCTACATATCCAAGCCATATTATTAATTTCTTAAAGGAAAATAATGCATATTTTAGAAATGGATTATTAATCACTGATGTTACAGGAGTTAAATCAAATTATATTGAAGAAGCTACTAAATTAGCTTATCCTGCAACATATTTAGCTCACCACCCAATGGCAGGTAGAGAAAAGAAAGGTATAGAATATGCTAAAGAAGTAGTATTTAGTAAAGCTAATTTTATTATCACACCACTAAATGGTGTTGAATACGAACAAAAATATTTTGATATGCTATATAAAATTGGTAAAGATTTAGAATTTAAGCATATTTCTAAATTAGATACTAAATCACATGACTTCATGATTGGTTATACATCTCAATTAGCTCACGCTATTGCTGTAGCGTTAGTTAATAGTGATACTAAGCCAGATACTAAATTATATATTGGTGATTCATATAGAGATTTAACTAGAATCGCTATGATTAATGAAGTAATGTGGACTGAATTATTCTTTGAAAATAAAGAATTTTTATTAGAAAATATAGATTTATTTATTAATCAATTAGAAAATATTAAATCATCATTAGTAAATAATGATGCTGAAAAATTAAAAGAGTTATTTAGAAGGTCAACAAAGATTAGAAAAGAGATGGTAGAATGAGAGAACTTGTCGTAAATTTATCTGATCATTCATATAAAATTATTATAGAAAATGGTGCATTAGATAATGTAAATACATATATTAAAACTATATACAATAATGATAAGGTCTTCATTATTACTGATGATAAGGTTAAAGATTTATATCTAGATAAGGTAATTAAATCTTTAGAAAAAGATTATATTGTTGATTATGTAGTTATCCCTAATGGAGAAGCATCTAAGACATTAGAGAAGTACGCTTATATCTGTGAAGAATTATTAAAAAAAGATATAAGAAGAAATAATCTAATTGTAGCCCTTGGTGGTGGAGTAATTGGAGATATCTCAGGATTTGTCGCATCAAGTCTATTTAGAGGTTTACCTTATGTAGGTATTCCTACATCATTACTTGCCCAAATGGATTCATCTATTGGTGGAAAAACAGGAATAGATTTTTATGGTAGAAAAAATATTTTAGGTGCGTTTAAGCAGCCTAAAATGGTTATTATAGATCCTAATACTATTAATACTTTAGATGAAAGAGAATTTAATAATGGTATGGGAGAATTAATTAAGCATGGCGCTATTGGTAATAAAGAATTATTAGATAGCTTATATTCTCATCCAAAGATTACAGAAGATGTAATTTATGAATCATTAACTGTAAAAAAGAAAGTAGTAGAAATAGACGAATTTGACCTAAAAGAAAGAATGACTTTAAATTTTGGTCATACCTTCGGTCACGCTATTGAATTAAAATATGGCTATAAGCATGGTGAAGCAGTCGCTATCGGTATGTTAATGGCTATTAAAATGGGAATTGATTTAGGGGTAACAGATAAATCATGTTATAAGCCTATATTAGATATATTAAAAATATACAATCTTCCTGTAGTTGAATATGATTATAAAGATTATTTAAAGGATGTATTTTATGATAAGAAAAATATCGCAGGTACAATAAGCTTTATATTCTTAACTAAACTTGGAGAATGTGTAATTTATAAGATCACAGAAAAAGAAATAAAGGAGAAGCTTTTATGAATGTAATTATTAAGCCATCTAAATTGGCTGGTAATGTAATAATACCTCCATCTAAAAGCTTATCTCATCGCGCTATTATAGCTGCAAGCCTTGCAGAAGGAAAAAGCGTAATAACTAATGTTTTATTTTCTAAAGATATTCTAGCAACAATCTCTGCAATGGAAGCATGTGGTGCTAAAATCATTAAGCACGAAACATCTTTAGAAATATATGGAACCAAAAAAGTAATTAGAAAAGAAAATGTAATAGATGCGAATGAATCAGGATCTACAATTAGATTTATGATTCCAATCGCCTTAACTTGTAGTGAGCCTATTACATTTATGGGTCATAATAATTTAGTTAAAAGACCATTAGATATTTTCTTTGAAATATTTGACAATCAAAATATTTCATATAAAAGAGATGATGATTACCTACCTTTATATGTAAATGGTGGTTTAAAGCCAGGTGTATTTAAAATTAGAGGTGATATCTCTAGTCAATTTATAACTGGATTATTATATGCATTACCTTTACTTGATTCTGATAGTGAAATTATAATTACTACAGAATTAGAATCAAAAGGCTATATTGATTTAACGATTGATATTTTAAATATGTATGGTATTGAAATTATAAATAATGATTATAAATCATTTATAATTAAAGGTAATCAAACATATAAACCATTTGATTATGAAATAGAAGGAGATTATTCTCAATCAGCATTTTTCTTAGTAGGAAATATGTTAGGAGCTGATATCAATTTATTAGCTATGAGAGAAGATTCTTATCAAGGAGATAAAAAAATTATTCAAGATATTATAGATTTTGGTGGAAATATATCATTTAAAAATGGTATATTAAAGGCAGAAGGTACCCCAGTTGGTACAACAATTGATTTTAGCCAATCACCAGATTTAGGTCCTGCCCTTACAGTTTTAGCTTCTATGTCTAAAGGACACTCATCTTTTATTAATGCTAAAAGATTAAGAATAAAAGAATGTGATAGAATCACATGTATGAAGGAAGAATTAAATAAGGCAGGATGTAAGGTTGAAGAAAATCCTGATGGAATGGAAATCGATGGCATTTCATCTATATCATCTGTGACATTTGATGCACACAATGACCATCGTGTTGCTATGGCATTAAGTATGCTAACACTAAAATCAAGTGGGGATATTAAGATATTAGGGGCAGAATGTGTTTCTAAATCTTATCCTAATTATTGGCAAGTATTTGAATCCCTAGGAGGTAAAATAATATATGAAGACTAAATTAGAAGAAGCAAGAGAAATGATTAATGAAGTAGATGAACAAATGATTTCATTATTTATTAAAAGAATGGCTGCCGTATCAATGGTAGCTGAATATAAGATGGAGAATAATTTACCTGTCTTAGATTCAATTAGAGAAGATGTAATTAAAGGTAAAAATTTTGAAATCTTATCTAATAAGATGTTAGAAAAATATTATAATACTTTCTTTGATGGAGTATTAAAGGCATCTAAAGATTATCAAACAGATTTAGTAAAGATGTACGAGGAAAAGAAATAATGGTATACGCATTACTTGGTGAAAAGCTAGGACATAGTCATTCCCCATTAATTCATGATGAAATCTTTAAAATAATGGGTGTAGATGCTACATATATTAAATTGGAATGTAAGAAGGAAGAATTAAAAGATATTATTAATTCATTAAGAGAAGGTAAATATCATGGCTTCAATGTTACTATTCCATATAAAAAGGAAGTAATGCAATATCTAGATGAAATTGATCCAAATGCTAAAGCAATTGGGGCAGTTAACACAATAGCTTACAAGGATGAAAAAATAATAGGTTATAATACAGATTATTTTGGATTTAAAAATGAGCTCATTTATTTTAATGTTCCTTGTAAAAATAAAAATGCTTATATTTTAGGTACAGGTGGTGCATCACTTGCTGTAAATAAAGCATTAAAAGATTTAGGTGCTAATACGTTATATGTATCTAGAAATCCTAAAGATTCTAATACAATTTCATATGATGAATTAGAAAAAAGAGATATAGATATATTAGTTAATACAACACCAGTAGGAATGTATCCTAATGTATCTAATTCACCAGTAAATGAAAATATAGCTAAAAAGGCTAATTATGTATTAGATATTATATTTAATCCAAAAATAACTAAGATATTAGAATATGCTAATTCTAAAATGAATGGAATGTATATGCTAGTAGGTCAAGCAATTAAAGCTGAAGAAATATGGCAAAATAAAGAATTTAAAGAAGATATTTCTACATTAGTTAAAAAAGTAGAGGAGATGATTTAATGAACACATTTGGTAGATTATTTAGAGTAAGTATCTTTGGGGAATCACATGGACAAGCAGTAGGAGTAGTTGTAGATGGGGTTAGACCAGGAATTAAGCTAGATAAAGAAGAATTTGTATCTGATTTATCAAGAAGAAAATCTGGAGGCTTAGGCACTACACCAAGAATTGAATCTGATGATGTAATCATTGAATCTGGTGTATTTGAAGGTTATACTACAGGTGCACCTATTTTACTTAGATTTTTAAATCAAAATACTAAGAGCAAAGATTATTCTAATTTAGTTGTACAACCTAGACCAGGTCATTCTGATTTCACTGCTAAACAAAAATATAATGGATATAATGATTATAGAGGTGGAGGAGCATTCTCTGGTAGATTAACATTAGGTATGGTATCGGCTGGAGTTATTGCTAAAAAGATGTTGGAAGGCCTACATTTTGATACTAAAATTGTAAATTTATATGGAGAAACTAATCCTGATAAATTTAATGATATATTAGTTGAAACTGTTAAAAATAAAGATTCAATTGGTGGTGTCATTGGTATTACAGTAAAAGGTGTACCAGTAGGACTTGGTGAACCATATTTTGATTCACTAGAATCAACTATATCTCATTTATTATTCTCAATAGGTGGAGTAAAGGGTGTTGAATTTGGTATTGGTTTTGATGGAATCAAAATGAAAGGTTCTGAATTCAATGATCCAATCATTGACGCTACAGGTACTACTAAAACTAATAATAACGGTGGTATCAATGGTGGTATATCAAATGGTAATCCTATAACAGTTAAGGTATTCATGAAGCCAACCGCATCTGTTGGTGTACCACAAGAAACATATAGCTATAGAGATAATAAAATATCTACCCTAGAAATTACAGGTAGACATGATGCAGCAATAATATTACGTGCAATGGTTGTATGTGAAGCAGCAGTAGCTATCGCTTTAGCGGATGCATATTTAGTAAATAAAATATACGAAAAATAAGAAAAAGTAGTTGCGAAATAATAATCGCAACTACTTTTTAAATATAACATCATCATAATAAACGAAATTAATGAAATCTAAGAAGTTCTTATCCCATGTTTCTTCATTATGCTCACCAGAAGTAGAAATAACTACTCTAGTTTTTATATTATTTTCTTTAAAGAAATTATATAGCTTAAATGTAGAATCCTCATAAATACTATTTAATGTCATTTGATCTGATGTTTCTTCTTTACCACAATATAAGAATACTTTTTTATCATGGTTAATATTTTTAGTTAAGAATTTATAGAATGCTTCTTCAAATAAGAAGGAAGCAGTAGAAAATGCTCCAACATAATTAAATGAATTAGGATATTTAAATGCTGTATATATAGCAGTTACTGCAGCAAGCGATGAACCATAAATATATCTATTCTCAGGATTAGGCCTTACATCATATTTTGATTCAATAAAAGGAACAATTGTATTAACTAAATCATCACAGAAATTAAAACATTCAGTAACATCATTATTTCTCCATTTATCAGTAAAAAAATCAATTTTAAATGGAGAATATTCATTAACACGTCCCATATCAGTACCACTATTATGTATAGCAACACCAATAATACGTTTACCCATTTCTTTAGCTGCAAAATTTAAGTGCTTAGTCGCCCTTATAGATCTACCAAATGTCGCTCTAGTATCCGAAAAAGCATTTTGTCCATCTAAAAAATATAAAGTATCAAAAGAAATATGATTCCTATATTTAGGAATAGATATTTCTATTCTTACCTCCCTTTTAGATTTAGGTAAGTATAAT
>JAFSWG010000053.1 GCA_017444645.1 Acholeplasmatales bacterium | reverse complement strand
GTATTTAGTTATTTTTGCCAATTTAATTATACCATTTTTGAGGACTTTTTTCACTTATATATAGTATAAATTCCAGGTATTTTTTACCTGGATTTTTTTATCGTTTTTTACCCCTTATTTAAAAATAGGGAAACACAAAAAAATAGCAATCCAAAAATGGATTACTATTTCTTGTTAAATTTAGATACATATTTAATAAAGTCAATTTCTCTAACAGGCATTGAAAAATAATATCCTTGAATGAAATCAATATCTAGATTTAATACTTCATTTAATGATTCTTTAGTTTCAATTCCTTCTAGTACTATTTCTAGATTTAAAGCCTTAATCATTTCTATTATTCTTGTCATTACTAATTTAGCTTTTTCATCAGTAAAATATGAATTAACTAATACTCTATCAAACTTAACAATATTTACTGGCATTTCAATAATATAATTTAGATTTGAATTTCCCATACCAAAATCGTCTAATGAGAATTTAGTCCCAAATTCAATTAATTTATTCATATTATCAATCATTATTTTTCTTAAATTAGTAGATGCAGTTTCTGTTATCTCTAGGTTTATTTTTGAAGGATCTACATTATTATCCTTCATTATTTTAATATATTTATCTGCAAGATTAATATCACCACATTGAACAACACTAAGGTTTACCTCAATATATTCAATACCTATTTTATCTAAATCATATTTATTTATAAATTCACATACTTTGGTAAATACTATTTCACCAATTTTAGTAATTAAACCATTCTTTTCAGCTAATTCAATAAATGAATTAGGATAAATTAATAAACCATTATTATCTCTTATTCTAACTAGTGCCTCCGCACTTGTTATTTTATTTTTTGCTTTAGAATATATTGGCTGATAAAATACTTCTATTGCATTATTCTCTATTGAATTCTTTATAATATTTTCCATTAAAATATTATTTTCAATTTTCTTTATTGTAGTAGCATCAATATAATATTTATCATTTTTATATGTAACAATATCACTATTATCTAATACTTCCTTCAATAATGATTTAAAACCTTTGTAATCAGATACGATTTCACTATTATTAAATAATAAATATTTCATATCAAATGCTTTATCATATTTTTTATTAAAATCACTTAATAGTGGATCAAATCTAGTAAAGAAATCACTTATTTCAACATTTCTTAATACAACGACAAATCCATATTCTGTTCTAAATGTGAAATAATTGTTTCTAGACGTAAATATTTTCTTTTCAAAGAATGTAGATAATAAATCTGATAAATGAACTAAAGCATTAGTTCTTAATTCAACATTTTGATTATTATCATGTAATGTTATATATACGAGCTTAAAGCTCTTCCTAGTATCGAATAATTCAGTCATAAATTCATCAAAAATAATTGAATTAAAGCTTCCTGTTTCCTTATCTATAGCTAATGCTGGGTTTTCAAGCATTATATAGATAATAACTAATCCTATACTTGATGCAAAGCTTACAATTAATAATTCTTTGACAAAGAATTGAATTGTTGCAGCTAAAATCCAAATAAACATCCATGCAAGTATTGTTCTACTTTTACCTATTGTTACATCCTTTCTTTTAACAACGGTCGCAAGGATAGTTGAAAGCAATACAGTACCACATACTGCATAACAGATCATACAACTTGGCCCTGATGTATATAATATATTATTACCATCATAATATTTTTCAATGTTAGTAGCAAAGATAAATATTGCTGATATTACTATAAAAGCGACCAATATAGCATAATAAATTCTTTTAGTGATAGGTCTATATTTATAAATATCTCTAATAATATAAATAAATCCAAGCGTTGATACCATTGTTAAAATAACTAAATACAATTTACATAAGAAATTTGTAAAATGAGCATCAAATTTACTTTCATTTACAATACAATAAATAGAATATATATCAACAACTAATAATATAGAAACAAAAAAAGCGGCAACAACAAATAATTGACCAGATCTTAATGTCAAACGCTTTTGTGATAAATAGAATGTTAATATAACAATTATTATTACCATTCCAGCTATTTGAAATGATATCATTGCCTCACTCTCCTTGTTTAGATTCTAATACTTCTTTTTCAGATAAATTATTAATATAATCATCCTTAATTTTTTTATAAAAAATAATAAAATAAATAATTAAAACTATTCCAACAGATGTCATATATCCTGAAAAATCTATAAATACATCAGTAATTACACCATTTCTCCCTGGTGTAATTACTTGAATTAATTCTGTTAATCCTGCAAATAAAAAACCATATACAATTATTATTAATGCCTTAATCCAATAAATAAACCATTTGTTATTCTTATAATACAGCATACCTGTTAAGGCAGCAAATATACCCATAATTAGAAAAGCACCATAATGTCCTATTAATTTTCTAATTAAGGCTCTAAATTCTTCTAAATTAGTTATTTTAGGCTGATTAGTGATTGCTTCACTAACATTATTAATAACTTTAGCAATAGTATCACTTACAGCATTTGATTTATCAGCAGATTGTAAGCCAGGAGTCCATGCTTCAATTAATAAAATAGCACATGAGATTATGAATAATATTAAAATAATTAGTCTTATTATTTTATATTTTTTAGACAATTCCATATTCTCACCCTATTTTACATTATACAATACATTTTTATTTAAATAAATAAAAAAATGGTTGAGTCATCAACCATTTATGCCATTAAGCTTTCACATTTATCTAAGATCATTCTTAAATCGAATGAATCAATTTTAATTAAGTAGATTTTCTTTAAGAAAGTCTTTTTTAATTCAGCAGATTGTAATACTGGATATAATTTAGAAGAGAAATATTCCATTAATTTATTTCTTCTTCCATCCTTGTTGTAAGTATTTAAGGCTTCAGCTTGAGCCATTATTGTATCATAATCTTTTACTTGTAATTGCTGATATTCAGTCATATCATCACCAAACATTGGCTTCATGTTTCTTAATACACGTAATATACTTTCTAAAATATGATTATAAAATGAGTCTTGCATTTACCTTTTCCCCTTACCTTTCTTCAAACAACAAAGATATTATACACTATAAAAACTAAAAATCAATACTATTTTTGAAATAGCGTTTTCTATTTATTTTCTTCCTTAAAATAATCGTAAATATTTTGGGCAATTTGAAGAGGAATGCCTGCTTTTTTTATATCTTCTACAGATGCATTCTTTATCGCATCTACTGTTATAAAATGCTTAATTAAAATCTCTTTTCTCTTTGGTCCTAAGCCTTCTATATTATCTAAATATGATGCGAAAAAGCCTTTTGCTTTTTCACTTCTAAAGAAGCTAATTGCGAAATCATGAACCCTTTGAGATATATCAGCTAATAATAAATATATAGGATCATTTTTATCTATATTAATGAACTCTTCATTAAAGAATAAAATAGTTGCCTTATGATGATCATCCTTTTGAATACCTAAAACCGGTATATCAAGATTTAATGATTGTAATACATCCTTACAAGCATGAACCTGAATTTCTCCACCATCCATCACTATTAAATCTGGCATTTTAGAATCTTCCATTAATAATCTAAAATATCTTCTATAAACTACTTCCTTCATTGATTCAAAATCATTTGCCCCAACTACACTTTTTATATGATATTTTCTAAATTCCTTTGGTGCGGCTTTACCATTGATATAACATACCATTGCGGATACAGGATATTCACCAAATAGATTTGAGTTATCAAATGCTTCTATTCTATATGGTGTAGGTATATTTAATAAATTACCTAATTTTTCAATTGTATCAATCTTCTTTAATACTGTGTTCTTATATATATTTCTTCTATTTTCTAAATTAAATTTAGCATTATATAATGCCATATCTAATAATTCTTTTTTCTTTCCATTTTTAGGTTCAATTATTGTTGTCTCTAATAATGGTTCAATTGGCTTTAAATCAACACCTAAGGCACATATTTCCTTTGGCTTATTATTAATTTCATAATATTGAATAATATAATCAGTTATTGGATCTTCAGCTGAGTCATTTAAACTAATAATTGTTTGATGATTTTGGACAATATTACCAAGTCTAGTAATTATGATATTAATAGAAATATCATCATTATCATTATAAATACCAATATAATCTCTACTAGTTAAATCATTAATTGATATTTTTTGTTTTAATATAGTTTCATTAATTGAATTAATTAAATCTCTATATTCTATTGCTTTTTCAAAATCCATATTTATACTAGCATCTTCCATTTGCTGATTTAGCTTAGATAATACATCCTTTGCATCCCCATTTAAAAAAGATGCAATTTTATTTTTATATTCAGTATAATCAAATGCTTCCTTATTAACACATGGACCAAGGCATTGGTGCATATGATAATAAAGACATGGCTTGTCTGGAATTTTATAGCATTTTCTTAATGGATAAATTCTATTTAATAAATCAGCTGTCGCTCTTGCGGCAGAAACATTTGGATATGGTCCAAAATATCTTGCTTTATTCTTTTGTCTTTTATCTCTTGTTACAATTAATCTTGGATGCTTTTCATTTGTTAAGGCAATATATGGATAGGTTTTATCATCTGTTAGTGCAATATTATATTTTGGTTCATATTGCTTTATTAGATTTATTTCTAATACATATGCTTCAAGCTCTGAAGCACAAATTACATAATTAAAATCAGCTATTTCAGAAACTAATTTAGTGGTTTTAGCATTGTGAGCGCCATGAAAATAGCTTCTAACACGATTTTTTAAATTTTTAGCTTTACCTACATAAATGATTACACCATTCTTATCTAACATTTGATAAGAACCAGGTAAATCAGGTAATAATTTAAGTTTTTCTTCAATTAAACCCATAATGCCACCCCTTTCTAATTCTTTTTCTTATTTATTAATTCCTTTAAACTAATTAATTTTTTATTCTTAATTACCTTTAAAGAAGGATATTTAATACTAATATTATTTAATTTATCCTTAACATTATCTAAATATGAATCAAATTTAATTTTTGCTTCATCAATTTTATTAGATAATTCTTCTTTCTTTAATTCTCTAAAATCATTAGCTTTTTCTTTAAGCTCCTCAAGTTTAATAATAATCTTACTAATATTGATATGCTTAATTGTAGATAATGTCATATCTACTGATAATACAATAAATAACACAATAGCTAAAATATAAGCTAATATTTGAATATTCATTACATAATTAATAATCATACTTAAAAATGGATTAATTAAATATACAACTAATACAACAAGTGCCATAAACATTGTTGAATTTCTTAAGCATACTCTACCATTTATATTTAAAAACTTATCAGAATAATCCCACCATCTCATATGGAATATTTTTTCCATAAAATAGCTTGTTAAATACTCTAATAAAGTAGGTAATAGGAATCCTATTATTACTACTAAATACCATCTATCAGTAATAAATTTACCAAATTCAAATTCGGTTAAGGGTATCATTATTAATAATGCACCAAAGGCATAAATTGGTACTAATGGTCCATATAAATATCCTCTATTTGTTATTTTTTTTGTAATTATAAATACATATATAACTTCACATATATATCCTAAAAAAGCATATATAATGAAGAATAAAAAATACATTATAATCTTATCCATAACGCACCTAAAATAAAAAGAAAAATAAAGTGGTTAATAATTTAACCACTGAATTTTACTTAAATGTAATTTTTGTTTTATCCTCTAAAATTTCTTCTAAAGCAATACCGATTGGCTTTATACATAATTGATCCTCAAGTGGTGACCAACCATTTTCTTCTTCTATAATTTTAGCTCTCTTAGCTGCAGCATAAGCTAGCTTATATTTAGAATTAATTTTCTTTAACAATTCATCTACAGATGGGTAACGCATACCATCATATTCTTTCTCTAACATACCAAAAATCCTCCGTCAAGTATTATAACACAACATTTTTTATTAATCAATTATTCTTCTTCACCAATTAGCTCTAAATACTTATGTATTGTTCTAGCTGTTTTAGCATGTTCAGCACGAATAATTGCCATTATTCTATCGGCAGCATTATTTACTTCATCGTTTACTACGATGTAGTCATATAAATATGCCTTTTTAAATTCTCTATCTGCCTTTGCGATTCTTTCTCTGATTATTTCTTCAGATTCAGTTCCACGCTTTTTTAATCTATTATATAAATCTTGTTTAGATGGTGGAGCAATGAAAATCATTACACAATCAGGCATTTTTTCTTTAACCTGTCTTGCTCCCTCTACTTCGATTTCAAGAACAACTTCATTTCCCATCTCTAGCTTTTCGTTAACCTTATCTAGAGGAGTACCATAATAATTACCAACAAATTCAGCATGCTCAAGAAGCTTTCCATCTCTTATCTTTTGCTCGAATTCATCTCTTGAAACAAAATAATAATCTTTACCATCAACCTCACCAGGTCTAATTTTTCTTGTTGTCATAGATACACTATATGTTAAATTATGATTTGGCATTTCAAATAATGCTTTTCTTACTGTACCTTTACCAACACCTGATGGACCAGATATTACAACTAATAGGCCTCTATCATTAAGTTTCATTGTCACTCCTCCTTTTATTTGAATAGATTTTATAATATTTTAAATGAAATATCAATATATTTATATATTATCTATAGCTTCAGATAAACTATATAATGAATTAATTGTACAATCAAAAATATCTTTAATATTATCATTGAAAATAGAATTATATTCTAAATATAAAATATTATCATTAGAAATCTTTAAAGTAAAATATTGACTTAATAGATTAAAATCATTGATTTTTTCAAGCAAATCAACACTTGTTTTTTCTACTTTTTTAAGATTAATAATAATAGAAAAATAATCATTATCATCATCGACAACAAAATATGGATATAAAGAGAATCCTTTATCTTTAAATAATAATTCTATTTCTATTTTTCCATCTTTTTCATTTGATGATATATTTTTTTCTTTTAAATATTTAATTAGCTTATCTTTTTGTTTTGAATGTCCAAATAAACCCATAGATAATATACCTCATAGTAATTATACTATAAAATAGATGGTAATTATAGATAATTTTATTAAAAAATGCTATACTTATTTAGGTGATTTTATGTTTGATGGTATATTTTTATATAAACTAAAAGATGAATTTAATATCTTAAAAACAGGAAGAATATCAAAAATAAATGAATCAGGTGATACTGATTTTATTTTAACTGTTAGAAGTCAAAGAAATAATTATAATTTGATGTTATCATTTTCTTCTGAATTTTCTAGAATTCATTTTACTAATAGAATATATGATAATACATTATCACCAAAAAGTTTTACTATGCTACTTAGAAAGCATATTGAAGGATATTTTATTGAAGATATTTTTCAAAATAATACTGATAGAATTATAGTATTTAAATTAACTGGTTATAACGAAATGCAGGATAAAAATACTAAATATTTAATTTGTGAAATAATGGGTAGGTATTCTAATCTAATATTAACTGATGAAGAATATAGAATTATAGAGGCCCTAAAGCATGATGGTGTTGGTGAATATAATAGAACTATATTACCTAACGCTATTTATAGCTTTCCATTAAATAATAAATTAAATCCTTTTGATTATAGTCTAGATGAATTAAGTAATATATTTGAAAAAGAAAAGATTAATGATCCAAAAAAATTAATAGAGATTTTTAATGGAGTATCCTTGTCTACTGCTTATTCTGCATTTTTATGTGATATGCATGAAAGAAAATTTTATAATGATATTCATAGTGAAATAAAGCCTGTAATTATTAAAGGATTTAATAATAAAAATGATTTTTATTTTAATCCATTATCTTATGAAATAATCAAAGAATATAATACATTATCAGAATTATTAGATGATTATTATTATGAAATAGATATGAAATCAAAGGTTAAAGCTAAAACTGATGATTTATTATCATTTGTAAAAAAACAAATAAAAAAACATGATGAAAAGATTTTAAAATTAAATAAATTATTAGATGAAACTAAAAATGCTGATGAATATAGAATTAAAGGTGAACTTCTTCTTACATCTAAATCATTAAAAGAAAAAAGAAAATATGAAGATGTTTATAATTATTATACTAATAAAGAAGATAGAATATTATTAGATGATAAATATACTATCCTAGAGAATTCTAATCGTTTCTTTAAAAAATATCAAAAGATGAAAACATCAGTGAAATATATTGATGAACAAATTAAGGTTGCTGAAGACGAAAAAGAATATTTTAATATTGTTTATTATCAATTATTAGATGCTAGTATCAATGAAGCTATAGATATTAAAGATGAATTAATTAAAAATAAATATTTATTTAAGCCGCTTTCTAATAAGAAAAAAGAAAAGAAACCAAGGTTATTAACATATATAGTTAATGATACATTTATATCAGTTGGTAAAAATAATATTCAAAATGAATATTTAACACATAAATTTTCTAAACCAAATGATACTTGGTTTCATGTTAAAGACGCACCAGGTAGCCACGTAGTTGTCCACAAGGATACTGAATTAACTGAAGATGAAATAAGAGCTGCAGCAACTCTTGCATCCTATTATTCTTCTGCCAAGGATTCTTCTTCAGTTGCGGTAGATTATACTAAGATTAGATATATTAAAAAGATACCAGGAAAAAGAGCTTGCTTTGTATCATATACTCATCAAAAGACTATTTATATAGATCCTGATATTGATTTTATTAATAAATTAGAGGTTAAGAAGCAATGAAAAATGCATATAAGAAATTTGCATATTATTATGATGAAATAATGCAAGGAATGAATTATGATTTATGGGTCGAATTTGTTGAACCATATTTAAAAAAAGATGATAAGATTTTAGATTTAGCTTGTGGTACTGGTACTTTTGCTACAATGCTTAAATTAAATGGTTATGATGTAGAGGCTTCTGATTTATCAGAAGAAATAATTGAAATAGCTAATGAAAAAAGAAAAATTAATAGATTAGATATTAATTTTTATGTTGCAGATATGACTAATTTTAGATGTGAAGAAAAGAAAGATGTAATAACATGCTTCTTTGATTCAGTTAATTTCTTAAAAGATTTAAAAGAAATAAAGAAATTATTTGATTGTGTTTATTCAAATTTGAAGGATAATGGCTATTTCATATTTGATATATTCTCTAAAGAAATGTTTAAAGAATATTCAGAAAATAATATGAATGAAGATTTTGAAACATTTAAGATTAATTGGATTACTAAGAAATATAATAATACTACTCTAAAACATGATATTAGTATTTATGAAGGTGATGAATTAATTAAAGAATCATATTATGAATATTTT
The DNA here is from genome assembly GCA_017444645.1 of Acholeplasmatales bacterium. Taxonomy (GTDB): domain Bacteria; phylum Bacillota_I; class Bacilli_A; order Acholeplasmatales; family Anaeroplasmataceae; genus Anaeroplasma. The sequence goes on along the minus strand of JAFSWG010000053.1, from coordinate 7,133 downwards.
TATGAAATAAAAGATTTATTAGATAAAAGATTTGAAGTACTAAAAATAGGTGGAGATTTCAATGATGATTTAACACCTGAGGATGAAAGAATTTTAATAGTATTAAAGAAAAAATGAGATTCAGTAATTGAATCTCATTTATTTGTTTTCATTAATAAATACTAATCTATTATCTTTAAAATAATTCTTAATTTTTTTACTATTACTTAAATATGATAAATAGCTTCTTACTGTAGATAAAATTAACATATATTTATTATATGTAATTCTTAATTTAAAATAATCAAATACATAGCTACAGCATTCAGTACAATTATGTTCTTCCTTTAAATAATCTAATAATATATCTATTATTTTATAGATTTGATTTCTATTAAATTCTACTACTGGTTTAATATTATTTGTAGCTTGTGAATGTGATGGTACTACTAATTTACCATCTAGTGATTCTACAAAATTTAATGATTCTAGATATCCCTTTACATCATATATTAGTAATATATGTGCTCTTTCTACTAAATCAATTGAACCTAGTGTATCAGCTACAAAATAAACATCATCTGATGTTTTAATTCCAATCATTCCCCAGTGATGTCCTGGTAAGTGAAACCATTCTACACCTTCAGGTATTTGATCCATAGCATATATTTCATCATTCATATCTACATGCATTAGCTTACCATCGTATTCATCTAGAGGATATCCTCCATATAAAAATCCAATATCTAACTTTGGATCTCTAAAGAATCCTCTTTCTACCTTAGAGGCAAACATTTTACAATTAGTCATTTGGTGTATAAAATGACAGCCTTGGCTATGATCTGAATGGCAATGAGAAAATACCAAATGAGTAATAGTCATTCCATTATTTTTTAATGTTTCATAAATATGTGGTGCATCATCTTCTGTGCCACAATCAAATAATAACACTTCATTTTTATCATTTAATACATAGACACCACAATTAGTAGGTCCATCTATATAATATGTATTTCCTTTTAAATGATGTAAATCATACATTTATACCATCTCCTAAAAACATAATGATTATACTAAAAATTATATATAAAGTAAATAAAGTGAGGCTAAACCTCACTTTAAATTTTTTTCTTTTTACTATATAGTACTAGTCCAATTATATTAGCTAAATTAACTAATATAACTAAATCATTTTGTTGCCAGATTCTACCTGTGTCTGTAGCAACCATATCAACTCTTAAGAAGCCATATAATTTATCAAAAGCTTTGATTCTTGATAAGAATGATGCATAAATCTTTTGTTCTTCAAATTCTTTATATAATTCACATGGATTCTCTTTATATTTATTAGTTGTAACATTCTCATAAAATAAACCTTGGGAATCACATTTTTCTAAAATTGTTTCAATTCCATATGGCTTATATCCACCTGTTCTTTTCGCAAGTGGATGATGATAATCAAACTTCAGTTCTTTATCAACCGTTTCTATACAAATATGTTCAAGCATTAAATATGATCCTACAAATGCCAAAGCGTCAGTTAATACTTTCTCAATATCATCATTAGATGTTAGCATTTCATATATTTTATTATTTATATGCATTGGAGTATATACTTTATCTCTTTTTGTTAATAAATCAATATTTTTATGTTTTTCTGGAAGATAAATGATAAAACAATTTCTTCCTTTTATTTTTCCTCTATATAAGGCTTTATCAGCTAAAGTAAATAATTCATCTATATCTCTAGTATCTGATGGATATCTAGAAACCCCCATTGTATACGAAACATTTAGGGTTTTTGCAGATGGGATTACTAGATTATTAGTTGATTTTAAAATATTGAATCCACATTGCCATGCATCATCATATTCTTGTACATCAGGGAAAACAAATATAAATTCATCTCCACCATAACGACCAACGACACCAAAATCTTTAGATACTCTTTTTAAATCTTCGGCAACACATTTTAATACTTCATCGCCGACTAAATGACCATAATTATCATTTACGAATTTAAAATTATCAATATCTAATATCGAAAAAGTAAATTTTTGATCTTGACTAATTAAATATTGCATATATGAAACAATTACTTGTCTTTCATATACACCTGTTAAGTCGTCAAGTGCGTTTTCTTTTCCCTTAAAAAAACTTAGGTCCATTTCAATCACATCTTTCAATTAAAAATTAAAACTAAACTATTAGCATATATAATAAACTTGTTACCTTATTTCTATTTTTTGTTCTTAATACATTTCTATATACTGTATAATAAGAGAATCCAGAAATGAATAATAATTTATTATATAATTCTAATGCTTTCTTCTCGTCAGGTGTCATAACATAATGATCTAATATTAATCCTATGTTTTTCTTATGGCTATTAATTATCCTATTTCTTATTTCAGCAGCTGAGAAAACTAAAAATTCATCTTCTGAAATATCCGCTCTAGCTTCGTTTGCGAAATAGTTTACAATTACTTCACTACCAGCTAATGAAAAATCTGTTAATCCTGCAAAATGATTATCTTTTATTAATATGTTTCTACTTGTTAAATTACCATGATAATTGCATCTTGGTAATTTTTTGTAGATTTCTTTTAATTCTTTTCTTATATTATCATTATATTTTATTAATTTATTTTTTAAATCAATAAAACCAGCTTTAGCTAAAGATTCGCATAATGAATTAAGATTAACTTGTTTTTCATCGATTTCTGAATCTACAGGTGATAAATCAATAATTGAATGAGTAGTTCTAAATGGCATTATGTTTTCATTTTTATACATTGATGAATAATCACCGATATATTTATATAATTCTTTATTAATTTCTAGATACTTAATGTCTTTACAATCTTTTAATAGACTTTCATTAATGTATTCATAAACAACATAATATGTATCACCATCAACATATACATATTCGTTATCAAGATTTTTAATATATTTTGGAGCTAATAAACCAAATTCTCTATATCTATCAACAAGCTTATTAATTAATTCTATCTTGTTTTCAGTTAGAATTTCAGTTGTATTTACCTCTAGAATATAGTCTTGATTTAATAAATATTCAGTTTTTCCACTGTATGGTAATAATTTTGGCTTACTGCATTCAATACCATAAATTTGAATTACTTCTTTAATATCCGCCATATGAATCGACCTATCCTTTATTCTATTCTATCATATTTTTTTTAAAAATAAAACAGGACTTTTAGTCCTGTAATATAATTATTGCTTATTTTAATGAAATTAAGTACTCTTCTACGTTTAAATATGAGATATTATCATCATTTTTAGTGGTTTTACCTCGATAAATTATTACTTTTTTTGTTATCTCACCATATTTATTTTTAATGATGTTGCATTTTTCCTCATCTAATAAATATCTCGCTTGATTTTTAATTATTTTATTACTATGTTTAATCTCATAAATGGAACAATTATTATTAATCGTATCATAAATTACCATATCAAATTCTCCACCTATATCGAATTTGAATTTAAATGCTTTTTTATTTTTACTAATTGACTTAGTTGTTTCTAATAATACAATTTCTTCAAGCATTCTACCTTTAACATCTTCTAGTATTTTATCGATGATATGTTTTTTATCTAATTCAGAATTAGAATTAAAATATTCATCTTGTAGTAATGAATATACTAATGCTTTAGCAATAGAATATCTCATACCAGGTTGTGTAAATATATAGTGGTCCTCTTTTTTTCCACTTTCGTATACATCTGGACAATTTACTATTAAATCTAGCATTATTAGGTATTTCTTTATTTTTTCAATATGGTCTATTGTAACAACAATATTTGTTTCTTCTTTTTCCTTTATTTCTATTATTCTTTTAAGCCTTTCTATTATCTTATCTTTATTAACATCATCTAATATATAGGCAGTTTTATTTGGTATTTCATGTAATAATAGATTTTTGGCAGAACCAAAATCATGTGATTTAAATTTTTCTTCTATCACATTTAATAAGAAATTATGGTTCATATTTTCTACTATTCTATTTATTACATTTGTTAATTCACCATTATTATATAAATCCTTTAATTGATTAAAATATTCTCCATTATTATCATTTTTTAATGTATGTTGAATATTTCTACTGATAGATGTATCTATATATTTTCTTGTTGATTCATCATCTCTAAATGATACATCATCAAACATATAATCAGGATCATCTAGAGTCATATTTTCCATCTTTAGGGTTCCACCATATTCAATATATTTATCAATATCACGAATACCTAAAAGATTTTCATATTCTCTAAATGGAATAAATGATGTATGAATCATTATGTTTCTATCATATAATTCATCTCTATTAGCCATTTGAAATCCTAATGAATCTGTACCTGAAACTACTATTTTCATTCCCATTGAACTAAAAATATCTGATAAAACTGCAGATGTATTAATAAAATCATCTAAAAGTGTGATTTCATCTATAAATATGTATTTATATCCATTTTTAAAAAGAGTATTTAGGTCTTTGGTTAAATTAGACATTGTATCAGTTGTTTTTATTTTTATATATGCAACCTTTTCATTTAATAATTCACCAAGCATTTGAAATAATAATGTTGTTTTACCTGTTCTTCTTAATCCATATAAGATACAAATTTTACCTATATAATTACCATAAATATATTTTTCTAATAATTTATAGCAATCTCTTTTTTTATAATTTGTAACTTGATTTGATAATGCAATAATACCAATGCCAGTTACAACATTTGTATAATATTTAAAGCTAATTTCTTCTTCTAAATATAGTGGTATTTCAGATGAATATTCCTTTAATTTATTCATAAAAATATTATATTTTAGTGAATTAATTTTATTGGAATCATTTTCATAATTTTGATATGTTCTTAGACCAACATTTAAATATTTAGCACATTTTTCTTGGCTTAAGCCTTTAATTATTCTTAATTCTTTTAATGTCATCTTACTCACCTCAATCTCAAAATAAATAGAATCTTATCTACTTTAATTATAATCTAAAAAAATAGAAATTCAATTATTTTTGCATATTATTGCATATTTTTGCGTAAATGAGTATAAAAAATACACCTTATGTTAATTTCATAAGGTGTCTTAAAAATATTACTTTCTAGGGAATTTTATATTAGCTTGTGCAGCTGCAAGTCTAGCAACTGGTACTCTAAATGGTGAACAAGATACATAATCTAATCCAGCATTATGATAATATTCTATACTTCTTGGATCTCCACCAGTTTCACCACATACACCTACATGTAGATCAGGTCTTGTAGCTCTACCTTGTTTAACTGACATAGTAACAAGTTTACCTACACCTTCAGTATCTAATGTCTTGAATGGGTTGAATTCTAAGATCTTAGTCTCATAATATGATGGTAAGAATTTTTGAGCATCATCTCTTGAGAAACCAAATGTCATTTGTGTTAAGTCATTTGTACCAAATGAGAAGAATTCAGCTTCTTTAGCGATTTCATCAGAAAGTAGGGCAGCACGTGGAATTTCAATCATTGTACCAACATGATACTTTAATTCAATTCCTGCTTCTTTAATTAGCTTATCAGCTACTTGGCAAATATAATTCTTAACAAATTTTAATTCCTTAATTTCAAGTACTAGTGGTACCATGATTTCAGGTTCAACCTTGATACCCTTCTTAACTGTGTTAATTGCAGCTTTAATAATAGCTGTAGTTTGCATTTCACAGATTTCAGGATATGTAACTGCAAGACGGCATCCTCTATGACCCATCATTGGGTTAGATTCATGTAAATCTGCAATCTTATCTTTTACTTGTGCAACAGTCTTACCTGTGGCATTAGCTAATTCTTCAATTAAATTATCTTCCTTTGGTAAGAATTCATGTAGAGGTGGGTCTAGTAAACGAACATTTACATTCTTTCCTGCCATGATTTCATATAAGTCTTCGAAATCCTTTTGTTGCATTGGCTCTAATTCAGCTAATGCAGCAACTCTTTCTTCTTTTGTATCAGCTAAAATCATCTTTCTCATAGAGAAGATTCTATCTTTATCAAAGAACATATGCTCTGTACGGCATAGACCGATACCTTCAGCACCGAATAATAATGCTTGCTTTGTATCTCTTGGGTTATCAGCATTAGTTCTAACTGCTAAATACTTATTTTCATCAACCCATTTCATGAATCTACCGAATAAACCAGATGTTAAATCAGGTGCTATTGTCTTAATTGCTCCTAAATAAACATTACCAGTTGATCCATCAATTGAAAATGTATCCTTATCAGTATATGTTTTACCATTAATTGTAACAGTTCTTGATTCTTCATCAATTAAAGCTTCAGCACATCCACAAACACAACACTTACCCATACCACGTGCAACTACTGCAGCATGTGATGTCATACCACCACGCATTGTTAAGATTGCTTCAGAAGAAATCATACCAACGATATCTTCTGGTGAAGTTTCAGCTCTTACTAATACAACCTTTTCACCTGCGTTATGTCTCTTTTCAGCTTCTTCAGCACTGAATGCTAATTTACCTGTACCAGCACCAGGACCTGCAGGTAAGCCTTTTGCGATTGGTGTTTGCTTTTTAATTTCATCTCTATCGAAATCAGGTAATAATAATTTATCAAATGATGTAGCATCTATTCTTAGGATAGCTTCCTTTTCGTCAATTAAACCTTCATCTACTAAATCAGATGCAATCTTTAATGCAGCTTGTGGAGTTCTTTTACCATTTCTAGTTTGTAAGAAGTATAATTTACCTTCTTCAACTGTAAATTCCATATCTTGCATATCCTTATAATGGTTTTCCATTAGCTTAATAGTCTTCATAAATTGCTCATAAACTTCAGGCATTCTCTTCTTTAATTCATCAATATGTAAAGGAGTTCTAATACCTGCAACTACGTCTTCACCTTGAGCATTAGGTAAATATTCTGCAGATACCTTATTTTCACCTGTAGCTGGGTCTCTTGAGAATGCAACACCTGTACCAGATGTTTCACCCTTATTACCAAATGCCATTGATTGAACATTTACTGCAGTACCCCAATCATAAGGAATACCATTCATCATACGATAAACATTAGCTCTTGGGTTATCCCATGATCTAAATACAGCCTTGATAGCT
>JAFSWG010000052.1 GCA_017444645.1 Acholeplasmatales bacterium | reverse complement strand
TTATTTAATGTACGTCTTATTTTAGTCATCTGTTTGTTATTTGGGTGAATCATAACCTTATAAGTATACATTTAAAAGCACCTTCTTTCTATACCTAAATTATACTAGATAAAAGAAAAAAAGTTGCACTTTTAAAGTTTGATAAAAAAATGAATTTTTAGCTTATATAATTATTTATTTTAGTGATTTTTGAGAAAATTGTAATATTAGGTTTTATATAGTTTTATAGTTTTGATTATACTGTTACGAAACCTTCAATATAAATACCATTATCAGAAGCGTTTTTAACTGTGATATATTCAACAGTTGAACCTGAACCATTGAATGTTAAACCACGTTCATTGCTTCCTATTTTAATTAATAATTTTTTACTTCTTACATATCGTCTCTATCAAAGTAGCCTAAACTATCTAATGATTTAATAGCTTTAATCAAATAATCAAAGTCAGTAATTGGCCAACGATATCCTAAACGATATAATGCTTTAATTGTGAAAGTTGCATCTCCACCAATAAATTCATGTGAAAGATTATCACTTGTTGAATATGATAATAATGAAGATACTATCATACTCTTCTTTTCATCACTCATTGCTTCTTTTAAAGCCATCATAAATTCCATATCATTTACTTTATCCGCATGTAATCCTGCCTCGTTCATTGCATCAATTACATCACCCATTTGGACACTATGAGAATTGAAACTATGGAATACAGTGAATTTTTCTGGTACTTGAGCTAATAATAGAATTGTTTTTGCTGTTTCATCAATTGGAGAGAAATCAACTGATTTATCTAATGCAGAAACAGGGAACTTTTCAAGTACCTTATAGCCCTTTAAGTTTCTCATAAAGTTATTTGTAACACTATTGATTTGGAATTCTCCATCTGTTTGTCTACTCATCAAGTTACCAACACGAATGATTTTAGCATCTAAGTTGTCTTTTTCAACTGCATCTAATATAGCTTCTTCAGCTTTGAATTTTGAATTAGCATATTTATTAGTTAAATCTTGACCAAAGTATAATTGATTTTCCTTCATTAAATAATTATCAGGGAATTTATGATCAACATTTTCTCCAGCAACAGATAATGTTGAAACTTGGACAAATCTTACCTTACGAGCTTTAGCTACTTCAATAAGATTCTTTACTCCTCCAACATTAACACGTTCGATACTATCATCATTAGCGAAATGCTTAACTATTGCTGCAGCATTAATAATTGTATCAAATTCATATTCTTCTAATAAACTTAATAAATTCTTTTCAGTGATATCCGCATTAATAACTTTTACGTATTTATTAAATTCTTCTTCTAATGGTGAATCAAAATAATACATCAATAGACCTTTCATTCTTTCTACTGGATCAATACCACGAGCACGAACTAAAATTATCATTTCTCGTTTTTGATCTAGAAGTTCTTTGAATAAATGAATACCTAAGAATCCAGTTGCTCCAGCAAGTAAAACTTTACCTAAATCTCTATCTTTCTTGATTTCATCAACATACTTGACATCATTATATTTCAATGAATCTCTTTCAATATCTCTTTCGAAATCTTCTGCAGATTCTTTTGGAGCTTCAGTTTTATTATCTTTTATAAATTCAGCCAAGTCACGTGGTGATGGATGAGCAAATATATCTTGATAAGATACCTGGTATCCATTATTAAGTGCAAAGATAACAACTTTTGCGGCTGTTAATGATGTACCACCAATATCAAAGAAGCTATCAGTTGCACTAACTCTATCAAGACCTAAGATTTCCTTATAAGCATCACAAAATACCTTTTCTACTACATTTGAAGCTTCAACAAATACTTTATCTTCTTCTGTAAATGAAGGTTTTGGTAAAGCTCTCTTATTTACCTTTTGATTTTGATTTAGTGGTATAGCATCAATTTGCATGATACTAGCTGGAACCATATATGCTGGTTTATTATCCTTAATATGCTTCTTTAATTCATTAATATCAATTTTTTTATCACTTGTAAAATATGCAGCAAGGAATTTTCCTCCTGCTTCTAAATCAAACGCTTGAACAGTAACATCCTTAATACCTGCAAATGATCTAATTACCATTTCTACTTCGCCTAATTCAATACGGAAGCCACGAATCTTTACTTGTCCATCATTTCTACCAATGAAATCAATTGTACCATCGCCAAGTCTTCTTACAATATCACCTGTACGGTATATTCTTTGATAATCTTTATCATTGCTAAATGGATTTTTAATAAATGTTTGTTCAGTCTTTTCTTTTAGATTTAGATAACCAAGTCCTACACCTAAACCACTTATCCAAAGCTCACCAAGAGCGCCATTAGGTAATTGTTGACCCTTATTATCTACTACATATAGCTTATAGTTATCTAATGGTTTACCAATTGGAATACGATGATACATCTTATCAACTAAGTAAGCAGTTGTAAAAATTGTACATTCAGTTGGACCATATCCATTATATAGCTTGTAATCAGTAGGAGGTGTTAATGGAGTAAGCTTTTCTCCACCGACTGATAGATATTTAAGAGTAGATTTATATCCTTCTGCAGCAAATAATCTACCAACCTGAGTTGTCATAAATGAATGAGTTACATTATTTTCAGTATAATAATTTGCTAGTTGATCTAGATTCATTCTTAATTCATCTGGTACAACACATACTGCAGCACCTGTAGTTAAGGCTGGATATATATCCATCATACAAGCATCAAATCCAAATCCAGCATATGCTGATACTACATTACCTGGTTTTAAATCATAGAATTTTCTATACCATGCAGCAAAGTTAACTAAGTTCAAATGAGATAACATAACTCCCTTAGGAGTACCTGTAGTACCTGATGTATACAATAGGATGAATAAGCTATCCTTATCTGGATTTGTTAACTTAACTTTATCTTCACTTAGTGAAGGAATATCTTTAGTAAATAATGCTGGTAAATCGCATTCAGGAATTTTCTTTATTAATTCCTCATCAGCAATTAAATATTTCGCATTCGCATCCTTTATCATAAATAATAAACGATCTTCAGGATATGTATAATCTAATGGCTGATATGCAGCTCCAGTTTTTAATACACCTAATGCTGATATTGGCATATATTCATTTCTAGGAATTATAATTGAAACAACATCTCCCCTTTTAATGCCTTTACTTGCTAGGAAATATGCAATTTTATTACTAATCTTATCTACTTCTGCATATGTATATTTCTTATTTTTGAATATTACAGCAATATTATCAGGGAATTTATTTGCCATATTAGTGAATTCACTAACAATGTCATCTCTAACAATATCTACATTTGTATTATTATATTCATCAATTTTCTTATAATCTTTATCACTTAATAATGGAATATTAGTTATATCTTCATTATTTATTAATGCATTAAATACACGAATAACACTATTAATGAAAGAATCTAAGCTCCATTCTTCATATTTATTTCCATCATATTCAATTTGAATATTGAATCCATCATCAATATCACTTACAGCGATTAATATATCAGCTTTAGGTTCATTTGTTGATAATAAGGTTGCATTCTTAATATCTTCTCCACCAAGCTTAGCACCTTGTGAAATCTTACCTTCATAAACAAATAATAAATCAGCTCTTACTCCATAATCATGGGCAATTTCCATAAAGCTATAAATATCATGCGCCATATTTAATTGAATTTGTTCACCAACTGATTTAACAAAATCAATGGCATTTGAAGATTTAAATGGTTCAACTACGATTGGTAATGTATGAACAAACATACCTACATCTTGGTGAATACGTGTATCATTTCTACCATTATATACAGTAGTGAAGATTGCATCTTCTCTACTTAAATATTTCGCTAATGCATAACCAATTGAAGCTATCCATAAGCTATTAATAGTAGTTTTGTTGTCCTTAATAAAAATATCAACTCTATTAATATCAATTTTAGTATTAAAATTAATAATTTTCTTACCAATACCAGTTAAAGATACATCATTAACTAAAATAGAATCTGTATCTTTACCATCTAATAAATTACCATAATATTCTTTAGCTACCTTCAAGCTATCTCCTTCACGAAGTTCGACTTCATCTAAAGCATATTCATATTCAGTATATGTTTCTTTACTTATTTCTTCTCCTAGATAAGATTTATTAATATCATTTAATAAAACATCTAAAGATTCACCATCAAATATAATATGATGAGCATCAAATAAGAATTTATTACCTTCATCACTTGTTAATAAATAAGCCCTAAATAATTGATTATTTAATAAATCAAATGGTCTTACTAAATCCTGTGGTCCTTCTTTTAAGCTACTTAAAGGAACACGCGTAACACTAACCTCTAGGTCGTCATTTCTTTCTACAATAAAGTTATTGTCGTTAGAAACAATTCTAGCTTTTAAATATGGATGGGCATCAATAGCCTTAATAACAGCATTTTCAAATTTATTTAAATCAGTTGATTTTGGTAAATCAAGAATAGATGGAATGTTATAAATAGTTGTTTCAGGATGAGCAAGAACCTCTGTTAAAATACCCTTTTGGCACATTGTTAGAGGATAATATTGTTGAATCTCATATTCCTTCTCAACTGATTTACCTGACATGAAGGCAGCAATTTGTGCAATTGTTGGATAATTAACTAAATCACTAACACGAACTGTTTTATTCATTGCAGTTGATAATAATGAAGCAAATTGCATTGCACTTAAAGATGTTAAACCAATGTTTTTAAAATCATCTAATACTCCAAATTCATCATATCCAAGAATTTTTACTAATAAATCAAATATGATTTGTTCTTCATCGTTTCTTGGGGCAACAATATTACCTATTTTATTTTCAGGCTCTGGTAAAGCTTTTCTATCAATTTTGCCACCTGGTGTTAAAGGCATTTTATCTAATTGAATATAAATATTTGGTACCATATATTCAGTTAGACTGCTAGCCATATGGGCTTTTAAATCATCTTCTGATATTTTAGTATCACCAACATAATATAATACTAATAATTTATTTTTTACTAATGCGATTGATTGAGTAATACCTTTATATGAAGAAGCTACATTTTCAATTTCTCCTAGTTCAATTCTAAATCCTCTTAATTTAACTTGGAAATCAATACGACCTGAGTATTCCATTACTCCGTCTTCATTATATTTAGCTAAATCACCAGTTTTATACATCTTATTTCCTTTAAGGAAACTACAATCAATAAATCTTTCTTTATTAAGTTCTTCACGGTGATAATAACCAACACTAAGTTGAGGACCTACTAAACAAATTTCACCAACCATACCAAGTGGTAATAAATTGCCATTGTAATCACAAATAAATGAATAAGTATTCCTTACAGCCTTTCCAATTGGAACATCTTTATCACTATTTTGATCTACTAATTGATATGATGAACATACAGTAAATTCAGTTGGACCATAACCATTATATATTTTGACATTTGTTTTAGCTACTTGTAAGAATTTTTCACCACCAATTAATAAAAATTTTAGTGGTACATCAGGATGTAGATTAATTAATGACATACCAATTTGAGTAGACATACATAAATTTGTAACCTTATTGTCTACTAAATATTTATATGTTAAATCTAAATCTTTTCTAACTACTTCATCTAAAACATGAACCTTAGCACCAGTTGCAAGTGGTGGGAAAATATCCATTACTGAAGCATCAAATGAGAAGCTTGCATGCTGCGCATGAACATTTTTATCGCTTAAATCATAATCAGCAATTTGCCATGCTAGGAAACATGATAGACCTTCATGAGTAATAACTACACCTTTTGGTTTCCCTGTAGAACCTGATGTATAAATCATATAAGCAGGAAGATATGGTGTTGCTAGATTAATAGATGAATCATCTTTTTCTTCTTCTATTATTTTTCTAATTAAATCCTCCGTTAAAACTATTTTAGCTTCAGAGTCTTCAATCATGTATTCAATACGATCAAGTGGATAAGTTGGATCAACTGGAACATAACCACAACCAGCTTTTTCTACACCAACTACACCAGCATAGAATTCTTTAACTCTATTAACTTTTAATGCTATAAATTCTCCCTTTTTAATACCATGAGAAATTAGGTAATGAGCAATTTTATTTGATGCATTATCAAGCTCATAATATTTATAAGAGCTTTTAGAATCTATAACTGCATCTTTATTTGGATGCTTCTTTGCTTGGTCTAGAAACATATCAATAAATGTTTTATTCTTATCATAATCTAAAGTTCCACCATATGATGCATTAATATTATCTATTTCTTCTTTTTTAGATAATAATGATACATCCTTAAGAAGCTTAACATTTAAGAATGAATTTAATACTGCTTGATAATATTTAGTGAAGTCTTTAATCCATTTTTCACTATATAAATTAGAATAATACTGAACATCAAATACTAATTTATTATTAATTGGGAACACCTGGATACTTAATTTTTCTCCTGTTGCGTTAAATGGAAGATTTTCCTTTATTGCAGTTAATTCACCACAATTAGGTAATTCAAATAAATCACCTTGATATGTAAATAAAACCTCACTAGTATAGCCTGAATTAGATGCTAGCTCCATAAATGAGAATGCATCATTAGCCATACTACCAAACATTAAATTTTTAACATTTTTTATATAACTTACAACATCTATTGTTGGTTCATTTTGACATAATACAGGTAATGTTCTAACAAACATTGATACAGTTCTTGCCGTACTGATATCATGTCTACCATTATATACAGTAGCGAATGCTGCTTTACGATTCATTGTATAAAGTGATAAAAGTGTACCGAATGCGGCTGTAGTAAAGGCATTTTCTGTTAATTGGTTGTTATAACAAAATTCTTTTATTAATTCGAAATCAACATTTAAATTTGTTTTATATTCTTTAAAATTAATTTCTTTATCTTTTCTATCACCTTGTGGTAAAGATATTTCTTCAACATCAGCAAATTCTTTTAAATACCAATCTTTAGCATTTTTATAGCCTTCGCTTTCTCTTTCCTTGGCTTCTTTTAAACAAGCATGATATGCAGTGAATGTTTCAGGGGCAATATCTTTGCCATTATATAAATCAATGATTTCCGGAAGTAAAACCTTCATTGAATAACCATCAAACATAACATGGTGGATATCCATAAATAGATGAATAGCTTCTTCAGATTTGAAAATTCTAAATCTAAATAATCTATCTTTTTTAATATAGAAAGGTTGAATAAGCTTTCTCTTAATCTTTTTAAAATTCTTTTCTTCGATATATTGAATCTCACAGCCTTCTAAACTAGCAAATTCTTCACTATATCTCATCTTTGGTAGTCCATCTTGATCAATATAGATAGTTGCTAATAATCCAGGATGGTTTTTGATAACTGTATTGATAGCTTTTTGTAATTTTTTCTCATCAACACTATGCTTAAATTTTAAAAGAATCGGATTGTTATAAGCAATTTCTCCTTCTCTTTGCTCACATGATAAGAAGATACCAAGCTGAGCTTGATTTAGCGGGAATGAGTCTTTATAAATATCAACATTAAGGTCTAATTCTTCTTTATTATTTTTAACTGCTTCAGCAATTGCTTCTACAGTACGCTTTTCATAAATCATCTTAGTAGATAGTTTTAGTTCTGGGCATAGTTGTTCTAATACCATTACACGAATACTATCTCCACCTAATAAGAAGAAATCATCTTTAATACCTATTCTAGGGATATTAAGTGCTTTTTCAAAAGCGGCACATAATATTTTTTCTTCTTCAGTTCTCGGAGCTATATATTCGTTAGTAGCTAATTCAGGAGCTTTTAACGCCTTTCTATCTAGCTTACCATTCGCATTTGTTGGTAACTTATCAAGCTTTATAAAATATGCTGGCATCATGTAAGAAGGAAGATTATCTTTAATTATCTTTTTGATTTCCTCTTCTTTAACATCTGCACCACTTTTTAAACTATAATAAGCTGTGATATAAGTTTGTTCAGCAGCTCCAACGAAATCCTTAACTGCACAATCTAAAATACCATTAACCTTTCTGATGGTTTCTTCTATTTCACCTGGTTCTACTCTTTGACCATTAATTTTGATCATCCAGTCTTTACGGTTTAAATAAACTAAATTACCATCTCCTAATCGTTTTACAATATCGCCTGTGCGATATAAAATATCAAATCCATCTTTTTCTTTAAATGGGTTAGGAATAAAATGTTCTTTAGTTTCTTCTTCTAAATTATAATAACCTAAGGCAAAATGACCAGCAATACATAATTCACCTTCGTTTGCCTCTTTATTATTATCGTCTAAGATATGTATTTTTTCTATACTAACAACATTACCAATTGGAGTATTTTCATATTCCTTATCTACCTTGAAGAAGGTTACACCTCCTCCAATTTCACTTGATCCATAACAATTATATATATCGCAATCATCACGATATGTATTAGTAAGCTTTTCACTACCAGTAAGTATTGTTTTTAAAACATGATTTTTATTTTCAAAAACCTTAATCATTTTTGGTGGAATATAAGCAAGAGAGATATTATTCTCATATATTATTTTACTCATAATTTGTGGATCACGTAGGGCACTATATGGAATTATATATACAGAAACGCCATCAAGAAAAGCACCAATTGAAACTGATATTCCAGCAATGAAGCTTAGTGGGATTGGTAAACCCATAATGTAACCCTTACCTTCTAAATTATTAAATCCACAGCCAATCTTTCCTCTAACTGTCATATCATGCATTGATAAATGTGTATGTAAAACACCCTTTGGTCTTCCTGTTGAGCCTGAAGTATATACTAATAAAGAATAATCATTTTCTTTAGGGAAAATAATATTTTCTAATAATGGTTCATTATATATGTCATCAAAGAATGAGTCAGTAATTCTAACCTTCGCCTTACAATCCTCAGCAACAAAATCTAATCTATCACTTGGATATGAGTTATCTAAGGCAGCAAAAGCGGCATTGACCATCCATGTACCAAACATTGATGCGAAATACTTTTTATTTCTAGAAAGTTCTATTGTTACAAAGTCACCCTTACAAACATTTAGCCTAGCTAGCTTATTAGCTACTTTTTTTGAATAATCAAATAATTCTTGATAAGTAACTTTTTCATTTTCATCGATTAAAGCAATCTCATTTTTTAATTTTTTAGAAACTTTTTGTAATTCTTGTAAAATCATAAACTACACCTCTCATAAAATTAATATTTATAAATTTTTAAAAAGCCTATATATGTATATATTTTACCATATTTTATATTTACTATACAATTAATTACTATAATTTCTTATTTTACTTAAATAATATATTTATTTAAAAAGAAAAAGCCTTTACGATAAAAGGCTGAAGTGCGTCCTTATTTCTTTTTATTTGAATTATTATAGCTTATATCTATTAATGATATTATTTCATTATCAGCTAATGTATCATCTAATATAATTGAAACCCAATTCTTTTTATTCATATGATATGCTATATATATTCCTTTTTTATTCAGATATTCACTTGTTTTATCTGATAGCATTATATCTAATACTTCTATTTCTTTGGATTCTTTTCTGTTATTCTTTAAATTATTTAAATCTAAATTTAATATAATAAGTCAAAATAAATAAAGGAATAGATTCAAATAAAATGATTAAAAATAAGTCATATATATTGAGTCTATTCCTTT
>JAFSWG010000051.1 GCA_017444645.1 Acholeplasmatales bacterium | reverse complement strand
ATAATAGCTTCATATCCTGCTTCTTGTATACCCCAAATCGCATGTACTGTAGTATAATCGAATTCTACACCTTGACCAATTCTAATTGGACCAGAGCCTAATACTACAATCTTCTTTCTATCAGATACAATAGATTCATTTTCATGCTCATATGTTGAATATAAATATGGAACATCTGAAGAATATTCAGCACCACATGTGTCAACTTTCTTATATACTGGATAAATATTATTTTCTTTTCTTATTTTATAAACATCTACATAAGAGATATTCCAGCATCTAGCGATATATGAATCACTAAAGCCCATTCTCTTTGCTTCATATAATACTTCTACATTCTTTGGATTAGCTTTAATAACATTTTCCATTTCAACAATATTCATTAAATTTCTAATAAATAATCTATCAATCTTTGTAATATCATATAAATCATCGATATCAGCACCCTTACGTAATGCTTCACAGATTGCATAAATTCTTTCATCAGTTTCTTTCTTAATGAAATCGAATAATTCTTCTAATGTCTTATCCTTTAATGAAGCTAATTCTAAATGATCAACCTTATTTTCAAGTGATCTAACAGATTTTAATAATGATTCCTCAATTGTTCTACCAATTGACATTACTTCACCTGTAGCCTTCATTTGAGTAGAAAGCTTACGGTTTGCATCTTGGAATTTATCAAATGGGAATCTAGGGAATTTACAAACTACGTAATCAATAGTTGGTTCAAATGAAGCAACTGTTGCTGCAATCTTAATTTCATCTAATGTCAAACCTACGGCAATCTTACTTGATACTCTAGCAATTGGGAAGCCTGAAGCCTTTGATGCTAAGGCAGATGAACGTGATACACGTGGGTTAACTTCAATTAAATAATATTTGAATGAATATGGATCTAATGCAAATTGAATATTACATCCACCTTCAAGGTCTAATGCTCTCATTAGCTTAACAGCTGATGTCTTAAGCATTGAAAACTCTTTTAATGTTAATGTTTGGGCTGGAGCTAAAACGATAGAATCACCAGTATGTACTCCTACTGGGTCAATGTTTTCCATTGAACAGATAGCGATAACTGTATCGTTTTTATCTCTCATCATTTCAAATTCGATTTCTTTATAGCCCTTAATAGACTTTTCAACTAATACTTGGCTAACTGGAGATAACTTTAATGCATTCTTTGCTAAAGGTAATAATTCTTCATCATTTTCAGCAAATCCTCCACCTGTACCACCAAGTGTAAATGCTGGTCTTAAAATTACTGGGAATCCAATATCATGGGCAGCCTTAATAACCTCATCTAAATTATTAGCAATTTCAGATTCGATTACTGGTTCACCAATAGATATACATAATTCCTTAAATAATTCTCTATCCTCTGCTTTATCAATTGTATTTGCTTTAATACCTAATAATTCAACACCGCACTCATCTAAGATACCTTTCTTAGCTAATTGCATACCTAGATTAAGTCCTGTTTGTCCACCCATAGATGCAATTAATCCATCTGGACGCTCATATCTAATAATCTTAGCAACATGCTCAAGATCTAGTGGTTCCATATAAATCTTATCAGCAATATTAGGGTCTGTCATAATAGTTGCTGGGTTAGAGTTAACAAGAATAACCTCATATCCTTCTTCCTTTAAAGAAAGACATGCTTGTGTACCTGCATAATCGAATTCTGCAGCTTGACCGATAACAATTGGACCAGAGCCAATTACCATTATTTTCTTTATATCTTGACGTCTAGGCATTCTTCTTACCTCCCATTAATTTAACAAATCTTTCAAATACGAAATCATCATCACCTGTAGGTGCTGGATTATATTGGACTGCAATTACTTTATTCTTTGAATCCTCAACGCCTGTAATGATTCCATCAATTACATTTTGATGTGTAGCCTTTAAATCAGTATTCTTTAATGATTCTTCATCAACTGCGTATTGATCATTTTGACTTGTTATTTCAATTTTGTTAGTCTTTAAATTTCTAACTGGAATATTACAGCCATTATGACCTACCTTTTGCTTAAATAACTTATCACCATAAGCAAGCTCGATAATCTCTTGACCAAGGCCTACACCTAAAATTGGCATCTTGCCTTTTAATGAATTGATTGTTTCAATTACATTTTCAATATCGTATGGATTAGATGGACCATCTGAAATAAATAATCCATTTGGCTTATATTTCATAATTGTTTCTATAGATGCATTATAAGGTAATACAACTACATTACAAGATAAATCCTTTAACATTTTAATTAAGCTTCTTTTTAAACCTAAATCGATACATGCAACTGTATATTTATAATTTAATGTACGAGAATACCATACCTTCTTTGTAGATATCTTTGCTACTACATCTGCAGGTACTGTATATTCTTGAATCTTCTTTAAGCATTCATTATTAGGAGTATTAATATCAGCAATCATTGCTCTCATTGAGCCTTCTTCTTTAATGATTCTAACTAATTCTCTAGTATCAAGACCTGAAATACCAGGTACTCCATTTTCATCCATTCTTTCGTCTAATTCATGAGTATATCTAAAATTAGATGGATATTTACTATATTCTCTAACAACAAGACCTGAAACAGTTAATTCTTGTGATTCATAATCTTCATCAGTTAAACCATAGCTTCCAATTACTGGATAACCCATAACCATAATATATTCTAAATTTGAAGGATCAGATAATGTTTCTTGATATCCTACTACTGCAGTATTGTAAACAATCTCAGCAACTCTTTCGCACTTAGCTCCAAAGCCTTTACCTTCAAATACTTTTCCGTTTTCTAATACTAATTTACGATCGTTCATAAGCCCTCCTACCTATTTCTTATAAATTGCTTTTCCATTTTTTATAGTATATTTAGTAAAACCATAATATGTATTACCTATAAAAGGTGAATTCTTCCCCTTTGATAAGATTTCTTCCTTTGTATAAGTATGTGGATTTTCTATATCTAATATTGCAATATCTGCAATCTCTCCTACTTTCAAATCTCTTGTTCCTAAATTAAATACTCTATTAGGATTATATACTGTCAAATCTAAGAATTTTTTATATGATATTAATCCTGTTTTAACAAATTCTGTATAAATAATTGGAAGTGATGTTTCAATTCCAATTATTCCATTTGGACATTTATCATATTCTCTAGATTTTTCTTCTTCAGTATGTGGTGCATGATCACAAGCTATCATATCAGCTGTGCCATCAAGTAAAGCTTCAATTGTAGCCTTCATATTAGCTTTACTTCTAAGTGGTGGATTCATTTTCCAGTTTCCATCCTTAATCATATCTTCACTTAAAACTAAATGATGTGGTGTTATCTCACAAGTGATATTTTTATATCCTTCTTTCCTTGCTTGTCTTATAGCATCAAATGATTCTTTAGTAGACATATGACAGAAATGATATTTAACACCAGTTCTTTTAGCAATTTCAATTTCTCTTCTAACTGCTACAAATTCTCCCTCTGGTGCATATTTATAAAAATTATCCTCAGCATGTGATGCAACAACTAAATTAAATTTTTTAGCTATTCTACAAGCATGCTCTAATATTTCTAAATTGTTAACTCCTCTACCGTCATCTGTAATAGCCTTAACGTATGGAGCCATAGCCTCAATATCAGCCATTTGCTTATCAGCTTCGGCTACTGTAACAGTACCATAAGGATAACAATCGATTACAGCATCCTTCTCAATTATATCCATTTCCTTTTTTAAATTTTCATAATTATCAGGACATGGATTTAAATTAGGCATTGGCATTACTGCTGTAAAACCACCCTTAGCTGATGATTCTGTACCAGTCTTAATTGTTTCTTTATTAACAAATCCAGGCTCCCTAAAATGAACATGTACATCTACTGCCCCAGGCATAACTAAACAGCCTTTCGCATCTATTACTTTAGCATCAGCTTTGATATTTTTTTCCATCTTAACGATGACATCATTATCAACTAAAATATCAATTTCTTCTAATTCATTTTCGCCTTTTACTATAAAACCATTCTTTATTAATAGCATATGACCTCCTATAAATTACCATCTAATGAATCTGATATAACAGCCATTCTAATATAAACACCATTAGTCATTTGCTTATATATTCTAGACTTAGGACATTCAGCAACTTCATCTGCAATCTCAACACCTCTATTAATTGGAGCTGGATGCATGATAATTGCATTTTCTTTCATTTTATTCATTCTTTCAACTGTTAAGCCATATTTTTCATGGTATTCTTCAACAGTCATTTTCATTTTTTCTTTATGACGTTCAAATTGAACACGTAGTAGCATTACAATATCCATTGTTTCTACTGCTTCATCAAATGGAATCCATTTTGCAGAATGATCATTAAATTCCTCTGGACCTGAAATATATACTTCCATTCCAAGTCTTTCCATTATTTCAATATTTGTATGTGCTACTCTAGAATGTGATATATCACCTACTATACAGCACTTTAATCCCTTAAATCCACCGAACTCCTCATGGATAGTCATTAAATCTAAAAGGCTCTGAGTAGGATGGCTACCTGCACCATCACCAGCATTAAAAATAGGAATTTGAATATTCTTTAAATCATTATAATATTCATCCTTGCTGTGACGGATAATTACACCATCAACACCCAAAGCCTCGAATGTTCTTACTGTATCATATAATGTTTCACCTTTTCTAACACTAGATGTATCTGCGTTTAAATCAATAATAGAGATACCTAAATTCATTAGTGCTACCTGGAATGAATAATGAGTACGAGTTGAATTTTCAAAAAATAAAGTAGCTATCTTCTTATCAGGGTAAGAAATTCTAAATCCCTTTTTTAACTTTTCAGCATACTTAATTAATTCTAAAATCTTTTCAGTTTTTAATTCTTTAAGTGTTATTAATCCTCTCATCTTGCTGCCTCCAAAAAAAATAAGCTTCTAATCCAAGGACTAGAAGCATAGGTTCATAAATGAATGATTGTAATACACTTATTGCATCATAAAAATATTATCTATATCTTGTTAGCCTCTCTGGACTATCTTAAAGTTATTTCGTAAACTATGATATCACAATTAAAATATTTAATCAAGAAAATAATTATATTATTTTATCTTAAAGATTACATGAAATAACAATGTTTTTTAATTCATCTATTTTATCATTTGGTCTAATAACCAAATCATAATCTAAATCATTATTTAATTCTTTATTTCTATAATTGATAGCTATTATTTTATTATCAAATAATAACTTGATATATTTTGATAAACCCTTAAATAATCCACCATAAATATATGGAATATAAATGTCATTATCATCAATATTTAATTCTTTAGCTAATATTTTTGAATAATAATTTTCGTATTCCTTATTATCTTCTAAATTAAATAAATAGGAATTATCATATTCTTCTTTTATATCATTTGCCATTAAAAAGATTTCATCTTCATCCATCATATCAGGTATAGTTATTACCTCTATATTATTATCATTTGGTATTTTATCTATTTCACTTTGATATAGAACTAATACTAATTTGTTATTATAGCTATCCCTGATTTTTAAAATATCAGGGATTAGATATCTAAGTAAAGGGATAACTATAATAGTATTAGAATTAATTATTTCTTTTTTATATAATGAATCAAATGAATACTTAATAGCCTTATAAATATCAATATTAATCTTCATATAATTCTTTTTCAAGCATTGATACTAATTCATCTAATCTCTTAACTACAGCCATGAATGCATCCTTTTTAGTTAAATCTACTCCAGCCTTCTTAATTAATTCAACAGGATAATCAGAACCACCTGATCTTAATAAATTAATATAAGCATCGAATGCGCCTGGAACATTATTCTTAACATTCATATAAATAGCTTGGCTTGTTGCGTAAGATGTAGCATATTGATATACATAGAATGGTGTATGGAATAAATGTGGGATATATGCCCATACGAACTTCTTTAATTCTTCTGTTTCTAAATCAATACCATAATATTTCTTATATAAATCCTTCATTATATTAGATAATACTTCTTCATCTATTACCTCACCCTTTTCAAATAAAGTGTGAGCCTCTAATTCATAATCAGCAAATAATGTTTGGCGATAGAATGTAGCGATAAGTCCATCAATAGCTTCCTGTAATAATACTATTCTTTCATTCTTATCAGTAGTATTTTGCATCATATAATCTAAGAATCTAGCTTCATTAAATGTAGATGCAACTTCGGCAACAAAGATAGTATAATCATGTGTTTCATATGGCTGTGATTCAATTGAATACATAGAGTGAATTGAATGACCTGCCTCATGTGCTAAAGTGAATGCACTATTTAAATCATCAGTATGATTTAGCATAATAATAGTACCCTTTTCGTATGTAGAATTAGAATATGCACCTGTTGATTTACCATCACTTGGATATACAGAAACTCTACCATCAGCCATTACTTCTTTTGCTTTATTGTAGAAATCTTCACCTAATTCCTTGTCAGCCTCTAAAACTAATCTCTTAGATTCATCATATGTGTATACCTTATTTGATGTTCTAAATTTTAGCATTCTATCATATGTGTGTAATTCTTTTAGACCAAAATATTTCTTTCTTAATTTATAATATCTCTTTAATGGTTGATTAAAGTTTCTAGCAACTGATACTAAAGATGTATAAACCTTTTTATCAATATTATTAGAATATAATTTAGCTTCTAAAATTGATTTATAGCCTCTATTTTTTGCATCAGCTAATTCTCCATCCATAATTCCCTTATAGATTTGAGCTAATGTTTTCTTATGTGATTCATAATAGCTATATAATGCTTCAAATACTATTTTTCTATCTTCTTGTTTCTTTAATGTACCAAGTAAATATGTATAATTAGCCATTGATACTTCAATTTCAGAACCATCTGTTAAAATAGCTTTTGCTGGATTCTTATCAACAACTAAATTATCATATAGATTAGTATATCCTGATATAACATTATTATATCTAGACATTATTTCTTCTATCTTAGATGATTTAACAAACTTATTTAATCTAAATAAATTAGTTAATGAATACTTTAAAGGCTTTAATTCTTCAGCCTCATCACACCATCTAATAACATCTTCTTTTTTATTTTTTAATATTTCAGGATCAATAAATGATACAGCACTAATTACTTCCATATATTTAGCATATACTCTTTGGAATCTCTTAGATGCGGTTAAATCCTTTTGATTTAAATCATGTGCCATTGCTGCATAAATAAATATATTAGATAATCTAGAATCTACCTTTCTATTTATTTTTGCATATTCAATTAATCCTTCCTTTGAATTAAGCTTACCCTTTAGGTTAGTTATTTCTTTCATATCATTTGATAATTGATTAAAGTCATTCTCAAATGCTTCTTCATTTTCATAAAATAATTGTAAATTCCACTCGTTCATAAAATAACCTCACTAGTGCTATTATATCATAGAATAAATAGATATTTAATTATTAAATTAAATATTGTATAATTTTTACATAGGAGAATATGAAAATGAAAATTACTGGTGTTATAGCTGAATATAATCCATTACATAATGGACATGTATATCATTTTAATAATATTAATTCTGATTTAAAGATATTAATAATGTCTTCTTCTTTCACTATGAGAGGAGATTTATCTATCTTTGATAAATTCACAAAGACTAAACAAGCACTTGATTTAGGCTATGATCTAATAATTGAGCTACCATTTGTTTATTCTTTAGAAAGAGCTGATATATTCTCTTTAAATACTGTTTCATTTTTAAATTTATGTAAAATAAATGAAATAATAATTGGTAGTGAAGAAAATAATATTAATTTATACGAAAAATATTATAAAGAATTCAATAAGGAATCTTTAAATAATGAAGATGGAAAATCAATGAAGCAAGCTTCAGTATCCTTATTGCCATTTAAATCAAATGATATTTTAGGTTTCTTCTACTATAAAGCAATTAAGGATAATAATTATGATATTGAATTAAAAACAATAAAAAGAATTGGAAATGACTATTTAGATAAAGATTTAAATGAATCATATTCAAGTGCCTCTTCTATTAGATTAAACTTAGATCAAATAGATAAATATGTACCGGATTTTGTATCTAAAGATAAAAATAAAATATTAGATGAAAATAATTTATATAATTATTTGAAATATCAAATATTAAATTTAAGTTTAGATGAATTAAAAAATATATTCATGGTTGATGAAGGATTAGAAAATAAATTAAAATCAATTTATAAATATAATAATTTGAATGATTATATTTCTTCTTTAGTATCTAAAAGATATACTGAAACAAGAATTAAAAGAATGCTAGCATATATTTTATTTAATATAAAGAAAAATGATATTAATGAAATATATAGTAATAAAATTGATTTTATTAGAGTCCTTGGATATAGTGATAAAGGTAAAAAATATTTAAATGAAATAAAAAAAGATGTTAATATATATACTAACATCAAGGAAGGAATCAATAAAGCTTTAGATATTGAATTAAAAATATCTAAAATATTAGATTCTATTTATAATTTAGATTTATTAAAGCATGAACAAGGAGCACCTATAGATAAATAGACCATGTATGGCCTATTTTTTTTTGAGTGTTGTGATAAAAAATATTGTATTTACCATTACTATCTAAAAAAGATAGAGGCGGCTCCCTCTATCTTTTTTATACTTCTTCATTAAAATATTTATAAATGAATTTCTTTGCATCTTCATTTCCTTGAGATGCTAATTTATATGCTAAATCATAAGCATAATCCTTATCCATTTCGATACCAAAGCCTGTGAAATAGCATTGTGCAAGTTTTATAGTCGCACTTGAGAAGCCCTTATTTGATGCTTCTTCATAATATTCAAATGCTCTTTCTTTATCACCTAAAGCACTATAATGATCACCTAAATCATATAATGCTAATTCATCACCTAAATCTGCAGCTTCCTTTAGATTATTCATTGCTGCGTCTTTATTTTCTTTAACACCAAGACCATATTGATAACAATGGGCAATCATGTAATATGCAGCACCATAATCATTTTTAGCAGCCCTCTTGAACCAGCTAATTGCCTTAGCATAATCTTGACCGATGAATCCATCATAATATAATTTAGCTAATAAGAATTGAGCTTCTACTTGTTCTTTCATTGCAGCCTTTTCATACCATCTTGCTGCTTGCTTATAGTCTCTTTCTACTCCAAGACCATTGTAGTAGCACTTACCTATATTTAATTCACCAAGCTCTGAACCAATATCTGCAGCCTTCTTGTAGCTTTCATATGCTTTATTAGCATCTGCAGCAACACCGATACCAAGTGAATAACAATCACCTAAGCAGTTAAGTGCTTTATCATTATCTCTTTGAGCAGCAATTGCGAACCAATTGAATGCTTCTTCAGGGTTTTCAGTTACTCCTACTCCACCTCTATAGCACCAAGCTACCTCTAGCATTGCATCAGTATTACCATGCTTAGCTGCTTGTAGATACCATCTAAATGCTTCTTCCTTATCTGGCTTAACACCATATCCGAAATAATAATGATCTCCAATTTTCTTTTCAGCTAATGGATGACCTTGCTCTGCAGCTCGCTTATACCATTTAAATGCTTCATCATATGATAATTCTACATCATCACCAGCATCAGATAATGTACCTAATTTATATTCAGCATCTGATGAACCTTGTGATGCAGCCTTTTTATAGAATAGAATAGCTTTCTTTCTATCAACCTTAATACCAGTTCCATAGAAATAGCATTCAGCTAAATTAAATGAGGCAGCATCCTCACCAAGCTTTGCAGCTTGAGCATAATACTTAAATGCTTGAGCATAATTTTGTTCAACCTCTTCACCTAAGAAATACATATTAGCTAAATCATTATAAGCTTTAGAATTTCCCTTAGTTGCAGCTAATTTAAATAATTCATAGGCTTTTTTCTTATCTTCTTCTACACCAAAGCCATTATAATACATATAGCCCATATTATATATAGCATCAGG
The DNA here is from genome assembly GCA_017444645.1 of Acholeplasmatales bacterium. GTDB lineage: Bacteria > Bacillota_I > Bacilli_A > Acholeplasmatales > Anaeroplasmataceae > Anaeroplasma. The sequence goes on along the minus strand of JAFSWG010000051.1, from coordinate 9,498 downwards.
ATCCTCACCAAAATTACTCTTATATATAGCAAATGCTTTCTTGTAATCTTGTGCTTCACCTTGACCATAGAAATATACATTAGCTAATTTATATAATGCATCTAAATCACCTAAATCAGCAGGTAATTTATAATATTTAGCAGCTAATTCATCATCTTTTCTAGTACCAATTGCATAATAATAACATTCAGCTAATTCAAAATAAGCATCCTTATTATCATTTTCTACAGCCTTTTTATACCATTCAAATGCTTCATTTTCATTTTTATCTACACCAAGACCTGTTAAATATAAATAACCAATATATTCTTGTGCCTTTGGATGATCTTCAGTTCTCATGAAAATATCAAATGCTTCTAAATATTTTTGTTGATTAAATTTATCTATAGCTTGTTTTAAGAATAATTCATTAACCTTAGGTGCTCTCTTTAATGCAACAACCTCACCAGCAGGCTTAACTTCATTATTGCTTAAAATTTGTTTTACTTCGTCTAAAGCTGTTAAAGACTTATCCTCTGTTTTAATCTCTTCAGTTTGATTAGACTCTTTAGCCTCTTCTGATTCTACAGGTTTAAATTCTGTTTGTCCTACAACAGGAGCTTCAACAGGTTTAGCCTCTTCTACAGCAGGAGCTGACTCTGCAGCTGGATTTTCTACAGGTGTTTCTTCAACAGCTGGTGCAGCCTCTACAACAGGTGTAGGATTCTTAGATTCTTCATTTGTATTTGTATATGGATTTAAACCTAATTCAATTAATTTATTCTTTAAATTAGTAATTACATTTGCATCATAAAAAATGTAATTTTTAGTCATTAAATCATCTCTAAAATCATCAGCTCTAATTAAAGCATCATCGCTATATGACTCGTCAGCATAAATTTTATCAAATAAATCATCAATGCTTTCATCTAGGATTAAATAAATCATAGGTGTTGATGTTCTATTGTATTTTTTAGCTATTTCTAGATGCTGAAAGAATTCATCACTTTTTAATGTAGCTGAGCTTAATGCAATTACAACAGCGTCAGCTCTTAATAATGCAACTCTAACTTTCTTTTCATAATCATCACCAAAAGCGGTAGTCTTAGTAATAAATCCATTTGAATTTAATCCTTTTTCTACATCCTTTGCTTTTGATATATCTCCTTCTAGAAATGAAAGATATACTATATTCTTGTTCATAGATGATCATCTCCCTAAATATTATCATTTTAATAATATCATAAAATAATATTTCAAAAAAGGGAAAATATAAATTTTCCCTCTATTTTTTATTATTTTTCGAAGCTAAATTTCATATTCCAGCTCATTCTAATGTCATACAATAATTTCATTAATCTAATTGAACTAAATGAGGGATAAATATTTGATTCATTTTTATTATTTTTAATTGAATCAATTGCTTCTTTAATTTGATATTCAAATCCATTAATTTCAAATGGATATGAATATTCTTTTTCCTCATTATCGATAATTAATTTAAAGCCTTGATTTTGTTGAAAATCAGGAATATAAATCATACCCTTTGTACCATTTATATATGCTTCTCTTTTGATTTCCTTTCCTATTGCTGTAACACATTTAGCTTTAATATTATTTTTATATATAAGATTTATTTCACTATAATCATCTGTATTATATTCATTTAAATGATAGCTTGAATCAAATGATTCTACTTCATCATTTACAATCATATCAATAAATCCTATATTATAAATACCAATATCTAAAAGTGCCCCTCCAGCAAGGCTTGAATCAAATTTTCTTTTCTTTCTATCAGGATTTGTATCAAAGCCATAGCTTACACTAATATCTTTAATTTCGCCAATTATTCCATCCTTTATTATTTCTTTTATTTTTCTATATGAAGGTAGGAATTCAATCCATAATGCTTCCATAATAAATAAATTCTTTTCTTTAGCTAAATCATATAATTCCTTGGCCTCATTTGGATTTGTAGTAAATGGCTTTTCACATATAACATGCTTATTATGCTTTAAAGAATCTAAAGAATTAATGAAATGATAATTATTAGGTGTAGCGATGTAGATTATATCTATATTAGGGTCATTATATAATTCTTCGTAAGAGCCATAATATTTGACTGAATTATATTTTTCACTAAATTCCTTTGCCTTAGCGATGTCTCGTGATGCCACTGCATATAAGCATTCATTCATTTCATTTAATGTTTTAGCAAATTTGTTTGCAATATTGCCTAATCCTATTATTCCAAAATTCATAAATTCATCTCCTTTAAAGTATCTATCTAATTAATATTATTCAATAAAACTAATAAAAAGAAAAGACATTTGTTATTAAAATAAGCAGGATTTTATTCCTGCTTATTTTCTACTATATTTTCATTTGATATATTTAATGATATTTTATTTGCATTAACACCTACCGGGTTGTACTCATCAAATATCTTGTCATGCTCAACGATAATTAAATCATCTATTTTAATATCTTCAATATTTAATCCTTCAGTAAAACTACGCATATACACATATTTTAGATTTACGTCTGATTCGACAATAAGAACTTTTTTTTCTAATTTTATTTCAACAACTCTTGCAGCAACTTCTACTGTTGGAATCTTGGATAATTCCATGGCAGAATATAATGTATCTCTTGATACTCTAACAACTTCATCAATATTATTGAAGGCTAATTCTTCATTGAATTCAACATTCTTTTTAGACATATTTGCTTCAAAATATAATGATTTTGTATCATTTTCTTCAACTAACACTATTGTTAAAATCGGTGGAGTAAAATCTTTTTCTACTCCGTCACTATTTAATTTTTTATGTGAACTAAATTTACTTGTAGACTTAGAACGTATGTTACCTTGATATTCATAAGAACCATGATTTAATAAAATAGTATAATAACCATTATATCCACGTAGTGATATCATAGTATCACCAACTGATGAAACAAGATTACCATTTTCATCAACAAATGTTTCAAATTCAGCAACTACAACCTCTACTTTACCTAAACCACAGTTTGATTCAATGATTTGATTTGCTAGTTCATCTTCTATTCTTTCAACCTCAATTGTAAACTTATAAGCTGTTTTAATTTTAACATAATCATATGGATATGATATTTTATCATATATCTTATTTGATTCTGTTGAAGTTGTATTATTATTTCCACCTTCACCAGTATTCATTGTTTCAACATTAGAATCTTCTGGAATTGATCCTTCGCTACTTTTATTGAATCTCTTTTTAACATTTGTTGTATTATTTTTAAATTCACTATAGGCAGCCATTCCAACTATATTCTTCTCATCAAGTTGTACTTCATGAGTAGTTTGAGTTTCTATTGGAAGCGGTGGTGTATTAATCGTATTAGCTGGTTTATTATTTATACCAACAGCTATACTTATAGGAATAACAATTAATGCTAATAAAATTACTGATGCGAAAGCTAATATTAGTTTTTTATTAATTGCTTTCTTTTCAACCTTCTTTTTAGATATGTTTCTATATATTTTTTCTTTATCATTTTCATCTAGCTTTGGTATTATTTTATCAATATCATCAAACATAATTATTCCTCCATTTCTTCCTTTAACATGTTTCTAGCTCTTTCCAAACGTTTTTTTATTGCACTTTCTGATATATGTAAGATATTTGTAATATCTTTTATTGGTAATGAATCATAATAATGTAATATTATTACTTTTCTATATTTATCTGGTAACTGTTTAACTAATAAAGATAACTTTTTTAATCTTAAATCATTAATATTATCATCATTATAATTTAATGAATCTATAGCATCCTCTTCTAAATTAGTTGTCCTTGATTTTTTTCTCAAAAAATCTTTAGATTCATTAATAGTTACTCTAATTAACCAATATTTTTCATCATTTGGTGTTTTAAAAGATTTATTTATATTGAAGAATTTGGAAAATACATTTTGGATAACATCTAAAGAATCGTCTTTATTTTTTGTATATCCATAACTAATATTCATTAATTCTTGTGAATATAATCTATATTTAATTTCAAACTCCTCTTTAGATATTAACGACATAAAAATAATTCTCCCTTACCAATAAAACGTTTAGAAAGCTACAAACGTGACAAAAAAAAGAAATTTTTTTTAAATTATTGAGATACTGTAAATAATGAATAAAAATATCCTTTGTTATTAATTAATGTATCAAATGTTCCTGATTCAATAATTGAGCCATTTTTTAAAGTTATTATTTCATCATATTTTTTTAATAATGCTTCTTCTAGCGAATGGGTTACAACTATACTTGTTACTCCATTTAGATTTAATATCGAATTAGATACCTGGTATGCAGTTTCTGCATCTAATGCCGCAGTTGCTTCATCAACCAATAATATCTGTGTTTTTCTTAATAAGCATCTAGCAATAGATATTCTTTGTTTTTCTCCACCAGATAGGCCACTACCATTTTCACCACAAATATAATCCAATCCCTTTTCATTAACCAAAGTACGAAGGCCTGATAAATTAATTGCTTTTTCAATGTCTTCTTCTTTAAATTCTTGAAACATAGTAATATTATTTTTAATTGATGCGTTAAAAATAAATACTGTTTGCTGAATAATACTTTCAATATTATATAGGTTATCACTACTAATATCTTTTATTTCTATATTATCATAACATATATTACCTTTATAGTTATCATTAGATGCCATTAATAAATTCAACAATGTTGATTTGCCAGAACCAGATGTTCCTACAATCGCATATTTTTTACCTAATTCAAAATTTAAACTGACGTTATGTAATATTTCTTTTTCTTCAGTATATCCAAAAGATAAATTATTTATTTTTATACCAGCTTCTAATTTATTAATGTTAGAAGTTTTTTCTTCTCTCACATTTTGTTCAATTTCTAAAGCTATCTTTTCTATTAAAGCTTTAGCTGCTTTTCTTTCAGCTAATGACTTTGGTACTATTTGAATTGGATTTAAAATAAAATTCAATAATTGAACAAAGACAATAGTTGTACCAGCAGTAACACCTTTTCCTGAAATTGCTAAATAAGCACCAATTAGGAAAATACCAATTTGAACTAATAATGCTGCAGCAAGACCTGCCATTTCCATTAATATTTGAATTTTATATTTTCTAGATTGACATATTGCTAGACGTTTAACATTATTTTTGAAATTTTTAATCATTTCTGCTTCTACTTTAAAAGCTTTTATCACAGAAAAGCCACTTAATGTATCCTTTATTGTAGCTGTATATGTTTCATTTTGATCAGATACCTTCTTTTCTGTTTTTGCCATATAATTACCTAATATTATGGTAATAACAATAGGAATTATTGATAATCCTAAGGCTATTAATGTTAATAGCCAATTATATATAAACATTAATGTTAACGAACCAACAAATAATAATATATTTGCGACAATATCAAATGTATTCCATAGATATCCCTTTTCAATTGTAGCTATATCATTTGTTAATGATGATATATATTTAGATGGACCTTCACCAATAAATGCTGATATATTTTTCTTTGTTATTTTTTCAAATATATATTCTTTATATTGGGATATTCCTTTTGTTATAAATTTAGGCTTTGAAAAATATGATATCCAATATGCACCCAAGCATCCAATAAACAAGAATAATGCAATTAATGCTAAATCTTGTAATTTAAATGTAGTATTATTACCAGCTATTAAATCTGTAGTTTGTTGTAATAACCATGATAATACTAAAGTACCTGCAGTAATTAATAATACCTCTAAAAAAGCAACAACAAAATTTATTTTATTCTTTTTATAAAATTGTTTTATATATTCATTACTAACATTTTTCTTTTTCATCTCTCTTACTTCCTCTCAAAAATATGGCTTACAAAAACTGTAAGCCATATTAAATTAATCTTTTTCGATTACTTCTATTCTTTTTTTCTTTTTTTGGAAGCATGGTTCAAATAAAGTGTAATATACAGGAATAGTTAAGAAAATTAACCAAGCTGGATGCCAATATCCCCATACTACCCCTATTATTACAAATGCTGCAATACATAGGATTGGATAAAATATTCTTGAAAATGATGAATTAAGTACAATTGGTACAATGATAATTAAGAAAAATATTGCCCATGTTGGATGCCATATGTTCCAAATAAATCCTATTGCAAGATATGCAATTAAGCATATCATTGGTGTAACACTAATAATTCTATTCTTTATGCTCATTTTTTAAACCATCCCTTCACTGTATTTTTCATATTTCCACATTCAATACCATTAACATAGATATCTCCTGATACTGATGATGTTTTAATTTTACCTGTTGCTTCCTTTATTTTTCCATCACCAGATATTGAATCAATAAATAAGGTTTCAGAATCTATAAAATTAGCTTCTACATCTCCTGATACTGTAGATGTGTTAAAGCTTATACATTTAGCTTTATCTACAAAGATATCTCCTGATACTGATGCAAGCTTGATATTATCTCCCTCAAGTGTATGAATTACCATATCACTTGATGCGATAGTAAAATCTATCTTTTTACTCTTTAAATATTCAACCTTTATATCACCTGTCGCAGTTGATATTGCAGCATTATAGAATACTCTATCATGAGGAATCTCAACAGTAATAGTTCCACCGCTTTTTCTATTAAAGCTAAAATATTTACTTTTTGGATAATCAATAATTACTCCATCACTGTTATTTTTGACTTCATAATTATCAGTATTACAATCATCGAAGAAAACATGAACCTTACTATCCTTTCCTCGTTTTATAATAATATCATCACTTACAGTCTTAATTGACAAATTATAATTTTTATTATAACCATCTGATGTAAAAGGATTTTCTCCTCTATATTTTTCTGCGATTTCTTTAGGATCTCCTAGCATTTGTTCTATTTCATCTTCTGACAATCCTGATTCAAGACCAAATTCATATCTTTTTCTATATTTATCTAATATATCATCCTTGTGATTAGCATTTACATTATCAAGTTCTATAGATAATCTATCTAAATATTTCTTTTTCATTATTATAGACCTCCTAATAATTTTTCTGCTTCTTCAAAGCTAATTTCTCCATTTTTTAGCATTCTTCCAACTTCTTCTCTAGTTAATTCTTTATTATCATCTTGTTCGATTTCAATTACTTGTTTCATGCCTAAAGCATTAACTAATTCATCTATGTTCTTTTTAACAGAAGGATAGCTAATATTTAAGCTTTTCTCAATTGCTTTAATATTACCTTCACATTTAATAAATACTAAAGCGAATTCTAATTGATCCTTAGTTAAATAATCAAAAGGTGACAAATTAAATTCACCAGTTATTTCAGTGTCGCAGTGATCACATCTTAATGTTTTAACTGTTAATTTTTCATTACAAATTGGACAAAATCCTATAATATTCTTTTTCATTTCTTATCACTCCTTACATCTACAATTATAATCACATTATTTATTTTGTCAACAACTATTATTAATTATTTTTATCTTGCGATTAATTATTTTAATTTTGAAGATAAATAAAAATGATAGTAATTAATTTTTTCTACCATTTAAATTAATATTTTTAATTATTTTTGTAATTTTAATAAATAATTTGATATTGCGACTATAGTTTTTGCATCTTTAATTTTATTTTCTAAAATCATATTTTTTGCTTCATCAAGTGTAACATATAGTACTTCAATGAATTCATCATCATCTAAATGTCTAACACCTTCTGTCATATTAGTAGCTAAATATAGATATATCTTTTCACTAGAATAACCACATGTTGGATAGATTACACCTAGTGATTCTAGCTTATCTACCTTAAATCCAGTTTCCTCTTCTAATTCTCTTAAGGCTGCGTTATATGGATCTTCATTTAACTCTAGCTTTCCAGCTGGAATTTCATAAATCACCTCATCATATGCATATCTAAATTGTCTTATTAATAATATTTTATTATCTTTTGTAATTGGGAGGATTGCTGCACCACCATTATGTCTAATTATTTCTCTATATGCTTCTTTATTGTTTGGACATAATACTTTATCCTTTATTACCTTTACTACTTTACCATCATAGATGATTTCACCATCTATTTTCTTTTCTCTCATATCCATAAAACACCTCTATTTAATCCAATTAATTGGAGTGATTCCATTTTTGATCAAAAAATCATTAGTTTTTGAAAAAGGCTTAGACCCAAAAAAGCCTCTATATGCTGAAAGTGGAGATGGATGCGCTGATTCAATTATTAAATGTTTTGGATTATTTAATAATTTTTTCTTTTTAGCTGCAGGAGCACCCCATAATATAAAAACAATAGGTCTATCAATTTGATTTATTAATGATATTACATTATCAGTAAAATAGTCCCACCCATAATCTTTATGTGAATAAGCTAAGCCATCTCTTACAGTTAATGTTGTATTTAATAATAATACACCTTGTCTAGCTAAATATTCTAAATTACCATCCTGTTTAACTGGTTTACCTAAATCAGACGACATTTCCTTATATATATTAACTAAAGATGGTGGTAATTTCTCACATAATACACTGAATGCTAAGCCATGAGCTTGATTTGGCTCATGATATGGATCCTGTCCTAATATTACAACCTTCAAATCATTTAATTTTGTTAAAGTAAATGCATGATAAATGTTTTTATAATCAGGATGGCATAAATATTTATTATATTCCTCATCCACTTTTTCTTTTAATACCTTATAATATGGTTTTTGTTTTTCTTCATTAATAAAATCTTTCCACTCCATAAAATACCTCACATGAAGATTATATCATATTTAGCCGAGAAAAAAACCTCAGACAAAGGTCTGAGGTCTAAAAATGAATCGATTGCTAATAAAAGTACATAAATCACTTTTATTATCCCCACCACTTTTTTCTCCCACTGTTTAGATTCTATCATATGTTAATATAAAAGAAAATAGATTTTTAGAAAAAAAATGAAAACGTTATCGGAAAATTTTTCACAAAAGCTTAAAAAAGACTATAAGCAAGAAAAAAGCCCAACTAGTGGGCTTTGAAATCAAGTTTAAATTACTTTAATTCAGCGAAATACTTGATTGTTCTAACCATTTGGCTAGTATATGAATTTTCATTGTCATACCAAGAAACAACTTGTACTTCGAATAAACCATCAGCAATCTTAGATACCATTGTTTGAGTAGCATCGAATAATGAACCAAATCTCATACCGATAACATCAGATGAAACGATTGGATCAGTATTGTATCCGAAAGATTGAGATGCTTGAGACTTCATTGCAGCATTGATTTCATCAACTGTAACGTTGTCTTTCTTAACTACTGCAGTTAAGATAGTAGTTGAACCTGTAGCAACTGGAACTCTTTGTGCAGAACCAATTAACTTACCATTTAATTCAGGAATAACAAGACCGATTGCCTTTGCAGCACCAGTTGAGTTAGGTACGATATTAGCAGCACCTGCTCTTGCTCTTCTTAAATCACCTTT
>JAFSWG010000050.1 GCA_017444645.1 Acholeplasmatales bacterium | reverse complement strand
TTTTTAATTTGCAAACTATATATAATAATTACTGGAAGTCTGCTGACTTACGGTGCTACTCCTTTAGGTAGAGGTGATGCCTTATGATTTATTCATCAGGTCCTCCATACACTAATTGAAGGACATTCTATTATGTTTTTCTAATAGGCGTAATATTAAATATTATATTTACTATTAGAGTAACTATAAGAAAATATTCCAGAAAAAAGAGAAAGAAATAATCTTTCTAAACTTATTAGTTATGACAACACCGTCTGCCAACGGTGCTATCATAACTAAAACATAGCACATTACAGTGCTTATTTTTAATTCAAATCCATAATATATTTTAGCATTTGGAATGCTACAATTCTTTTTGCATTTTTCTTAGAAGTATCTTCTGCAGAGAATGATTCTTTATATCCTTCTATCATTATTCTACATTTCCAAATATCAGTACCATTAGTGTTACCCTTCATTGCTATTTTATATATAGGCTCATTAATGAATCCTTTAACAAATAATTCTTGTAATTGATTAATACATTTATCTTGATCTGGGTATCCAACAATATCAGTCATTTTTAATAATAAATTATTATCTTCTAAATATTTATATGCTTCCTTTGATGCTTCATTTAAAGAAATGAATTTTGTATTTCCATTCGCAATAAATTCTTTATCAATTTCATTTAATTTAATTATTGCTTTATTTCCATCAAATGAAATATATGGATATTCTTTATATTTTCTTTTATTCCATAAATAAGCTTGCTTTAAATAATTATCATTAGAATCTAAATTTAATACAATAGCGTCAAATATATTTAACCATTCTTCTATTTTTAGCATATCATTAGAATCTAATATATAAGCAGCAATAATAGATTTTAATAATTCAATTTTTTTATCATATATAACTTCATCCAAATGAATTTTATCAGCTCTTGTTAATAAATAATCATCTGATTTAATTAAATTAGATACTTTATTGATTAATTCAATATCACAGAAAGGATTAGAATTTATAAATAAATCTTCATTAATCATTTTAGATACAACAAAATCAATTGTTGATGAACCAAATGAAATTAATCTATCACTTAAATTAGATGCTTCTTCTAATAATGATTTATTTTTAAAATTATAATTTAATATTTGTTCTAATTTTACGATATCCATTATTATACCTCCCAAAATACATTATTTATATTATCATAATTTGATAATAATATCTATATTATTAAGAACAAAAGACAGATTTCATCCTTGAATCTGTCTTTTATCTTTTTATATTTATTTTAATTACTTAATTACTCTAGAGATATATCTTGATTTTTTACTGTCGTAATCGTAGTAATCTTTTGATGCAACAAATGCATGAAATAATACTCCTAATACAGGTGAAAATAATAATATTAAAATAAATAATTCTAACATAATTAGCCTCTTTTCTTCCCTACAAAAAGAATTATATACAAATAATTTTAAATGAAAATAGTAATACGTTTTCATTTTCATTTATTTTCATAAGAACACGTTTTCATTCATTTTCATAACTATATAATTAAAAAGGATACCTAAAGGTATCCTTACAGACTGTTGACAAAATCGTCAAAGAGTCGAATCAACAATCTGAAATAAGGAGCTTTTGAAGCTCCTTATGTTATTTATTACATCGATTCATGAATTGTACGGCTAATAACATCATCTTGTTGTTCTTTTGTAAGTTTGATGAAGTTAACTGCATATCCTGATACACGAATTGTTAATTGTGGATATTTTTCAGGATGTGCTTGCGCATCTAATAATGTTTCGCGGTTAAATACATTTACATTTAAATGATAACCACCATCTGATACATATGTATCAAGCATTTGAACTAAATTATCTACCTTTTGTGACATAATAATATTCCTCCTTATCAGTCTTCATCCTTTCCTAATGAGCTAGGTGCAATAGAGAATGTGTTAGAAATACCATCTCTTGAATGCTCATAAGGAAGCTTGGCTACTGACTCAAGTGAAGCAAGGGCACCATGAGAGTCTCTACCACTCATTGGGTTAGCACCTGGAGCTAGAGGTACACCTACTCTTCTACCATCAGGTGTATTACCTGTCTTCTTACCATATACTACGTTTGATGTAATAGTTAAGATTGACATTGTTGGTTCACTATCACGGTATGTGTAATGCTTTCTAATCATATTCATGAAAGTCTTAACAAGCCATACTGCAATTTCATCAGCACGATCGTCATTATTACCATACTTAGGGAAATCTCCCTCAGTCTTGTAATCTACAACTAAACCAGTTTCATCTCTTATTGGAGTAACCTTAGCATATTTAATAGCTGAAAGTGAATCTACTGCAACAGATAATCCGGCAATACCAGTTGCGAAATATCTATGTACCTTAGAATCATGTAAAGCCATTTCTAATGCTTCATAAGAATATTTATCATGCATATAATGAATTAGATTTAAAGTATTTACATAAATACCAGCTAACCATTCCATCATATCCATATATTTAGATTTAACATCTTCAAAATCTAATGGTCCATCACCTAATACTGGCATAAATTTAGGACCTACTTGCATTGGAAGACCAGTCTTCTTATCCTTCATTAATTCATCTTTACCACCATTGATAGCGTAAAGTAAACATTTAGCTAAATTAGCACGAGCTCCGAAGAATTGCATTTCCTTACCTTCTCTCATTGAAGAAACGCAACATGCAATACAATAATCGTCACCCATTTCAGGTCTCATTAATTCATCTGATTCATATTGAATAGATGATGTTCTAATTGAAATATCAGCACAGAATTCTTTGAATCCTCTTGGAAGTCTCTTTGACCATAATATAGTCATATTAGGTTCTGGTGCTGGTCCTAGGTTATCTAATGTATGTAAAACTCTAAATGAAGTCTTAGTTACTAATGTTCTACCATCAGTTCCCATACCACCAATTGATTCAGTAACCCAAGTTGGATCTCCCGAGAATAATTCATTGTAAGATTCAATACGAGCAAATCTAACCATTCTTAATTTCATAATGAAATGATCAATAATTTCTTGAGCTGTTTCTTCTGTTAAAATGCCCTTCTTTAAATCTCTTTCAAAATATATATCAAGGAAAGCGGAATTTCTACCAATAGACATTGCAGCGCCATTTTGATCTTTAACAGCACCTAAGTATCCAAAGTATAAAGCTTGAACTGCTTCTTTTGCAGTTGTTGCAGGTTCAGAAATGTCACAGCCATATGATGCAGCCATATCTGTTAAAGCTTGTAATGCTCTGATTTGTTCTGAAATTTCTTCTCTATCACGAGTTTTATCAGGAGTCATATCACCATCAATTAAAGCTTTATCCATTTCCTTATGCTTCATAAGATATTTAGTACCATATAAAGCTACTCTTCTATAGTCACCAACGATTCTACCTCTACCATAAGTATCAGGTAAACCTGTTAAGATATGAGCAGTACGACAAGCTCTCATTTCAGGAGTATATGCATCAAATACACCATCATTATGAGTCTTTCTATATTTTAAATAAAATTCTTGAATTTCAGGATCAATTTGATAACCATATTGTTCTGCTGCCTGACAAGCCATTCTAATACCACCATTTGGCATAAATGCTCTTTTTAGAGGAACATCAGTTTGTAAACCAACAATTTGTTCTAAATCCTTATTAATATAGCCAGGCTTATGTGAATTTACTTGTGAAACAATCTTTGTATCACAATCATAAACTCCGCCTCTTTTTCTTTCTTCTGCCATATATTCTAATACAGTATCCCATAATTTCTTAGTTGCATCAGTAGGACCTGCAAGGAAACTTCCGTCTCCCTCATATGGTGTATAATTTCTTTGAATGAAGTCTCTTACATTAACTTCATCATTGCTCCACTTGCCAGGAACAAATCCTTCCCATCCTTTATACATATAATAAAACCTCTTTCCAAAATTAATTAATAAAACAACTTAATTAAAGATAAATCTTTAACTACACGACAATTATACTCTATAAGACTAGTATAATCAATAAGTTTTTAATAATCTTATTAAGAATTATTCTTAATTAAGATAAATTATGAATTTCCTTCAATTCACTTATTTTTTTGTCTAGCCAGATCTCTAAAATCTCTTCTGGCTGAAAGCCTCTACAAGATACATAGCACTCATCATTATACATAATCATAATAGTAGGAACTTGATGTATTTCATATTTTTGAATCAAATCTAAAGTATCGTTATTTGCTTCAATATGATATAAATTACAATCATCTCTACCGCCAATAAGTCTATCTAAAATAGGCATTAGTGTTAAACAATTAGCACATGATTCTCCAGATACTTCTACGACATTGATTCCTTTTAGATACTCTTTATAATTATCTTTATTAAGCCACATCTTTAATCACCCCTAATAAATATTTTGCATGTCTTACCTCTTCTTTAGTAGGAGGTAATGTGTCTTTTAATCTATACTCAATACCAAGATTTTGATATTTCACTATTCCCATTGTATGATATGGTAATACTTCTATTTTTTTAACTGTTTTTAATGAATCAATAAACTCTTTTGTTTTAGCTAAAAATTCATCATTTAAAGTAATACCAGGAACTAATACATGTCTAATCCAAATATCTTTATTATTATTAGATAAGTATCTAGCAAAATCTAAAATATTTTTATTAGATTTACCTGTAAGCTTTATATGTTCTTTTTCATCAATATGCTTTATATCTAGTAAAACTAAATCAGTATATTTAATTAATTCATCAAATTTTTTTAATAATTCTTGATTATCTTTATCAAAAATTATTCCAGATGTATCTAATGCTGTATGTATATTGTATTCTTTTAATTTTTTAAATAATTCAATAACAAAATCGATTTGAACAAGTGGTTCGCCACCAGTGACAGTAACTCCACCACCATTTTCAAAATAACCTCTATATTTTAATGCTTGGCTCACAACTGAATCTACCGAATGAATCTCAGCACCATCTTGTGTCCAAGTATCGGGGTTATGACAATATAGGCATCTTAAAGGACAGCCTTTTAAAAATATAACAAATCTAATACCAGGACCATCTACAGTTCCGCCAGCAAAAAATGAATGTATTTTTCCTTCCATCAGCATGCCTCCTTATTGTATTGTTATTATATCATATATTTTAATATATGAATCTTGAAAATAAATTAATGCGTTTTCAATCATACCTCCTTGTATAACCAGTATTATTATATTAAAATAAAAATATAATTATGTTGTAATTACAACATTTTGGAGGTTTTTATGAATAATTTAAGTAGATTACATTTAAAAATATTTGAAGATATGAATGACATTGAAATAAATGAATGCTTATCAAAATTAAATTATAGCTTTAAAAAATATAAAAAAGGTGAAACTATTTTTAATTCAGGTGAATATGTAAATCAATTAGGAATTATTTTATCTGGTAGTACTAATATTGAAAGAATAAATTTCTTAGGTAAAAGAGCAATATTAACTAATGTTGAAGAAAATGATATTTTTAATGAAGCTTATGCATTATTAGATAATCAAATATTATTAGTAGATCATGTAGCATCAAGTGATACATTTGTAATTCTATTAGATGTATCTAATATTTATAATATTTCATATAATGAAGCCATTTATAAATTAATTAAAAATCTTTTAAAATTATCTCTACATAAAAGTATTATGTTATCAAAAAGAAGTTTTTGTATAGCTAATAAAACAATTAGAGAAAGAATCATATGTTATTTAGATTTAAAATCTAAAGAATTTAAATCAAATGAATTTGATATACCTTTTGATAGAGAAGATTTTGCTGATTACTTAAATGTAGATAGATCGGCTCTATCTAATGAATTATCAAAAATGAGAGATGATGGTTTAATTGAATTCAGGAAAAATCATTTTACAATCTTATAAAAGTAAAAAAGTCATATCGTTATGACTTTTTATTTGAAATATATTTATCTACTACTTTATTTAATTTAATATAGATAGGCTTCATTTGTTCTTCATTTGTTAAAAGTGGAGCTTTTTCTCTTTCCACCCACTGTAAGCCACTACCTTCATTTTTATTAACAATTAATTTATCATTTTCATTTGCCATAAATAAATATGTTACATTTAAATGAATATGACTCGATACAAATTTTCCTTTTTTAATATGACTTACTACAGGTAATGCTTCTAAAGAAATTATATCATTTGATAAAGGCATAATATTTTTAAGCCCTGATTCTTCAAATATTTCTTTTTTGGCTACATCTAGTAGGTCACTACATCCATCAGCATGGCCTCCAAGCCAACCCCAATTTTTATATATATTATGGTAATTCATTAATACTTTATCCATATTTTTATTTACAATCCAAGCTGATACTGTAATATGAGCTATTAATGTATCCCTTAATAACAAATTATTACCATATGTATTATATAAATCTAATATTAAATTTTTATCAGCTTCTTCTTGCTCATTAATTGGAATATAATTTTTTATTATATCTATAAAGTTCATTGTATCACCATAATAATTATATATTATTAATAACAAAAAAAATACCTCTCACGAGGTATTTTAATTTGAAATTTATTATTCAGCCATACCAGCAGTGATGATTGCCATCTTATATACTTCATCAGCGTTGCAACCACGTGATAAGTCGTTGATAGGAGCATTTAAGCCTTGTAAAATTGGACCATAAGCTTCATATCCACCTAATCTTTGAGCAATCTTATAACCGATATTACCAGCTTCGATTAATGGGAAAATAAATGTATTTGCTTGACCTGCAACCTTTGAATCAGGGCATTTAGTTTTAGCAACTACTGGTGAAACAGCAGCATCGAATTGGAATTCACCATCGATTACTAATTCTGGATTTAACTTTCTAGCTTCAATTACAGCATCATGTGATAATTGAACAGTTCCACCCTTACCAGAACCATATGTAGAGAATGATAATACTGCAACCTTTGGATCAATTCCGAAATAATCAGCAGTCTTAGCAGTTTCAACAGCAACCTCAGCTAATTGTTGAGCAGCAGTTAAAATTACATTACCATCTTTGTCTAGCTTATCAGCATATGAAATGTTAATTGCACAGTCACCCATTGCAATCTTTTCTTCAACGCCATCTTTTGTTCTAAATAAAATGAATGATGAGCTTACTAAATTAGCACCCTTCTTTGTCTTAACAATTTGAAGAGCTGGTCTAACTGTATCAGCTGTTGAATAAGTAGCACCACCAAGTAATGCATTAGCCTTACCCATCTTAACTAGCATAGTACCGAAATAATTAGACTTAGCTAATGATTTAGCACATTCTTCTTCAGTCATCTTACCCTTTCTTAATTCGTACATAGTCTTAACCATTGCGTCGAATTCAGGATAAGTTAATGGATCAATAACTGTAGCCTTTGCAACATTGAAATTACCAGCCTTAGCTGCAGCGTTAACTGCTTCAACATTACCACAAAGGATAACATCCATTAAATCTTCCTTTAATAATCTATCAGTAGCTTCAAGGATTCTTGCATCAGTTCCTTCAGTAAATACGATAGTCTTTCTTGAATTTTTTAAATTTGCAAGTAGTTTATCAAACATACCCATAATATATTTCCTCCAATTGTTCTTTCATTTATGACATTTAAGTCACACGTATTATATCACAAAGATATTTTATTTAAAATATCAAATATAATTTTTTTATAATTAATGCTCCATGTTATTATAAACATTTTCTATTTCAGCTAATAAATCATCATCCGTAATTAAACTATATGAAGCTTCACCATCTACTTCCTCAACTAAAAATACTAAAGCTTCATCTGGATTTAATCCCATTTTATCATTAACTGGTCTTAATACTTGATAGCATTCATCATCATATTCAAGCTCACAATCTAAATAAAAATCTATTTTTTGTCCATTTTCACCATTTAATGTTACTATTTCTTCTTTCATTATTTTACTCCTTTTAAATACTCATCTTTTGTTAATAAACATAAATCAACTACCTTTTTTTCATTATCCCAAGATCTGATTAATTCTTCTGTCTCATAATATTTAAATCCAAAACTTAAAGCAAGCTTTTTTGATTTAATATTATCAATGAAATATCCATATCTAAAATCTTTTGCATTTAACTTCATAAATGCTAAATCTAGCAATAATGATAATACTTCTTTTCCATAACCAAGTCCTTGGTATTTAGTTGAAATACATATACCCATTTCTTCAATTCTATTTGGTTCATATTCTCTAATACCACATGTTCCAATTGGTTCATCAGTATTTTTTAAGCATATAAAATATGCAAAATTATTTTTTTGATATTCAAAACTTCTTTTCAATCTATCTTTCGCTTCATCTATAGTTTTAGTTGGAGTGAATAACATCCATTTATATACCTCTTCATCGCCCCATACATTTAGCATAGATAAATAATCTGTTTCTTTTGATTTACGAATTATTATATTTTTAGATTCTAATCTTTCATACATTAAAATATAAGCATTTTTAATCCATGATGGCTTTATACTAAATTCTAATTCCTTTTCTAATGCATAGTCATAATATTTTAAATAATAGCTACATAAATATAAATTACCATCACCATTATTGTATAATTTATCTCCTTTAATTGGATGACCCATTGATTTAGAATGTAATCTAATTTGATGAGTTCTTCCTGTTTCTAATTTAAATTCAGTTAATGTATAATTACCATATTTCTTTATAACCTTATAATTAGATATGGCTCTCTTACCTATATTAGAATCATCAGTTATATATCTTTTATTTGTTTCAATGTTTTTAGCTATATAATTATCAATTACTCCACTATCTTTTTCTATAATACCTTCATTTAAGCATAAATATCTTCTTTCCATTTTTTCATGGATTGGAGACATAATGTTTGCAGCAAATCTATTTTTAGCTATAAGACATAAACCTTCAGTTTCTTTATCTAACCTATTTATAATAGATATAGTTAAATCTTCTCCTTTATTATTCAAATAATAAAGTACTTCCTGATACAAGCTTTTAGGCTCTGCCTTAGTTGGAATACATAATAAATCTTTTCTTTTATTCACAACTAAATAATTATCATTTTCATAAATAATATCTATCTTAGATTCATATAATTCCCAATTAATTTCATGAGTATTACTATAATCAAATGTTATAATATCTCCTTTATTAATTTTTTTATATGTTTCTAAAGGCGAATCATTAACAAAAATAGTTATATTTCTTGCTTTCAAATTCTTATATAGTTTTCTGGTTAAGTGGAGCTTTAACTCCTCCGATAAGATATTATCATTTTCGGAAATAATTCTAATTTTCATATGCTTATTTTACCATAAATATACTATTTTGAATAATTATTTAATTATTCTTTATCCATTTCTATTTGGAAACG
>JAFSWG010000049.1 GCA_017444645.1 Acholeplasmatales bacterium | reverse complement strand
TCCAACAAATGTTATTTCAATTACAGATGGACAAATATTTTTACAAGCTGATTATTTCTACAAAGGAATTAGACCAGCTATTAATCCAGGTTTATCAGTATCACGTGTAGGTGGTGCTGCCCAAACTAAGGCTGTTAAGAAAGTATCAGGTACATTACGTCTAGATTTAGCTTCATATAGAGAGCTTGAATCATTTACTCAATTTGGTAGTGATCTTGATGCATCTACAAAAGCTAGACTTGATCGTGGTAAAAGAACTCAAGAAATTCTTAAGCAGGATTTACATAAGACTTTAGCTATGGAAGAGGAAGCAATTATTCTTTATTCATTAATTAAAGGATTTTTAGATAATATTCCTGTTGAAAAGCTTCAATCATTTGAAGAATCATTATATTCTGATTTAAAAACAAATGATGAAGGTAAAGAAATTGCTAATGAAATTAGAGAAACTAAGGCTTTACCACAAGATACTTCTAAATTAGATAATTATCTAAAAGAGTTTAAGAAAAGATTCATGTAGGAGGATTTCTTATGGCAAATTCACTACGTGAGGTAAAAATAAGAATAAGCTCCACTAGAAGTACTGCTCAAATTACTAAAGCCATGTATATGGTAAGCCAATCTAAGGTAAAAAAAGCAGAAAAAACATATAAATCATATAAAGATTTTATGCAAAGAATATCAGCTATGGTATCACAAATTTTAGCTAAGGCAGGAACTGATTATCAGCATCCACTTTTAACTCAAAGAGAAGTAAAGAAGACAGCTTATTTCATTATTACTTCTGACCGTGGTTTAGCTGGTGCTTATAATTCTTCAATTTTTAAAGCTTTAACTGATAAGATTAAAGAAAATCATAAATCTAATGATGAATTTATAACTGGAGCTGTTGGTAAGCAAGGCTTTGGATATTTAAAGAGAATGGGATATCCTATGTTAAACAATGAACCTGTTTTTATTAGAGATGACGTTCAATTTGTTGATATCGAACCACTTACTAAACAATTTATTGACTTATATTTAAATAAAGAAATAGATAAGCTTGTAATAGTTTATAACCATTATGTTAATAGCTTATCTCAAGAAATTAAATTTGAAGAGCTTTTACCATTGGTAAAAGTTGATACTGAATATCAAAACATAGATTATGTTTATGAATCAGGAATTGAAAAAACTGTAAATTTAATACTTTCAATGTATGCCAAAGATATGACATATGGAATTATTCTTGATGCTAAAACTGCAGAACATTCTGCAAGAATGAATTCCATGAAGTCAGCTACTGATAATGCAGAGGAAGTAATTGACAAATTACAGTTATTATATAATAGAGCTCGTCAAAATGTTGTAACAACAGAATTAATTGATATTATTGGCGGAGCTAATGCGATAGGAGGCGACAAGTAATGTTTGGACAAGTCGTTGAGGTTAAAGGCCCAGTCGTTGACGTATTATTTGCTGAAGGTGAACTTCCAGCAATAAATGAAGCCTTAATCTTAGATATTTCAAAAGAAGAAAATAATGGTATCCAAATTAAATTAACATTAGAAGTTGCCCTTCATATTGGTGATAGAAAGGTAAGATGTATTGCGATGGATTCCACAGATGGATTAGTTCGTGGAATGAAGGTTGCAGCAACAGGAAAACCAATTTCTGTTCCAGTAGGAAGAGGTACATTAGGTAGAGTATTTAATGTTTTAGGAGAAGCTATTGATGATGGTGGAACTCCTACAGATGTTACATACATGCCTATTCATAGAGAAGCTCCAAAGCTTGATGAATTATCATCTAATGTTGAAATACTTGAAACAGGTATTAAGGTAGTAGATTTATTAGCACCATATATTAAAGGTGGTAAAATCGGTCTATTCGGTGGTGCCGGAGTTGGTAAAACAGTATTAATTCAGGAATTAATTCACAATGTTGCTCAAGAACATGGTGGTATTTCAGTATTCACAGGTGTTGGAGAGCGTACTCGTGAAGGTAATGATTTATACAATGAAATGAAAGAAAGTGGAGTTATTTCAAAAACTGCCATGGCTTTCGGTCAAATGAATGAGCCACCTGGAGCTCGTATGAGAGTTGCCTTAACAGGTTTAACAATGGCTGAATATTTCCGTGATAAAGAACATCAAGATGTATTGTTATTCATCGATAATATTTATCGTTTTACTCAAGCAGGTTCAGAAGTATCTGCCTTACTTGGTCGTATGCCTTCTGCCGTAGGTTATCAACCTACACTTGCTACTGAAATGGGTAAATTACAAGAAAGAATTACATCAACAAAAGAAGGATCAATTACTTCAATTCAAGCAGTATATGTTCCAGCTGATGACTATACAGACCCAGCTCCAGCTACAACATTTACACATCTAGATGCTACAACTAACCTATCTCGTAAATTAACAGAGGAAGGTATTTATCCAGCAGTAGATCCACTTGCATCTACATCACGTGCTCTACAACCATCAATTGTTGGAAAAGAGCATTATGAGGTTGCAAGACGTGTTCAACAAATTATTCAAAGATATAACGAATTACTAGATATTATTGCAATTTTAGGTATGGATGAATTATCTGAGGATGATAAGCTTGTAGTAAAAAGAGCAAGAAGAATTCGTCTATTCTTATCTCAAAATATGTTCATTGGTGCTGCCTTCACTGGTGTTCCAGGAGCTTATGTACCAGTAAGTGAAACAATTAGAGGATTTAAAGAAATATTAGATGGCTTACACGATGATCTTCCTGAGGAAGCATTCCGTTTAGTTGGAACAATTGATGACGCTATTAAAAAGGCAAAGGAATTATCTAACTAATGAAGATTGTTGTATCAACACATCAAGGTGTATTATATAACGAGGAAATTGATTATGTTGTAGTTCACGATCAAGATGATGGTGAATATGCAATAATGGAAAATCATATTCCTGTTGTATCAGTAATGGAAGAAGGATATCTTAAATTAGTAAAAGGAAGCGATGAATTATATGTATTAATCGTTTCTGGTATCCTTGAATTCCATGATAATTTCTGTACCGTAA
The DNA here is from genome assembly GCA_017444645.1 of Acholeplasmatales bacterium. Classification (GTDB taxonomy): domain Bacteria; phylum Bacillota_I; class Bacilli_A; order Acholeplasmatales; family Anaeroplasmataceae; genus Anaeroplasma. The sequence goes on along the minus strand of JAFSWG010000049.1, from coordinate 23,003 downwards.
CAGTTCAAGAAGCTCAAGCAGGTAGAACTCCAGAATCAACTAGAGCTCATCTTGCAGAAATTAGAAGAGAGCGTCTTGAAAGAAATCGTAAGGAATCAACCGACTTTACTGAAAAAGAAAAGGAATTACGTGAGCACATCAAAAAGGCTAATGCCGGAAATTTATAAAAAAAATGCTGTTATTATAACAGCTTTTTTCTTAGGTGATATTAATGTTTTTAGATTTACAAATAGATATTTATAAATTTACATTTTCTATAATATTTGTTGTTTTATTTGTAATATCATATTTTGTTATTCTTGCTTCAAGATTTGAAAATTTATTCAAGCAAGGAAAAATATGGCAGATAAGAGTAGGACAATTTTTATTAGCTCTTATAATAGCATATTTAGCAACACAAGCTTTAATGCTATTATATCCAGGTACTTTTACATCAACTACTCAATAGGGATTTCCTTTAGGGAATCCCCTATTTTTTTTAAAGCTTCAGGATCTATTTTATTCTTATATAATATTTCATTTAATTGATTAAATAAATCTTTTTTAATATATCCAGTTATAATTACTGAATCAGTAAAAGATGTATTAGTAATATTTATATTTTTGATATTTAATATAGAATTATATCCAGAATAAGAAGTAGTAATCATAAAATCTACAACCTCAAGCGTTGTATATAGTTTAGCTTTAGATAAAGCTTCAGCTACAGAAGAGGAATATGCTCTAACAAGACCACCAGCGCCTAGTAGTATTCCACCGAAATATCTAGTAACAATTGCTAAAATATTAGTCATATTATTTTTCTTCAAAACATCCATCATAGGAGCACCTGCAGTTTTTTGTGGTTCTCCATCGTCACTACATTTTTGGATATCCTGATTATCCCCAATTATATATGCATAACAATTGTGTGTAGCATCATAATATTTCTTTTTGGTTGCCTCTAAAATTGCATTTACATCATTGATAGATTCAACGCGATAAAGGTGAGTAATAAACTCACTTTTTTGTATTATTATTGTATTTTCAATTTCATTTTGAATTCTAAACATATTAATGACCCCAATATGCTAATAGAATAGCATATTATATTATTTTATTCAACTTTTGAAGCCTTGTTTTATAGACTTAAAAAAAATAAAATGATATAATTAAACAGGTGTTATTATGGACTATATAGATAGTGGAATTAAATTAATATCTAAAATTAAATCACTAGGTTATGATGCATATTTAATTGGTGGATGTGTAAGAGATTATTTATTAGATATTCCATCAAATGATATAGATATTACAACATCTATGCCACTTGATAAAATTAAAGAGAATTTTAAATATAAAGATAATGGTAGTAGCTATCTTAGCGTTACTATTAATTATTTAGGTATTAATTTTGAAATAACACATTTTAGAAAAGATGTTAGTTATAGTGACCACAGGCATCCAATCGTAGAAGAAGTAGATAATCTATTTGATGATACATCAAGAAGAGATTTTACAATCAATGCCTTAGCATTTGATGTAGATAAAAAGATTATAGATTATCATAATGGAATTGATGATTTAAAAAATAAATTAATAAGAACAATTGGTAATCCTGATGTTAGATTTGAAGAGGATGCATTAAGAATACTTAGAGCATTATATTTCTCATCAAAATTAAATTTTAGTATTGAAGAATCAACATTAAAATCTATTAGAAATAAAAGCTATTTATTATCAGAATTATCAAATGAAAGAATCTTTGATTATTTTTCTAGATTAGTTTCTTCTAAGTATTCAAATGGAATTGATTATATTAAAAAATATGATTTATTTAGATACGTTCCAGATTTCAAAGATTGGTTAAATGCGACAGGTTTTGGTTATTCAAATGAAGAATTAGTTTATGCATATTATTTAAAATATCGTAAATATCCTCCAGTTATTTCAGCTAAAGAAAAGAAATTATGTTTATCTTTAGCCAATTTAGTTGATAATAAATTTGATAATTATTCTTTATATAAAAATAAAGAATGTGTTTATAAGCTAACTAAAATAATTGAAAGATTAAATATTAATCCTAGATTATTAAAAGAAAGAATTATGAATATGCCGATTTATGATGATAGTGAGCTTGCTGTAAGCAAACTAGAAATAACATCAAGTTTTGAGGGAGAAATTAAATCGGTAGTTGTTAATGAGGTTATAAGGGCAGTTGTTAGTTTTGCTATTCCAAATGAAAGAGAAGCAATATTTAAGTTTATAAAGGGGTTTAATCATGCAAAGTAAGTTAGAAGCATTCATTGACTCATATGATTACTTGACAATTTTAGTTGATAAAAGTATTGATTCAAAAAATAAAGAATTCTCTTTAGTGGATAAGAAAAATCTTACTAATTTAGAAATTATAAGTCATGTTGAAGAACATAATTTTAATAAATATTTAGTTAAGTTTTTATCATCAATTGAATTAAATAAGGATTACAAAATAATAGATGAACTAGGAAATACTACACCATTAAATAGTGGAGCTATTATTAGAGAACCTGAATTTGAAGAAAAATTTTATTATGATGGTCCTTTAGGTGCAGAATACTCTAAATTAAAAACTACATTTAGAATATGGAGCCCAGTTGCAAAAGAAATATACATTGAATTAAATATTAAAGGTAAATCTGAAAGACATGATTTAACATACATAGATAGAGGATTATGGGAAGTCACAGTTAAAGGTGACTTAGATTCTATTGGATATTTATATTTTGTTAGAGTATTTGATAGATTTATAAAAATTAATGATCCATATGCTATTTCAGCATCTGCAAATGCTAGAATGAATTATGTTATTGATCCATCTAAATTATATAAAATGAAATACGAAAAGCCTGAATTCTCAGGTAATTATACTGATGCGATTATTTATGAAGCATCAATTAGAGATTTTACTCAAGATGTAAATGGAAAATATAATGGAACATATCTTGGAATGCTTGATGATGAAAAGAGTCCTATCGGTGAATCTAAGGGATTAAATTATATAGCATCTTTAGGTGTTACACACTTACAATTACTTCCAGTATTTGATTTCGGTGGCGTAGATGACATAAATAAAGATAAAGAATATAACTGGGGTTATAATCCAGTTGAATATTTTGTTCCATCTGGATGGTATTCAGTTGATCCTAATGATTCATATTCTAGAATTAATGAATTATTACAATTGATTGATGAATGTCATAGATTAGGCTTAAGAGTAGTATACGATGTTGTTTTCAATCATGTTTATAAATATGAATTATTTGCATTTGATAATTTAGTACCAGGCTATTTTTATAGATTAGATCCTGATGGAAGATTATCTAATTCATCAGGCTGTGGTAATGTTATCGCATCTGAGAGATTAATGGCCAGAAGATTTATTAAGGATGTCTTAGTTTATTTTACTAAAACATTTAAAGCCTCTGGCTTTAGATTTGATTTAATGGGACTATTAGATATTGATACATTAAATGAATCATATGATGAAATAATTAAATATGAAGATAAAATCATGGTTTATGGTGAAGGTTGGAATATGATGAATCCATTACCAGACGATAAAAGAGCACACATGTACAATCATAAGGCTATGCCAAATTATGCATTCTTTAATGATAGATTCCGTGATTTTGTTAGAGGAAGTCAATGGAATAGAAACCAAGGATTTGCGTTAGGTGTTGAGAAAAATAATTATGATTTAAATAATTTAATTATGGGTTCATGTATTGATTATTATAAATTTGATGAACCAACAAGAAGTATTAATTATGTTGAATGCCATGATAATTATACTTTCTACGATTATTGTAAATATCACAGTGGACTAGATGAGAAAAATATTAAAAATGCTTCTAGATTAGCTATGGAACTCGTATTAATATCAGAAGGTATCCCTTTTATTCATGCAGGTCAAGAATTCTTTAGAACAAAAATGGGTGTAGAAAATTCATATAATTCTAAAGGAAAAATCAATAAGATAGATTATGCAAGAAGGGATAAAGCAATTATCAATGTTGAAACACTACGAGATTTAATATCTATTAGAAAAGAATATAAATTATTTAGATTATCAACAAATAAAGAAATTGAAAATATGGTACATCCTTTAGATGGTATAACAACTGGTAATTCAACAGGTATTTTCTTCGAAGATTCTTATAATAAGATTATTTTATATGTTAAAAATGATTATAAAGATAGTGAATTATTTTCAACAGGATACAGTTTAATCTTTGATGGTAAAAGAAAATGTGATATTATTAAAAATGCCCATGTTTTTAAACAACCAGGTATTTATATCTTTAGAAAGGAGAAAAATATATGGAAGTAATAGGTATTGTTACATCAATCAGTACATCTGATGGTGTATTTAATTTAGTAGTATCAGATAAAGATAAAGCAATTACTCATTTAAAGATTATGCCAAATGAGGCAGAAAACATAAAAATTGGTAAAGCCTATAGTTTTAAATATGAAGCTGTATATGGTCCTGAAAGAGTATCATATAGAGTGACATCTTTTACAAATGTTGAAGATTTACCATTTGAATTACAAGATGAAACATTAAGATTATTCTTTAAAGGCTCTCCACTTTCAATCGATGATGCAGAAAAAGAAATATCAAAATATATTGATAAAATAGATAATCCAATTATTAAAGATATTACAAAATATTTAATCGATTTATATCATGATCAATATTTTATTTATCCAGCAGCAGCTAAAATGCATCATGCATATATTGGTGGATTAGCACATCATTCAATTGGTATGCTACATATGAGTGAAGGATTCATAGATAATTACCCTTTCTTAGATAAAGATTATGTTTATGCTGGAATAATGCTTCATGATATTGGTAAGGCAATTGAATTATCAGGTGCAGTTCATACTGAATATACAGTAAAGGGTCAATTATTAGGTCATCTTGTATTAGGCGCGATTGAAATATCTAATGCTGCAGCACATTTAGGATATCAAAACAAAGAAGAAGCAATGTTATTGGAACATATGCTTATAAGCCATCATGGTGTTCCACAATTTGGTTCACCAAAAAAGCCTTTAACTGCAGAAGCGTTAGTATTATGGTATATTGATACAATAGATTCTAAATTTAGAGTTTTAGGTGAAGAATTAGAAAGAACTAAGAATGGTGAATTTACTGAAGCTATTGGTGTAATAGATAAAAGTAAAATTTATAAACCACAATAATGGTACTGAAAATTAGTACCATTTTATTTTTTATGTTATAATGAAAAAGATGATAATTAAAATATAATTTTACAATGTATACTTGTGGGAGTAATTATGAAAGAGAAATTATTGAATTTTAAAGAAATGATAAAAAAATATAATAATATATTAGTTAATAATATTTACAAATTTATTAATAAATATAACATCTGGATATATTTCATTATTATAACTATATTGGCTGTTGTAGCTAGAATAGTTGTTTTTAATAAAATATCTGGTGATGTTAATGGTTTTATATTCAATTGGTATGAAAATCTATATAACGAGGGATTTAGTGCGTTAGGAAAACAAAACGGAGATTATACTCCAGCATATAATTATTATTTATTTTCCTTAAGTTTATTTAGAATTGAACCAAAATCTAATACTTTATTATATTTTATTAAAATATATTCAGTTTTATTTGATTTCGGTGTAGCAATTATTGCATCACTAATAATATATAAATTAACAGATGGAAATAAAATAAAAACTGTATTAGCTTATGCATTAACTATTATGGGTTTAACTGTTATATTAAATTCAGCTTGGTGGGGACAATGTGATTCTATATATGCATTTTTCTCACTTTGTGCCATTTACTTTTTCTTAATGAAAAAACAAAGAACAGCTATGATATTTATAGGATTATCATTCTGTTTTAAATTACAAACAATATTTATATTACCTGTATTTATCATTGCGATGCTAAGAAAAGAATATAAATTTAGATATCTTATTTGGATTCCTATAATATATATAATAATGTGTATACCTGCATGTTTTGCAGCAAATTCATTCTTTGATAGATTAAAAGAATGCTTATTAGTATATGTAAACCAAACAGGTAATTCATATAAACAATTATCATTGAATGCTGGCACATTATACACTATTATTTTTACAAATTTTAAAGAAGAATTAGGTCTTTCATCTATGGCAATTCCATTTGCTGTAGCTGTTATTGGTACATTTATATTTATTCATTTTAGAACAAAAAAAGAATTAAATAATTTATTATATTTTAAATTATTTGCCTTGTATTCATTACTTGTACCATTTATGTTACCACATATGCATGATAGATATTATTACATATCTGATGTATTAATTCCTTTGTATGCATTAATTAATGTTAAGAAATTCTATGTTGCTATATTATCAGTTACTAATTCACTTATTGGATACATGGTTTTCTTATGGAATATTCCATTCTTTGGTGTAGTACCTCAAGATGGTTCAATTACCGATGGCACAAAAGCAATGTCATTTAGATTTGGTGGTATATTATGTTTAATTGCGATTATTATTATCACCATAGATTTATATAAAGAATTAAAAGATGGCAATGATGAAGGTAAAGAAATTGAGAATGAAATAAAAAAAGAAGAAATAGAAGATAAAGATAATGTTGAAGTTATTATTGATGAAAAAGTAGAGGATAATGTAATAACTGAAAATATTATGAATTCCAATATTTAAATACATTACTTGAAATTAATAATTAATTAGATTATAATATGAATGTTTATAAAAAATGATGAGGAAAGACATGGTAGAATAAATCCTTTCAGAGAGAAAGCTATATGGTGAAATGCTTTTAAGGTAATGTCTATGAGTTCACTTTCTAAATGGCACCAATCCTGCCCGCTAGTCCCCGTTAAGGCTTAATGAGTGCTGTAATATTGTATTTATTACAGAATTAAGGTGGTACCACGGTTATTCGTCCTTAGGATTTTTCCTAAGGATTTTTATTTTTATAAGGAGGATTTAAATATGGATGAATTAGAAAAGTTAAATAAAATAGCTGATGATGTCGATAAAGATTTAGAATCAGTAGATGATTTAAATCAATTACAACAAAAGAAAGCTAATTATTTAGGAAAAAAGGGACCATTTGCTGAAATAATGGCAAACATGAAAAATTTAAGTGCTGAAGCTAAAAAAGAAATTGGTATGGCAACTAATAAAGTAAAGCAATCAATTGAAGCAATGTTTGAAAAGAAAAGATCAGCAATTGAAAACGCAATTATTGCTAAAAAACTTGAACAAGAAAAGATTGATGTTACATTACCAGGAGTTGCATTACCAGTTGGAGGAATCCACCCTTTAATGCAAACAGTAATGGATTTAGAGGATTTATATATTTCAATGGGTTATACTGCAGCTGAAGGACCAGAGATTGAAACTGATGAATATTGTTTTGAAAAGCTTAACCTTCCAAAGGGTCACCCTGCTAGAGATATGCAAGATACATTCTATATTAATCCTGAATTATTACTTAGAAGCCAAACTTCACCAGTTCAAGTAAGAACAATGCTTGAAAAGAAGGGTGAACCAATTAAGATTATTTGTCCAGGTAAGGTATATAGAAGAGATGCAGATGATGCAACACATTCACATCAATTTATGCAATGTGAAGGCCTAGTATTAGGTGAAAACATTACTTTAGCTGACTTAAAAGGTGCTTTACTTGAAATGGCTAAGAAGATGTTTGATAAGGATAGAAAGATTAGACTTCGTCCTTCATTCTTCCCATTTACAGAACCATCCGTAGAAGTAGATGTATCATGTGGTATTTGTGGTGGTAAGGGATGTTCAACTTGTAAGAATTCGGGCTGGATTGAAATTCTTGGTGCCGGTATGGTAAATGATAATGTACTTCGTATGTCAGGATATGATCCTAAGAAGATTCAAGGTTTTGCATTTGGTATTGGTGTAGAAAGAATTGCAATGTTAAAGCATAAAATTGATGATATTAGAAATTTCTATATTAATGATGTTAGATTCTTAAATCAATTTAAGGAGGAAAAGTAATCATGAGAGTATCTAAGAATTGGTTAAAAGAATATTTAGATTTATCTAAATTAACAGATGAAGAATTATATAATACAATTACAGCACACGTATGTGAAATCGAAACAATGACTAAGCTTTGTGATGCTACAAACTTAACAATTGGTAAGGTATTAGAATGTGTAGCAATCGAAGGTACACACTTACATCAATGTCAAGTTGAAGTAAAACCTGGCGTTGTAACACAAATTGTTTGTGGTGCACCTAATGTAGAAACAGGAAAGAAAGTTATTGTTGCGAACCCAGGTGCTGTATTACCAGGTAATTTTAAGATTAAAGCATCTAAGATTAGAGGCGTTGAATCTAATGGTATGTTATGTTCTTTACAAGAATTAGGCTTAGAAGAAAAATATGTGCCTGAAGAATTCAAAAATGGTATTTACTTATTTGATGATGATGCAGAAATTGGAGCTAATCCACTTGAGGTTTTAGGTCTTGATGATACTGTAATTGATTTAGAAGTAACATCAAATAGAAGTGATTTATTATCAATTGAAGGTGTTGCATACGATTTAGGTGCAGCCTTAAATCAAAAGATTACAACAGTATTACCCGAGATTGAAGAATCTAATGAAAAGAATCCAATTGCTGTTAAGGTATTAACAGATAAATGTTATAAATATAACGCAAGATATATTAAAGGTGTAAAAATAGCTGAATCTCCTAAATGGATGAAATCAAGATTAATTGCTTCAGGTATTAGACCTATTAATAATGTAGTAGATGTTACTAATTTTGTTTTAATGGAATTAGGTCAACCTCTACATTCGTTTGATGGAGATAAACTAGGAAATAACATTGTTGTAAGACAAGCTAATGAAGGCGAAAAGCTTAAGACTTTAGATGATATTGAAAGAGTACTTGAACCAACTGATATTGTTATTACTGATGGTAAAGATGCAGTTTGTGTTGGTGGTGTAATGGGTGGTCTTTCAACTGAAGTTGATGATAATACTACAAATATTGTATTAGAAGCAGCATATTTTGATCCACTTTCAATTAGAAAAACATCATCTAGATTAAATTTAAAGAGTGAATCTTCAACTAGATTTGAACGTAAGATTGATTATGATAGAGTTGAAAGAGCTCTAGATTATGCTTCACAATTAATTGTTGAATTAGCTGGTGGAGAAATTTTAGCAGGTGTAGCAAAAGATGTTAAAGTAACACCAGAAGTTAAAACTATCGATATTACAGTTGCTAAAATTAACTCTGTATTAGGTACTAATTTATCTAAAGAATATATTGAAGATTTATTTAATAGATTAGCTTATACTTATTCAAAGAATAATGATGTATATACTATTACAATTCCATCTAGAAGAATGGATTTAGAGGAATCTGTTCAAGATATTATTGAAGATGTAGCAAGAATGCATGGATATGACAATATTCCAACTACTCTTGCAGCAACAAGAGATAAAGGTGGATTAACTTATTCTCAAAAGAGAACAAGATTAATTAGACAAATCTTAGCATTTATGGGATTAAATGAAGTAGTAACATATTCATTAATTGCAGAAAAAGATTTAGGTTTATATGTTGAAAATGTTAAGGAACCTGTAAAGGTATTAATGCCATTAACTGAAGATAGAGCAGTAATGAGAGAATCATTATTAAATGGTGTTATTGATGTTATTCAATACAATAAAGCAAGAAAACTTGAGAATCTTCAAATCTTCGAAATTGGCAATGTATATAATACAGAAGGCCAAACAATGCATTTAGCAATTGCATTAAATGGTTTATATTCATCTAATTTATGGAAAGGTGAAAAACAAGCTTCATCATTCTATATGCTAAAAGGTATTTTAGATTCATTATTTGAAAAACTTGGATTTACTGTTCAATATTTACCATATTCTGGTATTGGTGCATTCCATCCTGGTAGATGTGCAAAGATTATGCATAGAAACCAAGAAATTGGTGTAATTGGTGAATTACATCCTAAGTTTGCAAAAGACCATGATGTATCAGGTACAATTGCTTGTGAAATTGATATTACACCAATTATTACAGAAGAGAATAAATTAAAATATCATTCAATTAATAAATTCCCTGCAATTTCAAGAGACCTTGCTATTGTTGTAAAGAGAGATGTATTAGCTGATCAAGTTAAAGAATCAATTTTAAAATCAGCAAGAGGACATTTAACAGATATCAAATTATTTGATGTTTACATGGGTGAAAATGTTGGAGCTGACGAAAAGTCTTTAGCATTCTCATTGACATTCGAAGATTATACTAAGACATTAGAGACTGAAGAAGTTGATGAATTTGTTAAGAATATCCTAGCCAAGCTAGAAAAAGATTTTAATGCAAGATTAAGATAATTATTAAGACTCGTTAAGTAAAAAACTTAGCGAGTTTTTTTAATAAAAATTGCGCACTATAGGAAAAATAAGAGCGCAAATTTTGCGCATATACCATTAATAGAGTGCGCAAATATATAAATACTAAAAATTCAAATTCCGAAGTTTCAAGTTGTTTTTTCTTCAAAACTTCGGAAAAACCACTACTTTTTAGAGTGAAATCCGAAGTCTTGACACTTTTTTTGTTTAAAACTTCGGATTTTATATTGTAAATAGATAATGAAATAGTTATAATAAAGATATCAAATAGGAGGAATCCATAAATGAAAGTAATAGGTAGAAAAAATGAAATCGATGAATTATTAAGAATATATGATTCTGATAAACCAGAATTTGTTGCTGTATTTGGTAGAAGAAGAGTAGGAAAAACATTTTTGATTAATAAATTATTTTCTTCTAAATACACTTTCAAGCATACTGCATTATCTATAATTAATGAAGATACTGATGAAAGAATAACAACTAAAGATCAGCTTAATCATTTTAAGGAATCATTAAAAAGATATGGTTATACTGGAGATAGAGTTATTGATGATTGGTTTCAAGCTTTTTATGCACTTGAAGATTTATTAGAATCATCTAAAGATGAAAGAAAAGTAGTATTTATAGATGAATTACCATGGTTAGATACTAAGGGATCTAAATTTATAAATGCTTTAGAATCATTTTGGAATAGCTGGGCAAATGATAAGAACATAATGTTTATTATCTGTGGTAGTGCCAATGCTTGGATGACAAAGAAAATGTTAAATAATTATGGTGGATTATATAATCGAATTACAAAAGAAATAGAATTGTATCCATTTACATTAAAGGAATGTGAAGAATTTATTGAAGAAAAGAATATAGTATTATCTAGATATGATATCATTCAAGCATATATGGTATTTGGTGGAATACCATATTACCTGGATATGCTAGATGAAAGATATTCTTTACCGCAAAATGTAGATAATTTATTCTTTAAGAAAAATGCACCATTAAAAAGCGAATTTGAAAAATTATTTAAATCATCATTTAAATCTCCTGAAATAATAATGAAGATTGTTCGTTTATTATTTAATAAATCAATTGGTTATTCGAGAAGTGAAATTGTAAAAGAATTAAATATGGAAGAAGGAGAAAAGCTATCAAATGCATTTAATGCACTTTCAGCTAGTGGATTTATAATTAAATATAAACCAGTTACTACCAATAAAAAAAATTTATTTTATAAATTAACTGATCCATTTTGTTTATTTTATTTACAATTTGTAGATAAGAATTTATCATTTAACGAAAATATGTTTGAACGAAATTATGATTCAATGAAGATAGTTTCATGGAAAGGATTTTCTTTTGAAAACATTTGTTTAAATCATATAAATCAAATAAAAGAAGCATTAAATATAGCCGCAATATCATCAGAAGTATATCCCTTTATATATGTAAATGAAGGTAAAATAGAATCACAAATAGATTTAGTTATTGATAGAAAAGATAATATTGTAAATCTATGTGAAATGAAATTTTATGGGGATGAATATTTATTAAATAAAGAAGATTATTTCAAATTAATGAGAAAATCCAAATCATTATCTACTTTTATTAATAAAAAACAAGTAATTAGAAATATACTAATAACAACATTTGGTTTAAGAACAAATGATTATTCTAGTTCATATCAAGATGTTATTACTATAGATGACTTATTTAGATAATTTGGTTTAAATTATTGAAAAATTAATTTTTCGACATCAGAAAAAATGGGATTATAAGAAATCATATTGATATTCATTTTGAGAAATTATTTGAAATTGCAGATAGAATTATTGTTTCTCCCTATTTAAGCAAAATTGCTATAGGTACATTAAGTATACTTTATATTTATATGGAGAAAAAAGAAGTTTCATTAGAATATTCGAAAATTGAAATTAGATGGTAACCATAATTAATGAAATTTAAAAGCTTGGCTTAAAAACCAAGTTTTTCTATTTTTATATTATAAATTGCTATTGAAAATATACTAATTAATAGTATAATTATGTCGGAAATTAGGTGAAATGATGCAAAGTATTTATAACTATACATTAGATATGCTAAAAGATTATATGATATCACTTGGTGAAAAGCCATTTAGATCACAACAAATAATTGAATGGTTATATCGTAAACAAATTAAATCCTTTGATGAAATGTCTAATATAAAAAAATCATTTATTGAACAATTAAAAAATGATTTTGATTTAGATAGATTAGAATGTGTAACTAAACAAGAATCATTTGATGGAACAAAGAAATTCTTATTTAGACTAAAAGATGGTAATCTAATAGAAACAGTATTAATGAATAATGAATATGGTTATAGTGCTTGTGTAACTACAGAAGTAGGATGTAATATGGGATGCGCATTTTGTGCATCTGGTATGAAAAAGAAATTAAGAAATCTTGAAACATCAGAAATAGTATTACAGGTTTTAACTGCATCAGAACTTGCTGGAATTAAAATAACACATGTAGTTGTTATGGGAATTGGTGAACCATTTGATAATTATGATAATGTAATTAATTTTATTAAGATATTAAATGAGCCATTAGGATTTGAGATAGGTGCTAGACATATTACAGTATCTACTTGTGGATTAGTACCGAAAATATATGAATATAGTGAATTCCCATTACAAGTTAATTTAGCTATATCTTTACATGCACCTAATAATGAAATAAGAAATCAAATAATGCCTATTAATAAGACATATAAAATAGAAAAGCTTATGCAAGCAATAACTGATTATATTGATAAAACAAATAGACGTGTTACTATTGAATATATTTTATTAAAGGATATTAACGATACAGTAGAATGTGCTAATGAGCTTGCTGATTTATTACATGGATTAAATGTATATGTTAATTTAATTCCATATAATGAAGTAAAAGAAAAACCATATAAAAGAAGTACAAAAGAGGCAATGGTTAAATTCTTTGATATATTAAAGAAAAGAAAAATTAATGTGCAATTAAGAAGAGAACAAGGCGGAGATATTGACGCTGCCTGTGGACAACTTAGAAGTAAGCATATAAAATAATGGTGGATTAATGGAACAAGGAAGAGTAATAAATTTATGTGGTGGTGTATATAAGGTTTTAATGGAAAATGGGGAAATTAAATCCTTAAAAGCCAGAGGAAAATTAAGAAGTGAAAAAACATATCAGGTTAATAATAAATCTTTAAGTAAAAAGAAAGATGTTCAGTATATTAAAAATTCTCCAAAGGTTGGAGATGTCGTATTAATAGATAATGATATGATTGATTCTTATATGCCTAGAAAAAATGAAATGATTAGACCAGATATTGCAAATGTAGATCAAATATTATTAGTATTTGCTGCAAAAGAACCTGATTTTTCATTTTATTTATTAGATTTATTTATTGTTAATATTATTAGAGAAAAAATAAAACCATTAATTGTTATATCTAAAATTGATAAACTATCAGAAGAAGAATTATTAGATTTAAAAAGCAAAATGAAATATTACATTGAATTAGGTTACGATGTATTATTTGTAAATAGTTTAACAAAAGAAGGAATAGAAGATTTAAAAGAGCATTTAAAGAATAAGATTACAGTATTATCAGGTCAAACTGGTGCTGGTAAATCAACATTAATTAATGCGATTATTCCTGATTTCAGTTTACAAACCCAAGAGATATCAAAAAGCTTAGGTAGAGGTAAACATACGACAAGAGAAACAAACCTTTATGTTTATGAAAATGGATTTATTGGAGATACTCCTGGTTTTTCTAAATTGGATTTATCTATGATAGATAAGGATGAAATAAAATATTTATTTGAAGAATTTAAGAATTATGGATGTTTCTTTAAGGATTGTAATCATAAAGAGAATATAAAAGGCTGTGGAATTCATGAAGCAGTTAATAATGGATTAATATTAAAATCAAGATATGAAAGTTATTTAAAAATGTATCAACTAAAGGAGAATAAATAAAATGAAAATTTCAGTTTCTATATTAACATTAGATTTTGCAAATGTTGAAAAAACATTTGTTCCTATAGCAAAGGATGTAGACTATATTCACATGGATATAATGGATGCAGAATTTGTTCCCAATATTTCATTTGGTTATTCTGTTGTAGGAGCTTTAAGAAAGCTTACAAATAAACCATTTGATACTCATCTAATGATGATGCATCCTCAAAATTATATTGAACAATTTGTTAAAGCAGGAAGTCAATATATTACTTTCCATGTTGAAGCTGATTGTGATGTTATGGAAACAATTAAATTAATTAAGTCATTTGGAATAAAGGCAGGTATTTCAATTAAGCCAAAAACAAGTGTAGAAGAAATTGAAAAATATTTACCTTATGTTGATATGGTATTAGTAATGTCTGTTGAACCAGGCTTTGGTGGACAAAAGTTTATGGAATCTGCAATTGATAAAACAAAGAAGTTAAAAGAATTAAAAGAGAAGAATGGTTATAATTATTTAATTAATATCGATGGTGGTATTAATGGTAATACTGCACCACTAATTTCAAAATATGTAGATTTAGCTGTTTCAGGTTCTTATATTTGTAATGCAGATAATCCAAAAGAAAGAATAGAAGTATTAAAGAATTTATAAGATAAAAAGATAAAAGCACCCATCAAGGGTGCTTTTTATGGTCTATAAAGAGCAAAAAAACAGGCTAAGGCCTGTTAAATGCGCACTTTTTTGAACTTATTAAATTAAGCTCTTTCAATCTTTGCCTTCTTTAATGCTCTAGCAGAAATCTTAACTTTCTTAACATTTCCGTTTTCGTCTTTGATATGTACTGTTTGAAGATTAGCCTTCCAAGTACGACGAGTAGCATTTAAAGCATGAGATCTCTTGTTACCTGTAACTGTAGTTTTACCAGTTAAATAACACTTTGCCATAGTCACTACCTCCTTGCAACAAAAATCATTCAGCCCTATAATTTTACATTAGTTGAGAATAAATAGCAAGATATTTTTTTAAAAACTGTAAAAAAGGGTATAATGTGCTCTCATTCGAGTGGAATTATTTGACAATTTGCATTATAAGTGGTAATATTGTTATAACTAGTTTAATGGGTAGTTTGCTTATCTCTTTCGGCAATAATTCATAATTCTAGCTTGTAAAAATGAGGTGCTTATATAGAATGTTAATGTTTTGCTAATTTTCACAAAATTAGAATCATTTTTATATTTAATTTAATTTTGACTAGGATGTAGTTTATCTACATATACATATATAATAATTTTATCTTAGGAGGTATTACCACATGAGTGTTAGTAGTATTGATGTTGCACTTTTTAAAAGAATGGTAATAAACGGAGCTATCAACTTAAAAAATAATTCAGAAGAGGTTGATAGACTTAATGTATTCCCTGTTCCAGATGGCGATACAGGAACTAATATGAGTATGACTGTTACTTCAGGTATCAGAGAATTAGAAGCTTGTGAATCAAGCTCAATTATTGATAACGCTAAAGTATTATCAAGAGGTGCCTTAATGGGTGCAAGAGGTAATTCTGGTGTTATCTTATCTCAATTTTTCAGAGGATTATATGTTGGATTAAAAGAAATTCCACATAATTATTTATCAATAGAAGATTTTACAAACTGTCTTCAATCTGGTTGTGAGATTGCATATAAGGCAGTTATGGAACCAGTAGAAGGTACTATCCTTACAGTTATAAGAGAAGCTATTACAGCTGTTAAGGCATCATCTTTTGAAACAATCGATGATTTATTAACATGCTATCTTACAGCTGCTAAGAAGGCACTAGATAATACACCAAATCAATTACCAGTTTTAAAAGAAGCTGGAGTAGTAGATTCAGGTGGAGCTGGATTTGTTAAAATCGTTGAAGGTATGGATTTAGCTTTAAAGGGTGAAATCTTAGTTGCTTCAGATGTTAATGCTCAAAGCCAAGAAACTAAGAAGCCAGTTGAAGATATTAAATTCTTATATTCAATTGATTTTGTATTAGAATTAAAAAAGCCAGATCAATTTGTTGAAAAAGAATTAAAGGCAGCTTTATCATTACTTGGTGACTCATTATCTGTATCAAGAGAAGAAAATCAAGTTAAAGCTCACATTAATACAAATAGACCAGGACGTGCTATTGAAATATCTCAAAAGCAAGGTGAATTCCTTTCTTTAAAGATTGATAATAGAAAAGTTCAAGTTATGAATAATAATAGTGATGCTGCAAAGGCTGTTGTTGAAACACCTGTATCAGAACCTAAAAAGGATTTCGCATTAGTTGCAGTATGCTTCGGTGAAGGTATTGTATCTACATTTAAAGAATTAGGTGTAGATTATGTAATCGAAGGTGGACAAACAATGAATCCATCTACAGAAGCATTCGTAGAAGCAATTAAAGCAGTTAATGCCAAAAATGTAATTATTATTCCTAATAACTCTAATGTTGTAATGGCAGCTAAGCAAGCAGCTGGTATGGTTGATGGTGTTAATGTTGCTGTTATTAAAGCAAAGACAATTGCTCAAGGATATGCTTCATTAGTAAATTATAATCCTGAAGCATCATTAGATGAAAATGTAGAAGCAATGACTGCTCAAATCGAAGCTGTTACATCAGGTGAATTAACTTATTCAATTAGAGATACAGAAATCAAAGGTGTAAAGATTACATCAGGTGATTATATGGGTATTTCAAATGGTGAAATCATTGTTTCAACAGCTAAGAAAGATGACGCATTAAGAAGTCTTTTATCAAAGATTATTACTGAAGAATCAGCAGTAGTTACATTATTCTGTGGAAAGGATGTAACTCCAGAAGAAATGAAGGCTGCAGAAACTATGTGTCTTGATGTAAATTCAGACATTGATGTTGAATTAATTGAAGGTAAACAAGATATTTATTCATATATTATTGCAGTAGAATAAAAATAAATTATAAAGGCTGGTTTCCAGCCTTTTATTTGTCGAAGGGGGATAAATAATGAATCTAGATTTTGATTTAGATATTGTTAATGGAATTGGTAAAAAAACAAAATCAGAATTAAATGGAAATGGAATATATTCAATACTAGATTTATTATATTTATTTCCTAAAAATTATGAAATATATGAAGAAAATCCTAAACTATTAAGATCAGAAGAATACACTGTCATTAAAGGTGATTTAGATTCTAATCCTGTTTTTTTAAAGCATAGAACTAATTCAAATGCGATTATTTTCTATCTTAATTGTTATGGTAATAGAATTAAATGTATTTATTTTGGTGGTGATTATTTAAGATATAAACTATATAAGGGTGCTATTGTAGCCTTATATGGTAGATATAATTCTTTAAACAAAGAATTTGTTATTTCTAAATTATTTTTATCAAACTTTGAAACAAAGATTGAATGTGATTATAAATTAAAAAATATAAAGAATTATGTAATACAAAAAGCAATCCAAGATATTTTTTCTGAATCTATAATTATAAAAGAAACTTTACCAAGCTCATTAATATCTAAATATAAGTTATATGATATTAATGAATATATTTATAAGTCTCATGCACCTAAATGTAGGGAAGATGTTAAACAGGTTTTAAGAAGAAGAAAATATGAAGAATTCTTTTGGTATTGCTTAAGATTAGAATATCTTAAGACCTTAAGAGAAGATATAATAAAACCTAAAAGAATAATTAATAAAAATAAATTAGATGAATTAATTAATACTTTAGATTTTAAATTAACTGTAGATCAGTTAAAAGTAATAAATGAAATAGAGAATGATATTTTATCAACTAAACCAATGAATAGATTGGTTCAAGGCGATGTAGGATGTGGAAAAAGTATAATTAGTATTTATGCTGCTTATGCATTGATATTATCTGGATATCAAGCTGCGATTATGGTACCTACAGAGCTTCTAGCAAATCAACAATATGTTTCAGCAAAGGAAATATTAGGAAAACTTGGAGTAGTTGTTGAATTATTAACTTCTTCAATAAAAAATAAGGATAAAATGGATATTTTAGAAAGATTAAAAAGTGGAAGAATTAATTTAATTATTGGTACTCATTCTTTAATTGAAGATAATGTTATATTTGATAATTTAGGTATTGTTATAATAGATGAACAACATAAATTTGGTGTTAAGCAACGTCAAAAATTAATTGATAAATTTAAATATACTGATTGCTTATACTTAACAGCTACACCTATTCCAAGAAGTCTTGGATTAACTGTGTTTGGTGATTTAGATATTTCATCTATTCATACTATGCCTGAGGGAAGATTAGAAACAATAACTAAGATAGTAAATTATAGAGCAATTAAAGGATTAATGAAATCTATATCAAAAGAGCTTGATAAGAATAATCAAGTGTATGTAGTTACACCATTAATTGATGATACAAATGAATTAAATGTAATGGATATTAATCAAGCATATGATTTATTTAAAAATTATTTTCCTGATAAAAATATATTAATAGTACATGGAAAAATGTCTAATGAAGAAAAAAATAAGAATATGCAAGAATTTAATTCTGGAAGAGCTAATATCTTAATCAGTACTACAGTTATTGAGGTTGGAGTAAATGTTAAAAGAGCAACTGTAATAGTAATTTGTGATGCTGATAGATTTGGTCTTGCAGGACTTCATCAGCTTAGAGGAAGAGTTGGTAGATCTAGTTTTCAATCTTATTGTATTTTATTAACTAATGATAGTGAAAATGAACGATTAAAAACTATAGAAGCTACTACTGATGGATTTAAAATTGCAGAGGCAGATTTAAAACAAAGAGGGCCTGGAGATTATTTAGGTGATACTCAAAGTGGTTATTTTTCATTAGATTATGCAGATTTTTATAATGATATAAAGATTTACGAATGTGCAAAGGAAGATGCTAAAATGTTACTTCCAAAATTTAAGAAAAAAGAAATAGAAAGTAATATATTTAATGATATAATTAAAAATGAAGTTATAAATAGAAACAAAAATAATTAATTGGAGTGATAGTTTATGATTAAAATTGGTGTAGACGCTAATGGTGGAGATTTTGGAGTTGAAACAACAGTTCCTGCAGCTATGAAGGCCATTTCAATGTTTGATGATATTGAAATAGTATTATATGGTGATGAAAATAAAATAAAACCATTATTAACAAATTCTGAAAGAATTTCTATTGTTCATACTGAAAAGACATTAAGCATGGGTGAAAAGGATCCAATGCGTGCTGTAAGAAGAGAAAAGGATTCATCTTTATGTATGGCAATGTATGCAGCTAAAAATAATGAAATAGATGCCGTTGTAACATCAGGACCTACTCAATGTGTAGTTATGGGTGCTCATGTTATAATTAGAAGATTACCACAAATGGAAAGAGTAGCATTATGTCCTATTATTCCTAATTTTGATGGTAAGCATAGATTAATGCTAGATGTTGGTGCGAATGTTGAATTAAAGCCTGAACAATTAGGTCAATTCGCTATTTTCGCAACTATTGCTGATAAAGAAATATTTGGAGTAGAAAATCCAACAGTAGGATACTTAAATATTGGTTCTGAGCCTGGTAAGGGTCGTGAACAAGATAAGGATGCTTATAACTATCTTAAGGATTTAAAGGGTATTAATTTCTATGGAAATATTGAACCAGATCAAGCTATTAATTGTCCAACAGATATTATTTTAACTGAAGGCTATGGTGGAAATATTTGTCTTAAAGCAGTAGAAGGTACTGCAAAAACTATGGGAAAAATGCTTAAACAAGAAATAAAGTCTTCAATCGGTGGAAAGATTGGATATTTATTTATGCGAAAGAATATTAAGAGATTTGCGAAGAGGATGGATTCAAAAGAAGTCGGTGGAGCAATGATTTTTGGTATTAATAAGCCTGTAGTAAAAGCTCATGGTAATTCTGATGCTTATGCATTCGCATCAGCAATTAAGCAAGTAAGACAAATGGTAAAATCAAATATTATTGAGAAGGTAATCCCATATCTTCCTACTATTGAAAGGACTGAGGAAGGAAATGAATAATCCAGAAAAATTAGAAGAAATTCTAGGATATCATTTTAATAATAAAGAACTATTAATTACAGCTCTTACCCATTCATCTTATGCTAACGAGCATGATACTGAATGTAATGAAAGAATGGAATTTTTAGGAGATGCAGTCTTAGAGCTTGCTATGTCTAAATACTTATATAGTAAGATTCACTTAGATGAAGGCGTATTAACTAAGACTAGAGCGAAGGCTGTTTGTGAACCAGCATTAGATTTATATGCTAGTAAAATTAATCTTGGTAGCTTCTTATTCCTTGGAAAAGGTGAAGAGGCAACAGGAGGAAGAACAAGACCAGCAATAATTGCTGATGCTCTTGAAGCTATTCTTGGGGCAGTTTTTTTAGATTCTTCTTTTGAAGAAGCTTGTAAAATAGTTGATGAATTCTTTATTCCATATATGGATGATGTATTAAAAAATAAAGATTACAAATCTCAACTTCAAGAAAAACTTCAAAGTGAAAAAAGAAGTATTCGTTATGAAATTACAAAGGACGAAGGTCCAGCTAATAATAAAACATTTGAAGCTGTTGTTTTTATGGATGAAATTCTAATGGGACGTGGAGTTGGAAAATCTAAAAAGGAAGCTCAACAAAACGCAGCTAAGGATGCATTAGAAAAGGAAGCACAAGTATAATGATAAAGAAACTTTTTGAATCAGGATATTTTAATTATCAAGATTTTATTTTAGATAATATGAAAAAGTTATCCTTATCACCACTAGAATCAATTGTATTACTAAAAATGCTTGATGAATTTAAGACTGATAAAAGAATTTTGATAGATGAAATATTAAATGATTTAGTTGAAAAAAGATCATCTGTTGAAGAAGCATTAGCTAATTTAAATGAAAAAGGCTTTTATGAGGTTTATATAACAAATGATAATGGTCTTGGAGAAGAAGCTGCATCATTAGATGGCTTTTTTGAAAAGGTTGAATCTATTTTAAATAATAATATTGTTTCAGATAAAGGTGATGAATTATATTCTGTTATAGAATATTTAAATAATACATTAAATAGAGTTTTAACATCAGATGAAATTGATATGGTAACTAGTCTTGTTAAAGATGATTGTTATTATTTAGATTCTTTTAAAAACGCAGTAGAAGTTAAATTGAAAAATAGAAGTGTAATCACAATTAAAACTATTGCTAAAGCACTTGCTACAAAAGATAAACCTAAAAATGTTAAAGCAAATAATGAATTAATGAAGGATTTTATAAATAAAGTAAAATAATGAATAAAATAATAGCTACTGAAATATTAGATACAATAAAAAATGAATATATCATTAGTCCAAAGCCTGAATTAGATTACAATAATAATTTTGAATTATTATGTGCTGTTATGTTGTCAGCTCAAACTACTGATAAAAGAGTAAATATAGTAACCAAGGAATTATTTATGAAATATCCTACACCATCTCTTATGAAGGATGCTAGTTTAGATGATGTTATTTCAATTATTAAAAGCGTTGGTTTAGCAAATAATAAAGCTAAAAATATAATTGAAATGTCTAAAGAATTATGTGATAAATATAATTCAACAGTTCCTAATAGTTTAGAGTTATTAACATCACTTCCTGGTGTGGGAAGAAAAACGGCTAATGTAGTTTTAGCATTAGGTTTTAATATTCCTTCTATTCCTGTAGATACTCATGTTTATAGGATGGCTTATAGATTTAAATTTATAAAAAAAGATGAAAGTGTAATTATTGCTGAAAATAAATTAATGAAATTCATTGATAAAAATAGATGGATAGAAGCACATCATTTATTATTGTTATTTGGTAGATATTACTGTAAAAGTCAAAATCCTTTATGTAAGGAATGTAAATTAAAAAAATTTTGTATAGAAAATAAAGAAAAATAATTCTATAAAAATGCGAAAGTATGGCTTGATTGCTATACTTTTTTATTTTATATGAATAAAAAAATAAAATAATTAAGAAAAAAATCGATTTTTTTATCAAACATTTTTTAATGTTAATATTTTTAACTTAGAGATTATAATTAATTAAAACAAGATTTTATGTCTTATTAATTGTGGAGGTTATTATGAAATATAATTTAAGGAAAGAAATAGAAAGAAGAAAAAAAGATGAAGACACAGTCTTTGCAGTTTTAGGTCCAGAGTTTCGACTTAGAAGATTGAGATTAAAAAAGGCTCTTAAATTTGTATCATATAGATTATGTTCTATATCCTATGTATCAAAAATAGAAAGTAGTAGTATTAGGCCTACTCCTGTATATTTAAATGAAATATCAAGTAGACTTGGTATGGATATGAAAGATGTAGATGGATTATTAAAATTAAAAGATGCTTTATTGGTTGCTGTTAATTCAGTTTTAACTAATGATTATAGCGAATTAAAAGAAATTGTATCAGGTGAAGAAAAATATCTTAATTATAGATATAAGTTATTACAATTTTTTTATGATATAAGTATTAATAATTTAGATGTTGCTAGGGATGA
>JAFSWG010000048.1 GCA_017444645.1 Acholeplasmatales bacterium | reverse complement strand
GTCTAAACTTTCATAATAGTCATTCATAATAGACATAATATGATTTGCTGTAGTAAGATAATCTGCAAAACTTGTACGAACAATTTCATAAATTTTAGAAGGAGTATATACTTCTCTTTCACATCCAGACCAATCCATTAATGAACAAACTGCAAAATCAATAAGAGTCTGATTAGCTTCATTATCTACCCATTCTTGCTTAGGTCGCTTAATATCGTAGATTAATTTAATTGTAAGTTCGTTCATTATTTTACTCCTTTAATAAAATTAATTAGTTCATCAATTCTATTATTAGACCATTCTAATTGTGCATCATAATTATCACCTAAACCAGAATTAAAATAGTCTTCGTCCTAATCCCAATATGAAATTTCTTCTTTTAGAGTTTCAAGAATCTTAATATATGCTTCTTTATGTTTTTGTTGAAAAGTAGCCATAATTACTTATAAATATCTACATTAAAATTGCAATTAAGAGATAGCTTACCAACTCGTTCAGAAGGACTATTACAAGTCCCATTTGTACTAAAGAAAACATCTGGTTCAATATCAGACATATCGAAATTGCCATTTGCATATGCCTCTTCTACTAGAGCTTGTGCATTCTCAGGGCATTGTGCTGGAATAGCGAATACATGCTTTTTAGTTTCTACAACTTCTACTGTATAATAATTCTTTGTATTATTCATTTTATATCTCCTTTTTCAATTATTATATTACCATAAGTAACCAATGTTTGTCAAGTAATTTTATGAATTATTTGAAACAGGTAATTCTGGGTCTTCTGGTTCATCAGCCAATCTAATTTTTAAATAATAAATACGATTAGCTTCATCATTATTCAGGTCATCCCACATTAATGTAATTCTAATTCCTTGCTCTTGGCAAGTCTTAATAATTTGACCTAGCATTTCTTCCGTCATGTTTTTAAAGCTAAAAACCACACTATTTACTTCATAACCAAACTTAATACCAGCTAAAATTGTTTTCTTATAAAATGCAGGAGTAAATTGTCTATACTCTCCAACAAATTCTACCATTTTATTAAATACGCTTACAGCGGTATCATTGGGATTAATGGTAATCTTAACAATAGTATTCATACGATTCTTATTCATTATTATCTTCCTCCATTAAGATACTACTATGAATAATTCTTCTTGCTCTAACGGGGTCTTCTTTTTGTAGAATAAACCAATTCTGCCAATTATATTTATCTGTTACATCACCTGTAATATCATATACATGTTGAGTAATTTCATTAAAATAACCAAAATGGCAATCTACTCCATCGTATACAATATCTCCTAATAATTCACTAAAACGAGTTAAAAGAATTTTAGCAAACCAATAACAACATCCTTGTGTGAAACATTCAATTACTTCTTTTCGTGTATTATTTTTATTGAAATTAGAAATAAATTTTAAAATTTCTTCATGTTGTTTTAATGCAATTTTATCGTCCATCTTCATTTTCATCTTCTTGTACTTGATACATACCCTGTAGTTTATTAATCTTATTTAATAGCTTAGGATATGCCTTTTTATATGTGTTTTCTACAATATTATCATAATCGCCCATTAAATAAAAGGCAAAAATAATATGAAGAATAGGACAAGCTACACTAAGAATAATTTGAGCAATACTTTTTAATAGTTCATCATTTGGTACACGTTCTAATTCATTAAAATCTACATCAGGAAAATCTTTTTCAAATCTATGTTTTACATTTAATACAATAGAATAAAGTAAAAGTAAATTAATTACTGTAAATAAAATCCAAATTCTATACATCATTAATATCCTAGCTCCATCATTTCTTTAATTTCTTCTGCGGCTTTTGCTACAAACTTTTCTCTAGGAAGTAAAGAATTATTAAAAGCTCTTTGATACTTTAAAATAACATCAGCAT
>JAFSWG010000047.1 GCA_017444645.1 Acholeplasmatales bacterium | reverse complement strand
AGGACCAAAAACACTAAGAGATTCTCTTAAATGCTTGAATAAAGATGGGATTGTATGTCAAACAGGGCTTCTTGGTAAAGTTTACTTAATGGATGGATTTGATCCTATTAAAGAAATACCGAATGGTTGTTATTTAACTGGATTCTTTTCTAATTATCCAACACAGGAAGCCATTGATAGTATGATGAGTTACATCAATAAATATAAAATCAATCCAACATATGGTGCGGTCTATAACTTTGCTGATATAAAGCAAGCTTTAATTGATATTGATAATCATAAGGTTGATGGAAAAACAGTTATTGTATTGTAATAATTTTCCCCTTGTAGCATCTCTTAATTGAGGTGCTTTTCTTATTTGTTATGGATTAATTCTTTGTAGCCTTTTTAATTTTATGTAGAAATATAATATGATATGAGTGAAATAATTGAAGGTGATATACCATTAGTGTCAGCGATTAAAACTAATAATGGTATTGCAAATTATATTATGTGTGGCGATGGTGTTGCTGAGCAATTTTCTATGAAATTGTATTTTGTTATCTATAAATAATTAAAACAAATATGATTCTACCCTAATAATTAATTGTTAGTTTATAAACTATATACTTAACTTTTCTTGATTTTAAATAATATAAATAATATAATTAAATAGCGTATAATATCTTAATGATATTAAGAATTAAAAGAAAGGGGGAAGCCCACGTGATTGATTTAGAATCCATAAAAGATCCTTCATTTATTAAAGATTTATCAATAAAGGAATTATATGAATTATGTGACCAAATTAGACAATTTTTAATTGATCATATATCAGTTACTGGTGGACACCTTTCAAGTAATCTTGGAGTAGTTGAAATAACTGTCGCAATGTATTACGTATTTGACCCAGAAAAGGATGAATTCTTATTTGATGTAGGTCATCAATCATATGTACATAAGATATTAACAGGTAGAGCAAAAGACTTTACTACATTAAGACAATTTAATGGAATGTCAGGATATATTAAAAGAAGTGAATCTAAATATGATATTTGGGAATCAGGTCACTCATCTACATCTATATCAGCTGCCTCAGGCTTGATGCTAAGTGATGAGACAAAGCGTCCTATTGTTGTTATAGGTGACACATCTATATCTAATGGTGTAGCGTTTGAGGGATTAAATTATTTAGGTCAAATAAAAAATCGATGCCCAATTATTATTTTAAATGATAATAAAATGGGTATATCAAAATCTGTTGGTGCCCTAACTAAAACATTCTTAAGATTAAGAAGTACTAGATTTGTTAGAGTAACTAAGTCAGCATTCCAAAAGATATTACCTAACCCAATTGTAAGAATGGGTCATCAAATAAAAAGAAGTATTAAGGGCTTATTCCAAAATGATAATATGTTTGAGGATTTAGGCTTTGATTATTTTGGTCCTTATTATGGAAATAAATTAAAGAGCTTAATTAAATTATTTGAGCGTGTAAAGAAAAATAAAGATCCACTAGTGCTACACCTATTAACTCAAAAGGGTAAAGGCTATGCACCAAGTGAAAATGATACAGAAGGATCATTCCATGGTGTTGGTCCATTTGATCCTAAAACAGGTATCGAATATAATGATAGCCCAGATAAAATAAGCTATTCAGAGGCTGTAGGTAATTATTTAGTTAACAAAAGAGAAAAAGAACAATTTTTCGTTATTACTCCAGCAATGAAAAATGGAGCACATTTAACTAAATTCGCTGATGCTTACCCAAAAGATTTTATTGATGTAGGTATTGCAGAAGAGCATGCCGCAGTAATGAGTGCAGGTATAGCACTTCACAATAAAAAGGTTGTATTATTAATGTATTCGACATTTGCTCAAAGAGCATATGATGAAATATTAAATGATATCGCAAGACAAAACCTAAAGGTTATTATTGGTATAGATAGAGCAGGTATAGTAGGAGAGGATGGAGAAACTCACCAAGGACTATATGACGTATCTATGTTTATGGGTATGCCAAATGTCATTGTTACAATGCCTAGAAGTATTGAAGAGGCAATTGGATTATTTAATTATGCATTTAATGTAGATAAGCCTATTGTTATTAGATATCCTAAATCAAAGGAATTAAAGAAAGATTTTGATTATAATTATGTATGTGACCTTTCTTGGGAAATAATAAAAGAAGGAAAAAAAGGTATTGTATTAGGCTATGGTGATGATATTACTAGAATATTAAATATCGCAAATGATAATAATCTAGATATTACTATTGTTAATGCTAGATGTATTAAGCCATTAGATATTAATATGCTTAATAATATATTTAAAATGAATTTACCTATTATGGTATTTGAACAAGTAGTATCATCTGGTACTTTATATGATAAGGTATTAGAGTTTAAAGAAGAAAATGATTATAAATCAAAAGTTTTTAAGCATAGCTTCGATGCTGATACAATTATTCCACATGGAAAGAAAAAGGATGTTTATGTGGCATATGGCTTATCAGATGATGAAATATTAGATTGGATTAATAAAAAAATTAATTAATCAAGATATGGGGTGTTAAATTGGTTAAGCGACTTCTAGCAGCAACTAAGGAATCCATACTTGCTGTATTACCAATTTTCATAATAGTTTTAATTTTATCATTTACACCTATCGCTCACTTGAATGCAAGTGAGCGTATTACTTTAGGAATAGCTGCGGTAATACTAATTATTGGTATTGCATTATTCACATTAGGTGCCGAAATGGCAATTAAGCCTATGGGTAATCAAATAGGTTCATCAATATTAAAAACTAATAAATTATTATTAATACTCATAATCTGTTTTATAATGGGATTTTTAGTAACTATTGCTGAATCTGATTTATCTGTATTAATGAATCAGGTTCATGGAATCATTGATAATACATTAGTATTAGTAATGATTGGTATTGGTGTAGGATTATTTATAATTTTTGCAATATTAAAAATGATATTTAAGGTTAATTTATCTACTTTATTATTATTTTCGTATTTAGGCTTATTTGGTCTTGCATTAATATTAATTGAAAATGGTAATGGCTTATTTTTACCACTCGCATTTGATGCAGGCTATGTTACATCAGGCTCTATTACAGTACCATTTATAATGGCACTAGGCTTAGGTATCGCAACAACAATTGGTGGTAGAAAGCAAAGAGAGAATTCATTTGGTATTATCGCTTTATGTACATTAGGACCAGTACTTATGGTATTGTTATATGAATTACATGTAAGTGATGAAACATTAAATAATGCTCATTCATTAAATTTAACTATTGGAAAATCATATGAATTAAATTCAAATATATTTATGGCCTTTATGGAAGGCTTACTAGAAAGTGCTAAAGAAGTAGCAATAGCCCTTGGCTTAATTACTTTAGTATTTCTAATAATTAATCATTTATTTATTAAATTACCAAAAAATAAATTAATCCAAATATTTATTGGTTTAGCTTATACATTCTTTGGCCATGTCCTATTTTTAACAGGAGCTAAGGTTGGCTTTTTACCAATAGGCTTTAAAATAGGTGCAAGCCTAGCTGAAAATAATCCAATAATTATGATTGTTATTGGCTTTGTCTTAGGTGTTATTTCAGTATTTGCTGAGCCTAACGTTCATATTTTATCTCACCAAGTAGAAGAAATAACAACTGGTGGTGTTTCTAAAAAGAGTTTATTAATTGCTTTATGTATAGGTGTAGGAATATCAGTTGGATTATCATTAATTAGAGTAGTATATAATTTCTCTATTTTATATTACATAATCCCAATTATAATTATTTCATTTATGTTATCATTCTTTGTCCCAAGAATATATACAGCAATCGCATTTGATTCAGGTGCCGTAGCCTCAGGACCACTTACAGTATCTTTTATATTACCATTCGCCATTGGAGCATGCTCATATTTAAATAATCCTGTATTAGAATTCGGATTTGGCCTTATAGCAATGGTTTCTATGGTTCCGGTAATAACAATCCAAACTCTAGGCTTTAGGGCTATAATAGCCAATAATATAGCCAATAAACGTAAATTAAAACAAATAATCTCATCTGATGATGAACAAATTATTAATTTTATGTAGGTGTCACTATGGAAAATGTAAAAAGAACAAGAAAAAAATCTAAAGAATTAGACGCACCAAAAAAATTGAAAATATTAACTACTATAGTAGATAGAAAGAAGGTAGATTTCTTTTTATCTATATTAGAGAGCTATGAAATCAATATGCAAACTGTAATGTATGCCAAAGGAACAGCCCCTACAGAGATAATGGAATATATGGGATTAAAGGGATCAGATAAAGCAGTAATATTTAGTATAGTACAAGAAAATAAAATAAAAGATATCCTAGCTAAATATGAAGATGATATATTTAAATCTAAAGCTAATAAAGGTATAGCTTTTACAATACCAATTAAGTCATTAATTGGTGTATATATTTACCAATTCTTAGCTAATATAGAGGTGTAATATGGAAGAAAAATATGAATTAATAATATGTATAATTAATCAAGGCTTTGCAGAGGCTGCAATGTCAGCCGCAAGAGAATGTGGTGCTGGTGGTGGTACTATCTTAAACGCAAGAGGATCAGCAAGAGAAGATGCTGAATCTATGTTTAATATTACTATTACACCAGAAAAAGAATTAATATTTATATTAGCTAAAGAAGAATTAAAGGATAAAATACTACATGCCCTATATCAAAAATGTGGTCTTAATTCACCAGGCCAAGGTATTGCGTTTACAGTACCAGTAGATGATGTAGTAGGTATTGGTAAAAAGATTAACATAGATACTGAAAAGAAGTAAGAGGTATAGATTATAAATTAGGCAACAGGCTGTTGCCTAATTTTTTTGGATATTTGTGGCACAACTTGTGCCATAATTAATGATTATTGTATATGTGCAGCAAGTTGCTGCATAATTTAGCTCACAAGTTGCGACCTGAATTTTCCTTATTTTTATTTGTCTACCAAGTTGGTGGACAATTTGGCTAACAGGTTGTAAGCCAATTTGGGAAGCAGGTTGCTTCCTAATTGTGAATTATAATTGTGCACCAACCTGGTGTATAATTGTCTAAGTAGAGTGCCATTGAAATTGGCTCACAGGTTGTGAGCTAATTAATAATATGCTGACAATTTTTAATTTAACAATGAAAGATTTATATAAATTTACATTTATAAATAATTCTATCATCATACAATATTATTCCGAAACAGCTTGTTGCATAATTTGGCTAACAGCTTGTAAGCCAATTTGGGTCGCAGCTTGCGACCTAATTATTTTTCATTTAATTTCTTTTCTAAATATTCAGGTAATTCTTCAAATATTTTGTATTTAGAAATACCTAATTTCATTAATGATTTCTTTAATGTAGTTTCAGCAACAAATTTATCTGCATCTTTACATAGAAGTAATCCTATTGTTTCATTATCACCATCAGTTTTTTCTAATTCATCAACCGAATTAACATAAAATATTAATTGTCCTAAATCAGAAGGACTAAATTCACCTATTTTAACTTCAATTACTACATAGGCATGTATCTTTGTATGATACATTAATAAATCAATATAGAATTCTTTATTGGTAGGTGTTACTAATTTATACTCCTTACCTGCAAGTGTAAATCCTGGTCCTAGTTCATTTAAGAATTTAATAATATTATCTACCATTTGATTTTTTAGATCTTTTTCAGTTTTAATATTTTCTTTATCTAAAAAATCAAATACATAAGTATCCTTAAATAATTCATTAGATAAATCATCAGATTTAACTACATTAGTAGTACTAGGTTCTATTAATGAACGTTTATATGCTTTCATAGCTATTTGATTTAATACCATAGATCTAGACCAACCATTTTTATGACATTCATTTATGTACCATAACATTTCTTCATGGCATTTACTTTTCTGCATAATAGTAATTATTGTTCTCCAAGGAATTAGTCTACCAGGTTGGTCGAATATTTCATTACTTGTAAATTGTTCAGAAAATTTATTCATATAATTCAAATTATCATAACTATATCCTTTTCCATATTCCTTTAAATCATTAGATAATCGTTCTATATATTTAGAACCCCAAGTTTTTCTTTTATTAATAATAGTACCTATTTGATAGTAAGTCATAATCATAGCGCTATTAACAACTATCATAGCCTTATTACGATTTATCCTAATAGTTTCTTTAATATCAGCTAAATCTAATAAATAATT
>JAFSWG010000046.1 GCA_017444645.1 Acholeplasmatales bacterium | reverse complement strand
CCAGTTAAAACTGTAGGTGGTTGGGTTTTATTAAGCTATATTGAAAATGATAAGCTAGCAGTAAATAATGATAATTTTATTCTTGTTGGAGTAGTTTCTATAGGCTTATTAATGTTATTTGTTATTGATTTGATTTATTTGCGTCATTTCTATATCAAATTAAAATATTTGTCTAAACAAGCAGAAAAGGCTAATAAATCTAAAACTGATTTCTTATCAACTATGTCACATGATATAAGAACTCCTATGAATGCTATAGTCGGGTTAACAGTCTTAACCGAAAAGAATATTGATAATAAGGATTTAGTTAAGGAATATAATAAGAAGATATCACTTGCTTCTAATCATTTATTGACATTAATTAATGATATATTAGATATTTCAAAGGTTGAAAGTGGAAAGATATTCTTAAATCCAATTTCATTTTCAATAATTGAATTAATAGATAATTTAGTTAATATAACTGAGCCTATGATAAAAGATAAAAATATCGATTTTAAGCTTAATTTAAATGATATTAATCATGAATATTTATTTGCTGATAAATTAAGATTAAATCAAATATTTATGAATATATTATCTAACGCAATTAAGTATACTGAGGTTTCAGGAAGTATATCTGTTGATTTAATTGAAGAAGAAACTGATAATCCAAATTATGTTAAATTAATTTATATTGTAAAAGATACTGGCATTGGTATGTCTAAGGAATTTATGGAAAAGATGTATGATCCATTCATTCGTGAAACAGATAGTAGAATCAACAGAATTGAAGGTACAGGCTTGGGTCTTGCTATCACAAAGAAGATGGTTGATTTAATGGAAGGAACTATTGAATGTGAAAGTAAGGAAGGAGTAGGTACTACATTTAAGATTTCGTTAGATATTAAAAAGGATTTAGAAAAGAATAATAAAGAAGTAAATGATTTATCAAATGATTATAGCATTATCGCAAATATGAATATTTTAATTGCTGAAGATAATGATATAAATTATGAGATAATATCTGAAATGCTAAAATCTTATAATATAAATACATTTAGAGCGATAGATGGCCAGGAATGCTTAGATATTATTAAAAAATCTAGAGAAAACGAATATGATTTAATATTCATGGATATCCAAATGCCTAAGAAAAATGGCCTTGAGGTTACAAAAGAAATTAGATTATTAGATAATTGGGCTAAAGATATACCAATTATCGCAATGACTGCTGATGCTTTTTCTGAAAATATCAATGAATGTTTAAGCGTTGGAATGAATGGACATATTGCTAAGCCTATAGATATTAATATTGTTTTAAATGAAATAAGAAAAATTAAGGAGGGAGCAAAATGAAAAAACCATTAATTTTTATTGCTATATCTATTCTTACATTAGGACTTTTTTCGTGTACAAAAGAAAAAACTGGCTTTACGCCAAAATATGATGTTAATCAAGCATATGAGGTTAATGTTGTAGGTCATTATGAGAATTTTGAGGCAATAGAGGATGAATTTGTTAGATTTAATAAATATTACCCTAATGCTAAATTAACATATACCTACCTAGATAATTATAATAAGATAATTACTACAGCCTTAAATAGCGAAAGTGCCCCTGATATATTTTTTACATTTCCGTGGATGATTAATGATTCTTCATATTCTGATTTATTTAATTTCACAGAGGATTTTTCTGCTAATCCTGGTGATATAGATATATCTGTTATAAGAGAAGGCTTATTATCTAAAAAGGGTAGCGAAATACCAATGCTTCCTATTTATGTAACAACATATGGAATGATGGTAAATGAGGATTTATTTAATAAGGAAAATATTTCTATTCCAAAGACATATAATGAATTGGTAAATGCTTGCCAATCATTTAAGGATAAAAATTATGCAAATATTATGATGGGACACACATCACAAATTTTATATCCTATGTTTTTCCCACATTTTTGTTCGAAAATAAAAGATAATAAAACAGCTATTAATGAATTAAATGAATTAAAGGCTGATGCAGGTATTTACTTAAAGGATTCATTAGAATTAGTAGATGATTTTATGAGCCATGATTTTATTAATTTAGATGAATGTGCAAAATTAAAAAATGATTATGACGCAGTTATTAAAAGATTCTTTGAGGGCGATATTCCTATGATGCTGGCATCAGGACAAACTGTATCTGGAACTGAAAAAAGAGAAAAACAATCAGAAGCATTTACAAATAATCCATTCAAATATTCACTTAGACCAATTCCTTCAACTAATAGTGGTGGAATATTCTTAAATAGTGTAAATCTATGCTTTGCAGTAAATAAGAAGAGTAAGAATTTAGAAATGACTAATGAATTCATGAGATTCTTAATTAATGATGAGCAATTAGATAACATGTCTAAAATTAAAAGACTAATGACTCCTGCAAAGGATATGTCACTAGATAATATTTATGCATCATTTAGTGCGGCAGAGGCTATTTATATTTCAAATTTAGGATTAAATGATGCTGCTGACCAAAAGGTTAGAACGGCAGGTAGTAGAGTTGCTCAAGGTAAAATGAGCGTAGAAGATGCAATAAATAATTGGAATACAATTGAATAGATTTATTAAGGCAAGGCTAGTCCTCGCCTTTTATTTTTAATTAAATTAAAGACCTCAAGCTGAGGCCTTTATCTATTTATTAATTTCTCATAAGATCTTTCTTTTCTTTCAAATCTTTGTTTATCTTTGTTGTTATTATAGGCTATTACCTTATTGCTATAGGCTTTATTTATTTTAGATGCTATCTTATAATATCTAATTCCTATAATAAATCCAATTATTAATGGAATAAATGATAATATAATTAAAAGTGTTGAATTGTTTTGAATTCCTAAAACTAAGAATGTAACAAATATTGCTATACCAAATAAGAAAGATAATCTATAGATTAGCTTTGGTATTTTGGTTTCCTTTTTCTTTTCTGTGATTATTTCACTAATCTTATTCATACTTTCGATATAATCATCATCTAGTGGAAATTCACCAAAATATTTCATTTCAATTTCACCGTTTGAGCAAGCGAAGAACATTAATTGCTTATCTCTAATTGTTATTACCATTTTGTAAAGTGAAACTATTGTACATGTTATATTATTTATTGTGGTAGTTCCATAATATTCTTCATTTTTTACATTGTTGGTAGGATAAGTAATATTATTATGGAAAACATTATTTAATAT
>JAFSWG010000045.1 GCA_017444645.1 Acholeplasmatales bacterium | reverse complement strand
TACGAGATATATTGCTATTCTCCAAAATCTCGACGCTCATAATTCCAAAAACCTTTCTTTAAACCTATGCCTAGATAAAAAGAAAAGCCAAGAGTCAAAGTATCTCTCAGCTAGCTTATTTCGATAACGATGGAAAGACCATTGAATAACCAGACTTAAGCTGTAAATGGTTTTTACGAGATCACATATGCGTCTCAATGATTAAATAACTTTCCATCACTACTATTATACAATAATATTAGAAATAAAAAAACTAAGAGATTAACTCCTAGTTTTAGTATACGAAAAAGCCGAAAAATCGGCTTAATTTAACTCTTTTAAAGAATTGATTTTAGATAATAATACTTCTTTTTCTTTTATTGAATCTGTTATCAGAAAATCAATAATATCTTTTACTGTTCTAATTTCATTTATTAGACCGGAATTTTGACCCATCATAATTGAACCATTTTTCATATCACCTAAAACGGCCTTCTTATGGGCACCAACGCCAATTTTTTCTAATTCCAATCTATCAACAGCTTGATTTTCAAGTTCAATATAATTTCTAGCTAATTCATTCTTATATATTCTAACAGGCGCTCCAAATTTTCTTCCTGTAACAACAGTATCTATATCTCTTGAACCTATTATAATATTTTTATATTCTTCAGAAACAGGACATTCTTTTGTCGCAATAAAAATAGTTCCTGCTTGAACTCCTTCTGCACCTAATGAAAGAGCGGCATTAAATGTTTTTCCATTTACAATACCACCGGCAGCTATTACAGGTAT
Organism: Acholeplasmatales bacterium; assembly: GCA_017444645.1. GTDB lineage: Bacteria > Bacillota_I > Bacilli_A > Acholeplasmatales > Anaeroplasmataceae > Anaeroplasma. The sequence continues at coordinate 19,884 of JAFSWG010000045.1, read as the reverse complement.
ATTACAAGCATCTACTATTTCAGAAACAATAACAAGGGTAGTTTCTTCTCCTATATGTCCACCTGATTCCATTCCTTCAGCAATTATAGCAAATGCACCAGCACGTTCAGCTCTAACCGCTTGGGCAACACAGCCTACAACTGGAATTGTTTTAATTCCTACCTCATTAAACATTTTAATATATTTATTAGGTGAACCAGCTCCTGTTGTAACTACATCAACATGCTCTTCTATAATCACTTTCGCGATATCATCACAATAAGGACTCATCAGCATTAAATTTACTCCAAATGGCTTATTTGTATTTTCTTTACAAATTCTAATTTGCTCTCTAACCCAATTAGAGTCATTACCACCTGACGCTATAATTCCTAGTCCTCCAGCATTAGAAACAACTGAAGCAAACTTCCCATCAGTAATATTGGCCATAGCTCCACAAAAAATAGGATACTTTATACCAAGTAAATCGTTAATCATGATTAACTCCTATATTTTCTAGTTGATGCAATATGAACTAAAGAATCTAAATAATCAATATCTGTTGCTTCCATTTTAAAATCAACATCTAAATTATCAATAATTCTTTCTTCATGAATTGATTTAGGAAGAGGTAATGTATTCTTCTCTAAACAATATCTTAAACAAATCTTAGCTCTTGTAGTATTATATTTTTTAGCTAAATTATCTAAAATATCCATATTTACTAATTCTCCTGTTGCTAAAGGAGAATATGCTTCAACTAAAATTTTATTGTTTTGGCAATATCTTGTTAATGGAGCTTGTGTATTACCAATGAAATATCTTATTTGATTTACCATTGGAACAAAATTAGTTGCTTTAATCAAACTTTCAATTTCATTCTCATGGAAATTAGAAACGCCAATAGCTCTAATTAATCCTTTATTATAAAGATCAATCATTGCCTTCCATACTTCAATATTACCATCAGTATAATCTGCACCCTGATTATCCCATGGCCATGGAGCATGAATTAAATATAAATCAATATATTCTAAATCTAAATTCTTTAAAGATTCATAAAATCTTTCAATTGCACCATCATATGTCTTGATGTCTGCTGGAAGTTTTGTTGTAATAAAAATATCTTCTCTTTTAATTTTAGAATCTTTTACTGCTTTTCCTACTGCGGCTTCATTTTGATATACATATGCAGTATCTATATGTCTATAGCCTGCTTTAATCGCATACATACACGCTTTATATGCATCCTCACTTGAAGATTGCCATGTACCTAAGCCTAGCTTTGGAATTTTAACACCATTTGATAAAACATAAAACTCATCTTTAATCATCTTAATATCGCCTCCTATTTTTAATTATACCATAAACAAATATTATAAAAGGAAAAATCCTAACAAAAGCGTTAGGATTTTATTTATTATGGAACAATATATTTTCCATTAATTGTAAATTGTTTAAATTCTTTACTAAAAATAATATCTGTAGCGTATACATTATATACACCTAAATATGTTAAATCAAAGCCTTCAAATGATAAAGAATCAAAATTTAAGCCACCTAAATTACCAATACTTACACTACTAACATTCATGTTTATTGTACTAATATAATTACCACTTTTAGTCGTATCAAATGAAATATAGATTTTTAATGGTGAAGCAACATCTAAAATATAAATATTAGATATAAATGCACCTTCAGCAAAATCATAATACATATTGCCTAATCTAATATCAAATGTTTTACCACCAATTTCAAATGATGATTGATATGAAGAAATTGTGTCTCCAACAATACTCTTAATCTTTTCATTAAAGTTTTCTTCAGATATAGTTAAACTATAATTATGATTAGGATCAGCTATTGCGGCTGCGGCTGCTAAAGTAACCTTAGAATCAAAGCCATAATCATTTCCTTCTTTAATTGTTTGCTCTGGTAAGAATATATCTTTTGTATCAATAAATAAACATAATTTATTATTTTCTACATTTAATCCAAATTCACAGGCATTAATTATTGAAGCAAATACTTCATTTTGCATTGAAGATTTCAATAATTCTTCTATGCTCATACTAATTTCAAATTTATCTACATCAAATTCAAAATTAGAATTTGTAGTTATATTACAATTCTTTAATATTGCTTTAATAATATCAAGAGGGAATGGTAGGCTTCCTACTTTTGCATCCTCTAGCTGGAATCTTAGCATCTTATTTGTAACACTAAGCTTAGCTATAACATTTACAGATGTTTTATAAAAACTAGCATTTACTCTTATTTTTAATTTGATTTTATTATCTTCAATTTTAAATGTAATACTTTGAAGCTCAGTATTATCTTTCTTTATAATGTAATCTTCTCCATCTAAATATTTATCGTTAACATTAGCCCTAACAGTTTGAACAATATAATAATTTAATTCTTCATCTGTTATACCAATACTAATCTTATTATCAGCTTCATTATAATTAGTTTCTTTTATTTTGTTTAAAGAATTATAAGTCTCTTCTCCAACTATTGTATCTATTTTTCTATATTCCTTTGTCATATCGACAAAATTAGTTGATGTATCAAAGGATATAGCTAAAATAACACCTAATACAATTACTGTTGTTACTACTAGACCTATGATTCCAAATATTAATTTTCTTAATAATTTCATTCTTTATCTCCCTACCTAGTGAATCTAGTAATTGAAAAATATGATATTAAAGATAATACTCCACACACTATAGCAACTATAATTCCAATTATTTGGTTAAAATTAATTAATACTAGACCAGCAAAAATACCATTAAAGAAAATTGCTGCAAGCAAACACATTAATGTTAATTTAAAATTAGATGCTTTTGAATGTGATCTTTCTAGTGATGTCTTAGCCATTAAAATGCACCTCCAACCGCATAAAAAATCAATAATGCTCCAACTGCAATTTCTAATAATAAACTAAAATAAATAGTTATTGAAAAATATGATTTATCAGTCTTATGGTGGAATATAATTCTTCCTAAGAATGCACCTATTGCTCCACCAAATACTGACACACCTAATAATACACTTTCTTTTATTCTATTTGGTCCACCATTCTTTTTAGCCAAACTTTTATCTTTTCCATATAATATAAAGGCTACTAGTGACATAAATACCAATATGCCTAAATATATATAAAGCAACACCATCTTATCCATTATTTTAACCCCAATTTATTAAATACTATTTCGCTACCAATTAGTTTGATTGTAAAATACATTAATGCCATATCCTCATTTTGCCAAATTCTTTGTACTGCTGAATCACTAAAAATGATATAGCCATAGCATTTTCCTTTAAACATTATTCTTCCAATTAATACTGAAAATAAATTATAATCATCAATGAATTTATCAATTCTTTTATCATTACCATATATTTCATTAATGTTATTATAGGCTGCCATATCATTTTCATCTATAAATGCTGATAAATCACCTACATTATAATCATCACCGAAGAAACATGAACCATTTTCATCAAATAGATAAACTGCTGTTATCTTTAATAATTTCTTTATATAATCAATTACAGAAATTATTTTTTCATTTATAGAACAATCTTTATCAAATAATGCTGATAAATTAAATAAAGTATTTTGAATAGGTTCTTTAATAAGCTTTGAAATATCAATATCCTTATGCTTTTCATGAACATAAATGATAAAGCAATTTCTACCTTTCATTTTTCCTCTATATAATGCTTTGTCGGCTTTATTGAATAAATCGTCATAATTATCTGCATCGTTAGGGAAATTAGCTACACCAATTGTTCCTGACACAAATATTTTTACTGAGCCTACTGCTAAATCCCTTCTAAATACAGTACCACATGGTAGATTACGTGTAACACCCATATAGATAGTTTCTAAGAATAGGTGCATACTATCATAATCATTATGAACTAAATCTACTATTATGAATTCATCACCACCATATCTACCAACAAGACCGCAATCTCCTACTGCTTCTATAATATTATCAGCAGTTAGTTTTAATATTTCGTCACCTACTTGATGTCCATAATTATCATTTATTTGTTTGAAATTATCGATATCAATTATTATCAAAGAAAAAGGCTTTTTTTCTCTAATTAAATCATCTACATAGGTCATCATATGACCTCTTAAAATTGTTTTAGTTAGTGGATCTAGTAAATTAACCTTTCCATACTTCTTTATAATATTTTTAAAAATGGGATAATTTTCAAATGAATCTTTAGTATACATTATTATCCACCTCCTAAAATAAATAGTGCCCACGACAAAAGTGTGGGCATTAAATTAATTGCAACTGGCTGTCTCTTTTAGACCCTATAGCTTTGCGTCATACAGTTCCCCATACTTTGCCTATAATTGTTTTTCTAATTTAATAATACTACTATTTAGTAGTAAAAACAACTTATTTAATTACCCTCGAATCATGACATGTAAAATATATTATTTGATAATGATTAGCTATATCAGACATTAAATTTTTACATAATTCTAGCTTTTCGTCATCAAAATTAACAAATGGATCATCAAATACTACAAATGGTTTTTCTTTTGGATACAAACAATCAATTAAAGCTAATCTCATACATAATGTAATAATTGTTTGATATCCTCTAGAATATTGATCTATTCCCTTTAAACCATTCTTTGTTATAAATTGGAATTTAAAATTAACATCAATACTATAATCCTTATTGTTCTTCAATAACAATGAAACATATTTATCAACACTATCCTTCATTGGCTTAACATATTTTTCAAGTAATGCAGTTTGAGCCTTCTTTAAATATGTTTGTGTAATATTAACAATTTCGTATTCATGTTCTAATGTTCTTATCTCATCAGATAAAGCTTCTTCCTTTTCATTTAGTTCATCAAGTCTTGAAATATCCGTTTCAAATTCAACTACTCTATTAGATTTGATAGTTAGATTTTTATTTAATTCATTTATTTTATTTTCAATATCAACCATTAATGCATTCAATGAATCAATGTCTTCTTCATTTTCATTAATATCATCTAATCCATGAATTTGAATATATTGCTTATAAGTATTTTGCTTATATGCCAAATTATTTTCTATTTCAGTCTTTCTTCTTAAATGGGTATTTAATTCACCTATTTTTTCTTCAGTTGTTGGGGCTGTTGTTTTAAATCTAGATAAGAATTGTTGAATTATTTTTTCATTTTCATTAATTTTTCTTTCTAGTTTAGAATTTTCTTCTCTTTTCTTGGCACTTTCAGCTAATGCATCATTATATCTTTGTAAATTACTTCTTACTGTATATAAATTATTAGAAAAATCAGAAGAATATAAATGGAATCTTCCAAAGAAATCTCTTATTTGTCCTTCTATTTCTCTTAATTCAAAATCGTAATTCTTAACTCTAGTATAGCTAGTTGATTGATTATGAGAATAATTTACAATAAATAATGCTAAGCCTGATACATATCCTAATACTGAAACTACCATTATTACTATACCAATATTTGTAAATAAATCCTTTTCTCTACCACCAAATAATCCTGTTAGTAATAATGCTAATCCACCAAGTAATAATAAGGTAGATAAAATTACAGCGATAATAGTTCCAATTGGCTTTTTCTTTACTGGTTCATTAGTATGAGCATTAATTATACCTTTAATATTTTGATATTTTTGAATTCTTTTTGTCGTTAAATCAATTTCATCTTCTGTAGGTAAATTATCCTTAAAGCCTAATGAAGTCTTAAATTCATCTAATTTTTCATCTAAGCCAGCTTCATTTTTCTTTAAATCATATTCATATTTCATACTAATTAATTCTTTATTTTTACTTCTTATTGTTAATACATCCTCTAAAGTAATTGAGACGCCATTGAATACTTCATTATTTTTTCTTAATAATTCTTTAGTTGATTCAATATCCTCTTGATATTTTTTAGCAACTGCAATTTTAGATTTTTTATCTTGTTCTTTTGTATATCTAATTATTTTAGAATTAATTTTCTTTTTCTTTTCATTTAAATCATTTATTTCAGTATTAATTATATCAATTTGTTTTTCAATATCATTAATACCTGTCATTTTATTATTACATTCAGCTATTTCATTTTGAACTTCAGCTAATTCTTTTTTCTTATCTAATATTAATCCTTTTTTAGAATTCATTCTTAATAATTTAGATTTAGAATCTAATATTTCAATAGCTTCATCATAGCTTTGAGAATCATTAGTACCACCGATTAAATTTGCAAGCTTAGCTTCAATATCGGAACCAAATCCTTCTTCTAATTCCTTTTGAGGAATAAATACACTTCTTTCAAATGAATCTACATTTAGATTTAAGAATTTCTCTCCGATATTATTACCAATATCCTTTAATTCTAGATTAGTACCTAAATCATAAATGTTTAAAGTATCTCCACTAGCCTTTTTAGGATCAAATCTTCTATCTATTCTATATTTTTTACCATTAACTTCTATCTTTAATGTACCACCAAATGTGTTTTTATTATTCCATGGTGTATATCTTTCTCTTTCAGCCTTATTAGTAAATCCATATAGCATAGTTTTAATGAAAACAGACATAGTAGTCTTACCCCATCCATTTTCTTCATATACAGAATTCATCTTAGGAGAAAATTCAAATAAATAATCAGAAAGTTTGCCAAAGCTTTCGATATATAAAGATAATATCTTCATATTATATTTCCTCCTTCATTAAGGCTTTAATACCATATTCAATTACATCATTCTTCTCTTCAGGGCTTAAATTACTTTGTAAAACTGTTCTAATAAATTCACCCTTTAGGGAAATATCCTTTTCATAATCTTTTGGATTAATAGCTAATTTAGATTCATCACTAACTTTCGCAAAATAATAACAATCATTTAAATATTCATTTAATAATTCATTTTGCTTAATTAATGATATTTCATAATTACCTACAAGTTTTATTTTAACCATATCTTTATCAGGAATTGAATTAGTTTTTAAATTAACATTCTTTCTGATTTCAGTAAAGCTATCAATACCTGTGATATCTATTTCAATTTCATGTAATTCTCTTTTCGAAAAAGGAATAAATTCAGAATTTACTATTCCACCATTAACATCTAATAAAACAAAGCCTTTAGGACCTATTTCATCAAAGCCTCTACCTTCTGGGCAGCCTGGGTATACAAATACACCTTCACTATCAATAGAGCCCTTTTGAAATTTATGAATATGGCCTAAAGCTAAATAATTAATACCCTTACCGCGTAAGGCATTTACATTGATACCACTACCCTTAGAGCCTAATGGTCCATGCATTACTACAATATTAGCTCTTTCTTTATTCAAATATAAGGTATCATATAAATATTTTTCAGTTGTTTCATTATAATTGATACCTGTAATATCGCAATCTTTATAATTAAGTGTTTTCCATTTATTTTCAAATATATGTAAATTATTAGGGATTGAATCTATAGATGAAACAAATGAATCCTCATCATGGTTTCCAAGGGCATATAAAAAATCAATCTCTGGATTAAGATTGATTAAATTCAATACAAACTCCTTAGTCTTTATAGAGATTCTAGGCTTATCAAACATATCTCCAGCAATAATAATTACACTAACGTCGTTAACCTTAGCGTATTCAATCATTCGTTCAAATGTATTTAATAATTCTCTTTTTCTCTCTTTTGCCTTAACAGGATCTAAATTTGTTTCAAGTTTTGAATCAAAATGTAAATCAGCAGTATGAATTATTTTCATATTGCGCCTCCCTACTAATATAACGATTACATATATTTATATTATATAATATAAAGCATACTTTTAACAACATTAAAAAATAAGAAAAATGCCTACTTTTTAGAGTAGGCATAATATGTTAATTTAATTCTTTTGCTAAATCCTTAATTTCAGCTTTATTAGCTTCTGTTAAAGCTGATTTAATTGTAATTGTTTTTTCTAAAATAGTAATATTTTTAAAATTATTATTAATAAAATCAATAATAAATTTTTTAGCTGTAGGAGCCCATGTACCATTTTCAATTATCGCAATTGTTCTATTTTGATATCCTCTTTCTTTAAGTGCATTTAAGAAATCTAGCATCTTAGGGAAGATATCTCCACAATATGTAGTTGTTGCTAGAACTAAATATTTATTTTCAAATGCGCCTTCAATTGCTTCGTAGAAATCATCTCTAGCCAAATCAAAAATATCATAATCTTTTGTTAAATTATCAGCAAGTAATAATGCTGCTTCCTTAGTATTACCATAAACTGACGTATATGCGATAGTTACAGCATCTGCTTCCGGTTCATATTTAGACCAAATATTATATAAATTGAAATAATAATCTAAATTAGAATCTAATGTTGGACCATGTAATGGTCTAATTATTTCAATTTTTGTATCAGCAAGCTTTTTGAATAAATTTTGAACAGGAAGACCATATTTTCCTACAATACCAAAATAATATCTTCTTGCTTCACATGCCCAACCTTCTGGATCATCAAAATCTAAGGCACCAAATTTACCAAATGCATCAGCACTATATAAGCATTTATCAAATTCATCATAGGTCATCATTACTTCTGGCCAATGTACCATTGGTGCAAAAATAAATTTTAAATTATGCTTACCTAAATTTAGGGTATCATTTTCTTTAACAACTAATTGCTTAACATTAATACCTGGGAAGAATTGTTGTAACATCTTAAATGTTGTTGCGTTGCCTACTACTTCAATATCAGGATATTTTTCTACAACAGCTAATATTGATGCTGAATGATCAGGCTCCATATGATCAATTATTAAATAATTAGGTTTTCTTCCATCTAGTGCTGTTTCTAATTTGTATAAAAACTTATCTTTGAAATTAATATCTACTGTATCCATAATAGCAATCTTATCATCAATAATTAAATAGCTATTATAGCTAATTCCTTCAGGAACAATAAATTGTCCTTCAAATAAATCTATTTTTCTATCATCTACTCCAATATATTTTACCATTTTAATCTACCTCATTTCTTAAATTTTTTAATGGTTATCATTAATTAGATTATACCTAAAAAAATAATTATTTACAATTAAATAAATGAATCTAATATTTTAAATAATTCATTATTATTAAAATATTGAATTCCTTTTATATCTATTTTAGATAAATCCTTAATATTTTTAATGTTATCATCTATCATATATACTTCATCAAATTGTTTATTAAATGAATTTTTACATAATAAATAGAATTCAAAATTAGGCTTTTGCATATGATGCTCTGCTGATATGAATACTTTATCAAAATATTTATTTAAATCTAAATTTGGATAAAATAAATCAAATATACCTAAGGCAGCATTAGATAATAACGCCACTGTATTATTTTTTCTTAAATCTTGAATATAATTAAATAATTCATTATTCATATATACATTCTCTTTGAATTCATTTAATATATCTTCATATTTAAATCCTAAATCATTAGCCATGTGCTCTAACGTTTCAACAATTGTGAATTCGCCATTATCTGCAGGAACAAAATATTTATCCTTTAATTCTTTAGCCTTCTTTTCATCAAAATGTCTAGAGAACCATTTAGGAGATAATTCTCCTCCTAACACTCCAAAGAAATCAAATATTATTAATCTATTCATAAAATCTCCGTTCTTCAAAACCTATAAAACTCTATAATACTATAGAATTCTTGCTTGATTCCTTTCTCGCCGAGCCCTAAGATTGTAATCTTAGTTGGTATTAACTCTCCAAAGGCGTTAATTTCGTACAAACGTACACGTATTTTTATTATATAATATTTTAAATTATTTAGTTATTGATTATTGCATATTTTTTTATATTTATTGCTGCATTGTAATCCCTATTTATCTCAAGTCTACAATTTGGACATATAAATGTTCTATCACTTAATTTTAAATCTATCTTTTTATATCCACATATATTACATGTTTTACTAGAAGCGTAATATTTATCTGCTTTAACAATATTAACACCTACTTTTTGACATCTATCTGTAAGTCTAGTTAGAAGCTTTCTAAATGGATTTTGTTGTATTCCTTTTCTTACATATTTATTATCTTTTGATTCTTGCATCTCTTTTACATCTAAATCTTCTATACAGATTGTTTTAGGCTTTTTATTGATTATAGATGTAATAACATAATCTATATGTGCTTCCTTTAAATTATTTATTCTTCTAGTATATTTATTCTTTATCTTTCTTTGTTTTTTATAGTTTTTAGATTCTCTAAGTGATTTATTTAATTCTTTAGCTTTTATATATTTTCTAGCTAGTTTTTTCTGTAATCTTTTTTCCGTTTTCAGTGCTTTCATATATTTTTTATTTGATGTAACGGATTTATAAACATCATTATCACTTGTTACTACTGATTTAATATTTATATCTACACCTATAATATTATTTGTAGTTACTATTTTCTTTTTAGGATAATTAGTATCATCAATACCTACTACAATATAAAATCTTGTTTCCTCTAATACTACTCTAGGATTATAATATTTTACATTTGTAGGTATTCTATCCTTTTCTGCTAAATTAATATAATTTAATACTTGTCTATTTTGTTTTTGATTATTAGCTATTTTTTCTAATCTAACCTTTTTATCACTAAAATCAATTTTATAAGGATCTACATAAAATGATTTTTTATAATTATTATATTTTTTCATAACTGGATATTTAGATAATTTCTTAAAATATCTAATAAAAGAATTATATGTATCCTTTATTTCTTGTTTTAAGGCATCATTTGATACATCATAAAATAATGTATCTAAATGATTAGATATCATTTCTTTTTTGGTTAATCCTTTTCTTTTTTCTATTAATTCATTATCTAATATTCCTTTTTGAACAGTAAACCATTTTCTTACTTCACTACAAGAAGGTATCTTTTCATTGTTCTTAATAAATGAATCAATGTAATCATATACTATATTATTACATTCAATACACTTATTTAATGTACGTCTTATTTTAGTCATCTGTTTGTTATTTGGGTGAATCATAACCTTATAAGTATACATTTAAAAGCACCTTCTTTCTATACCTAAATTATACTAGATAAAAGAAAAAAAGTTGCAGTTTTAAAGTTTGATAAAAAAATGAATTTTTAGGTTATATAATTATTTATTTTAGTGATTTTTGAGAAAAATGTAATATCAGGTTTTATATAGTTTTATAGTTTTGATTATACTGTTACGAAACCTTTTTCATGATTCAATTATAACACATAAAAATCAAAGGCGCTATCAAGCGCCTTTAATAAATTTTATTTAGAATCATCTGTTTTTAAAAGTGGTGAATATAAATCGATTCTTCTATCTCTAAATACACCCCAAGAATATCTCTTCTTTTCAATTTCAGATAAATCAAATTCCATAGATATAAATCCTTCAGTAACTCTATCCATTTCTTTTACTTTAATTCCTTCTTCATTTGCGATGAATGATGAGCCAAAGAATGTCATAGATGAATCACCTTCAACCTCTGTTCCAATACGGTTAGATGCAACTACTGGCATAATATTTGCAGCAGCATGACCACACATTGTATTTTGCCAATGGTCCTTTGAATCCTTCGGAAGTACTGGCTCTGTACCAATTGCTGTAGGGAAGAATAATATTTCAGCACCCTTTAATGCTAAAATTCTTGCTGTCTCAGGAAACCATTGATCCCAACAAATTCCACATCCTAATCTTCCATATTTAGTCTTAAATACTTTGTATCCAGTATCTCCAGGTGTAAAATAGAATTTTTCTTCGTAACATTCACCTGTAGGAATATGACTCTTTCTATATAATCCTAAGATTTTACCATCAGCATCAATCATTGCTAGAGAATTAAAATAACAATTACCACTCTTTTCAAAGAAAGAAATAGGTAAAACAACATTATATTTTTTAGCTATTTCTGAAAAATGAGCTAAATATTTATTATTTTCAAATTCTGTTGCTAAATCAAAATATTCATATTTTTCCTTTTGACAAAAATATGGAGTTAAAAATAATTCTTGTAATAAAACAATATTACAACCATCTTTAGCACAATTTTCAACCATTTTATCTGCTTTTTTAATATTAGCTTCAATGTCCCAAGAAATTGACATTTGTGTTGCTGCAACTTTTACCTTCATGTTACTCTCCTTTTCCAATTTGCATAGTAATACAGTGAATGTTTCCACCAGCTACTAATATTTTTCTTGATTCTATTTGATGAATCTTCTTTTTTCCTTTATAAAAATCATTTAATAAATTATATGCTTCAATATCTTCAGCTACATTAAATTTAGGTAAGATAATAAAATCTTTTCCCATATAGAAATTAACATAAGAACCAGCTAATCTATCACCCTTTAATCTAGGCTTTGCATTATCATCTAATATAATTGAATTTGCTTCTTCTTCAGTTAAGCTTAAATATGGATTAGGACAATTAACTAATAATACATCTAGGCCATTAGATTCTAATATTTCTTTAGCCTCCATACTCCACTTATATTGAATATCATTATTATCCTTAGATGTAGCTAATAATACAGTTTTTTCATCTAGGAAGCATGCCATATTATCAACATGCTCATTTGTTTCATCATTATAAATTCCATGAGGTAACCAAATGACTTTTTCCATACCTAGCATTTCTTTTAAATGATTTTCAATTTCTTCTTTAGATAAATTCTTATTTCTTCCTTCACTTAATAAACAAGCTTCAGTAGTTAATAATAAGCCTTTGCCATTAGAATGGATAGATCCACCTTCTAATATGAAATCTTTATCATAATATGTTTCAACATTTAATAATTTAGCTAATTCCTTACCTAAATTATTGTCATTATCCCATGGATAATATAGGCCATCAACTAAGCCACCCCAAGCATTAAAGCCAAAATCTACAGTTCTTAGTTTTCCTTCTTTATTTCTTAAAAATATTAATGTATTATCTCTTGCCCATGAATCATCATATTCTATTTCATGAATAGAAATATTATTTTTATTTTCTAATTCACTATAGTCATATTTAACATTTTTACTTTTTATTACATATACATGTTCGTATAAAGAAATAGCAAATATTATTTCTTTAAATTCGTTGAAGGCTTTCTTTCCTCCGTCCTCCCATGTATCTATTCTATATGGAAGTAATATTATTGTTCCATCATGTAAATTGCCTTCAAAAGGTAATGTATATAAATCATTTAAAGGATTAGTCATCAAATCTATCCTCCACATTTTCTCTATTTTCTAAATATTGTTCGTAATCAACTACTGATACAGTTAAATCATCATAATCCATTAGAACTGTCGCATTAGTCTTTTTATATTGCTTAATACGATCAATGATATTTTGATCAAATACCTCTCCAGGAATGATTAGAGGAATTCCTGGTGGATATATCATTATTGACTCCTTTGAAATTAAGCCTATTGCGTCATCTAGTTTTACTCTTTTTACTGGTGCTTGATAAGCAACACGTGGTCTCATTACCATTTTAGGGAATGGTGAATCATAATAATATTTAGGATATGTTCTATTTTCAATATAATATTTTTTAGATATATCCTTTAATGCATTAACTAAATTATCTAGATGTTCTTGTTTAGTACCAATAGCTAGAATAGCTAATACTACATATTGTTCAGCTAATTCCATTTGAACATTATATTCATCCTTTAAAATATTATATAATTCAAATCCATTTATAGTCAATGATTCAACTTCAATTACTAGCTTTGTACAATCGTATGCATAAGATCCTTGATTAATAAAATAATTTCTTCCTCTAGCTTTAAGACCTGGAATTTGATTTATTTTATTTCTTGCATCATTTCCCATTTTAATTACTTCATCTAGTTTTTCATTACCTTTAAAATATAAATAATGTCTTGCAGATTCAAGTGAAGCAATTAAAAGATTAGATGGAGATGTTGTATTAATAACCATTAATGCTTTAAACACATCATAATGTGTAACTCTATTTCCTTTTCTTAATAATACGGAGGCTTGAGTCAAAGCCCCACCAGTTTTATGCATAGATACAGCTGACATATCGAAATCAGCATCCATTGCTGATATAGGTAAGGCTTCATGGAATCCTAGATGTGCACCATGTGCTTCATCAGCTAGACATAGCATACCTCTTTTATGTGCTTCATCTGCTAATATTTTTAAATCATTAGTCGCACCAAAATATGTTGGATTGATAACAAAAATAGCTTTAGCATTTGGATGCTTATTCATTTTCTTAATATAATCATCAACAGTAGGCTGATTAGATATTTCTAGATTTCTATCAAATTCTGGCATAACAAACACTGGAATCGCACCTGATATTACAAGGGCGTTAATTACAGATTTATGGCAATTTCTTGGTAAAATTATTTCTTCATGAGCTTTTACTGTAGACATAACCATTGCCATAATACCAGATGATGTTCCATTTATTAAAAAGAATGCTTCATCAGCATGATAACAATCAGCCATTAGCTTTTGTGCTTCATTTATAACACCTGATGGATGATTAAGGTTATCTAATCCTCTAGGGGCATTAACATCACACATATATGTTAATTCTCCAATATAATCCTTAAATAGATTATCTACATTTCCCATATGATGTCCTGGAACATCAAATGGTGATACATTTTCATCGATGTATTGTTTTAATGCATCTAAAAAAGGTGTTTTATTTTGATCCATAATACTGCAATCCTCACTACTTCATCGTATTTTAGCAATAATATTATAGAGAAAATATTTAAAAAATCAATAACTTTTTATAAAAAAAATAAAATATAAAAAAATGTAAAAAATAAAGGCGCAATTATGCGCCTCTAATTCTACTTATTGTTATTTTTAATAAAGCTAATAAATGAACTCTTATCTATTGGCTTAGAATAATAATAGCCTTGAATAAAATCTACATTCATTGTTGCAATTTCTATTATTTGATCTTTAGTTTCTACGCCTTCAAATACAATCTTATGACCTAATCTCTTAATCATATCAATAGTTGAATTCATAACTAAAGATGCAATTCTATTTTCAAAATATGAATTAACCATTGACTTATCAAATTTAACAATTTTAACTGGCATTTCAATCATATAATTCAAATTAGAATTACCTGTACCAAAATCATCTAATGAGAATGATACACCATATTCTTTTAAAATTTCCATATTCTTTAATAATGTTAATCTTGTTGATTGAGCTGTTTCAGTTATTTCTAAATTGATATATTTAGGATTAATTTTATATTTTTCCATTGTTGAAATATATGTTGAAGCTAGATTTTCTTGCATACACTGTACAGCAGATAAATTAACTTCAATATATTCAAGTCCAAGTTTTTCCATATTGTTTTCACTAACGAATTTACATACATCAGCAAATACCATTTTACCAAGCTCAACTATTCTTCCATCTCTTTCCATATCCTCAATGAAATCATTAGGGTAAATTAGGTTTCCTTCTTCATCCTTTAATCTAACTAAAGCTTCTGCAGAGGTGAAGCATAAATCCGAATTTGAATAAATTGGTTGAAAATAGACTTCGACATTACCTTTAGAAAATGCAATATCACATTTTTTAATAATATCAAAGCGTTTATTCATTTTATCTACTAATTCTTTATTAACATCTATTATTTCTTTATCAATATGTGACGTATTATTAACTAAATAATCAATAGCTTTCATACATTCTTTAGGATTTTCAAATAATTTAATATCTTTAAAATCAAAAATCTTAAATGGTATTTCAGAAACAATATTATTTCTTCTATAGAATTGTTCTTTAAATGCCATTACTTCTTCAAATAGAGATTCATTATAAATATTATTTCTTACAACAATAAAGTCATCTCTATCATTTCTAAATACTTTATAAGATCTAAATTCCTTTAGCATATCGGCAAGAGCTTTTGAAAAATCATTATGAATCATTATAGATGATGCAATTACTGAATCATAATCAATAACCATAAATTCTACATTGATATCTTTTTCATAACATGAATTAATAAATTCCTCGAATGCTCTTTGAGTTAAGACACCAGTTACTCTATCAATATTCAATGCCGGATTTTCTAGCATGATATAAATTACTAAGGAACCTAATGTCTCAGCAAATGATACACATAATATTACAACACCTAAATCGGCAAATAAATAATTTACTAAGCCTTGTACTGCAGCACCAAATACCCAAATACTTATAAATATTAATACTCCAATGAATCTCTTTTGATACATTCTTTTTCTATTAACGAATACGAACGTAACAGTCATACCCATAAATATTGCAGTACCTATATATGTTAATATTACTGGCCAGCCAGCTGTATAATCATTTAATCCATTTGGATCATAATAAATTTCAAGTGGTAAAACAGATATTAAAATTGTAAATACTGCAAATATAATATATGAAACAATTCTTGAGATAAAAATATTTCTTCTATCTACAAAAGCGAAATCACCAAATACATATAATAATCCTTGTAATACAACAAGTACGCATGATACTAAATATGCTTTACACACTATGTATGTAGCAAGTGAATATGTTAAGGCAGGTGTATTAATAAATATAAGTGATGTAATATCTAAAAAAATAGATGTTACAATTGCAATACCTTGATATAAGAATAATTTATTTGTTTTAACAGCCGCTCTTCTATCATTAAAATAGAAAATGAAAATAACAACCATTACAAAGAATCCAGCAACTTGAAGCATTATATTCATATAATTAAACCTCCTTCTATATATTACCTCATTTTAATTTTATTATAATAATTGTCAAATGTCAAAAATTATAAGCTAAATTTTTAGTTATCGTACTAAAGAAAAAAAGTCTCACTATTGTGAGACTTCATTGTCTTATAATCCTTTTTTCCATGTTGTTCTAGAAAATAATATAAATAAAGGATATAGTTCTAATCTTCCTGCAATCATTTCAAATGTTAAGACTAGCTTTGAAAACCAAGAGAAATCAGAAAATCCTCCGGCAGGTCCTACCGCACCAAGACCAGGTCCAATATTTGAAATACAAGATAGAGACGCAGTTATCATAGTTGTAGGTGTCGCATAATCTTTTTCCATGAGTGGATTATATATAGAAATTAATAATGCACATACTAGCATTACCATTATATATAAAACAAAGAACGCAACTGTTGAATCTACAACCTTTTTATCAAGTGGCTTTCCATCAAGTCGTATTACTTCTACGCTTCTTGGAGAAATCATTGATTTAATCTTTGTACCCGTATATTTACCTAATATTAGCATACGAGATTGTTTTAAACCACCCGCAGTTGAACCAGCACATGCACCACATAGCATTAAGAATAATAAAATCATTAATGAGAATATTGGCCATGTACCTTGAATACCACTCCAATAATCGGTCGTTGAATATCCAGTTGTTGATACTAAGGATGCGACTGTGAAAAAGGCATGTCTGAATGCTTCTTCTGTATTGGCATATAAATGCAATATTTGAGTAGTAATCATTGCCACAGATATTATAACAACAATTAAAAAGAATCTCAATTCCTCATTGTGTAAAACATCTTTAAAATTCTTTATAATTATCCAATAATAAATTGAGAAATTAATACTAAATAATAACATAAAAATGGCTATTACATATTGGCTGCATGGCGCATATAATGCACAGCTTGCAGGT
Source organism: Acholeplasmatales bacterium (assembly GCA_017444645.1). Lineage (GTDB taxonomy): Bacteria > Bacillota_I > Bacilli_A > Acholeplasmatales > Anaeroplasmataceae > Anaeroplasma. The sequence goes on along the minus strand of JAFSWG010000045.1, from coordinate 2,158 downwards.
GTTGTCGCAAATCCACCTGTACCTGCAGTACCAAAAGACATAATAAGTGAATCAAAGAATGTCATATTTTCATCAAATATATGACAAATATTTAACGCAATAATTTCTAATAAAGTCATTGCCACATAAATTAAATATAGAATTCTTGATGAAATTTTCATTTTTGAAACAATTTTACCAACCTGTGGTCCTGGCGATTCGGCTCTTAAAATATGTAAGGCAGATCCATCCTTTGATTCTAATATTATCGCTAGAATAAATACTAGAATACCCATACCACCAATCCAATGGGAAAAACTTCTCCACATTAATAATGAATGTCCACCATTATATAGCATATTTAATAATTGATCACCTGTTAATGCTGACGCACCAGTAGTTGTAAATCCAGATGCAATTTCAAAAAATGCGGTAAAGAAATCATCTATATACCCAGAAATCAAAAAAGGTAAGCATCCAAATAAAGACATTAATAACCAAGATAAGCTTACAATAATATAACCTTCTCTTGCTCCCATTCTTGTGTCCTTTGCTGGTTTAAAATAACCTAATAAAGCACCGATGACTATTAAGCCACCCATTGGAATTAAATATGAAATTATATTCATTATTTTTTCTTGATAGACTAAAGCTGTAATTAGTGGAACAATCATCAACAATCCGACTAATACCAGGATTTTACCTATCAAATTCCTAATTACCCTTAAATTCATAAACTACGCCAAAATATCATCTAAATCATTAAGTATGATGTCCTTTGATACAACAATGACAGAATCCCTTTCTTGTATTGATGTCATACCTGAAGGTATGATAATTTGATGATTTCTAATAATACCACCAATTAATATATTCTTCTTCAATCCTAAATCTTTTAATTTTATATTTAAAACCTTAGATGTTGAAGATGCAATAAATTCTGATGCTTCTACTTTATTTTCTACAATTTTATGTAATGTAATAATATTATTTCCACCAGTGTTAGTAGTTGACCTAATATATGATACAACTTGGTTTGCCGCAATCTCCTGTGGACAAATAACTGATGCCATTTGGATTGATTCTAATAAACCTGCAAAAGATGCTTTATTTACTTTTGTAACTATTTTACCTACATTTCTTTTATTTGCATATAAAGAAATAATAATGTTTTCTTCATCTTTTCCTGTTAAACAAATTAACGCATCAAAATTATCAAGACCTTCTTCTCTTAATATATTTTGATCTGATGCATCACCAACAACGACATTAACATTTTTAATTTGTTCAGCTAAAGCTTGAGCCTTTACTGGATTTAATTCAATTACTTTAACATTATATTTATTTTTAACTAATGCTTCTGCTAAATAATTAGTAATTTTAGAAGCACCAACAATCATAATATCTTTTAACTTAGTTTCTGATAAACCTAATTTAGAAATAAATGCTTTAGATTGTTCTTGTGAAGATATAACATAAATTCTATCTTTACCCTGGAAAACAAATTTACCATTAGGAATAATAACTTCTTTACCTCTTTTAACAGCACCTACTAATAGTTGAACACCATATTTTGAATTGATTTGCATCAATGACATACCAACAAGTGGTGACTCTTCAGATATATAGAATTCAATAAAATCTGCATTTCCATCAGCAAATGAATCTACTCTTGATGCTTCTGGGAAATTAATAATTCTTAAAATCTCTCTTGATGCTTCAAGCTCTGGATTAATTGTTCTTGTAATTTCTAATGCACCAGTCATTAATTCGATCTGTTTAGTGTACTCATATTTTCTTACACGAGCGATTGTGTGGACTGCTCCAAGCTTTTTCGCAATTAAGCACGCTAGCATATTTGCTTCATCTGATTCAGTAACTGCGATAAATAAATCAGCTTTATCTACGCCTGCAGTTTTTTGAACTTCATATGAAACACCATTACCATTTACCCCCATAACATCGTATTGATTGATTATCTCTTCGATAACAACTGGAGAATTATCAATTACAATAACCTCATGGTTTTCATGACATACATGCTTAACTATTTCTTCGCCCATTTTTCCTATACCAATTATTACTATCTTCATAAAAAGTACTCACAACCTTTCAAGAACTTAATATATTATTAATAATATATTTTAAGTAAGCAAAAGTAATTATATCACAAAATCAC
>JAFSWG010000044.1 GCA_017444645.1 Acholeplasmatales bacterium | reverse complement strand
TAACTTTCTTAAAAATGTATACGGTTCTAATATTTCTCCTTCATATATTATAGATTCAGAAGAATATAAACTTTCTTCTATATTATTTAATCTTTCTTCAATATTTCTATATTTATTTTCTAATGAAATAATATTAGAAGTACAATTTAAACATCTATCTTCATTAATAGCATGTCCTTTTAATAAGTATTGTTTTAATATAGAATTTGCCCAACGTCTAAATAATATTCCTCGTTTTGATTTTACTCTATATCCAACAGCTAGAATTACTTCAAGATTATATAATTTAGCTGGTCTATGGTTAGTTTGGTCGGAAATTCCGACGGAAGTCCTTTCCTTTAATTCACCTTCACTAAAAATATTATTTATATGTTCAGTTATAGTGGATCTAGATTTTTGATATAAATTTGCTATTTGTTCTTGAGTCAACCATAATGTATCTTCATCAGGTGATACATTAACATCTAAACTAAAATCTCCATCTACAAATTTTATCAATTCATAATTTTTTTCTTGATTATTCATATTCTTTTCCTCCATTTTGTATCAAAAAAATAAGGCTTCCTGCATTTTAGCAAGAAGCCTTTAAAGTCATATTTTGTTGTAATTTAAATTTAAGAATATAATTCATTTTTACAACTTCCTTTTATTTTATTCTTTGTTTCTTAACGCATTGTTTATGGCAGATATTAATGCATAAATAGAAGCACAAATAATATCATCGTGAATACCTGTACCCCAGTATTCAGTATTACCAATTTTTACTGATACATAGGCTGCAGCTTCAGCCTTAGAAGTAGATTCTAGGTTGTGTTCAACATAATTAGTTAATTCATAATTTAATTTGTAGCATTCTTTAATTGCGTTACTTACTGCATCAAGTCTACCTTTTCCATCAGCTAACGTATTGTTTAATTGACCATTGAACTTAGTTGATAGCATAACTTTAAATACTTCACCTTCACGAATGAAATGATATTCATTTAATTCAAGAGGTGATTTTAAGTTGACGAAGTGCTCTAAGAAAATAGATTGTACTTCATTAGGTGTTAATTCTTTATGTTCCTTATCAGAAATATCTTTAACAAGATATCCAACAGTTTCACGCATTTTTTGTGGAATATCTAAACCAAAATTAGTTTCTAGAATATAACAAATTCCACCTTTGCCTGATTGAGAATTAATTCTAATAACATCTGCACTATATTCTCTAGATACATCCTTTGGATCTAGAGGAAGATATGGGACAGACCAAGTATTTAATTTATTTGTTTTATGATATTTAATACCCTTAGAAATAGCATCTTGGTGAGAACCAGAGAAGGCAGCAAATACAAATTTACCAGAATATGGTTGTCTATCATATACCTTCATTTCAGTTACTGATTCATATAATTTAACGATATTTGGCATATCTGAGAAATCAAGAAGTGGGTCAACACCATGTGTGAACATATTTAATGCAAGAGTAATCACATCAACATTACCAGTTCTTTCACCATTACCAAATAATGTTCCTTCAACTCTATCAGCTCCAGCGAGAAGACCTAATTCAGCATCAGCGATACCTGTACCACGGTCATTATGTGGATGTAGTGAAATTAATACTGAATCTCTATTGTGGATATTTTTTGAAATATATTCAACTTGAGAAGCATAAACGTGTGGTAGGGACATTTCTACAGTGGCTGGAAGATTAATAATTAGTTTTCTTTCCTTTGTAGGCTTAAATATATCTACAACTGCATTACATACATCAAGTGCGTAATCCATTTCAGTACCTGTAAATGATTCAGGTGAATATTCAAATAAGAAATTACCATTTGTTTCTTCTGCTAAATCAACAAGCATTTTAGCTCCCTCAACAGCGATAGCTAAAATTTCTTCTTTAGTTTTTTTAAATACCTGTTCTCTTTGAGCTAAAGAAGTAGAATTATAAAGATGCACTATAGCATGCTTACAGCCTTCAAGTGCTTTAAATGTCTTTTTAATAATATGAGGTCTAGCTTGAGTTAATACTTGAATAGTTACATCATCAGGAATTAAATCGCCATCAATTAGAGTTCTTAAAAACTCATATTCAGTTTCAGAAGCAGCAGGGAAGCCAACTTCAATCTCTTTAAAGCCGATTTTAACTAACAGTTTGAAGAATTCGACCTTTTGATCTAAACTCATTGGTTTAATTAGAGATTGATTACCATCTCTTAAATCGACACTACACCAAATTGGTGCATGATCAATGTATTCTTTATTAACCCAGTCATTACATTTTACTGGTGGCATAAAATAGCCCCTAGAATATTTTTCGAATCCTTTCATACTGATACCTCCATTAATTATTTAATAATCTAAATTATTATAACAAAAAATAGTAATCTAGTCAATTTTTCGAATAAAGTTTTAAACGTTTAAATAAATGTGTTTAAAATAATAAATTTATAAATTAAAACACTTACATATAATTTTATATAAAATTATGATATAATAGTCTAGTCTTTATGAATGGAAGTGATAAAAGTGGAAGAAAAGTTAGAAGAAAAAAATAATGTTGAAATACCATATTTCAAAAGATTATTTCTATTATGTGTTTTATTTTTTAAATTAGGAATAGTTAATTTTGGTGGTGGTTATGCCCTACTCCCACTATTATCAAGAGAATTAGTTGACAAAAGACACTGGACTACAGATACAGAGCTTGCTGATTATTATGCCGTTGGACAATGTACACCTGGAGCTATCGCAGTAAATGTGTCAACATTTATTGGCTATAAAATATGTGGTATTTTAGGTGGTATATTAGCTACTATATCATTTGTATTTCCAGCCTTCGTAATTATATTTATAATTGCTACTGTATTAACTAACTTTAGCGATAATCCATTTGTTGTAAATGCTCTTGCAGGAATTAATGCTGTAGTATTTATTTTAATTTTATCTGCAATCTTTAAACTATCTAAAAAATCAATTGTTGATATCTGGGGAATTTTACTTGCAGCTTCTGTAACAATATTATCAATTTTTGTTAAAGCAATTCCTTTATATGTTTATATTATTGTTGCTGCAGTATTAGGTCTTTTAATTAATTTAATAAAAGAAAAAAGATTTAATGCTAAATATAAAGTAAAAAAGACTGAAGAAACAGAAAAATTAGAAATAAAAGAAGAAACAACTGAGGAAGTAAAAGAAGAGAAGATTGAAAAAGAAAAAGGATTAACTAAAAATGATGTTTTGATGTTTTTCTTAGGCCTATTAGTTGGCGTATCAACAGGTTTAATAGGCTGTATAAGCTTAATATTTGTTAAAAATAAAAAATATCGTAATGGTTTAATTTCATCATCATTCTTTTGGATAATTATAACTGTATGCTTAATTGTAAGCTTAGCGACAAATAATTATGTTTATTTTGACATTTATTTTAATTTCTTTAGAATTGGTGCTTGTGCATTTGGTGGAGGTCTTGCAACATTCCCATTCTTACAAGAGCTTGGTCAAACAACAGGTTGGTTTAATCAAGAACAATTAACAGCTATGCTTGCAGTATCAGAATCAACACCAGGTGCGATGGGAATAAATATGTCAACTTATGTTGGATATACAGTTTCATTAAGTGCTTATAATAACAATTATTTCTTAGCATTTTTAGGAAGTATTATTTCCACTTTAGGATTAGTATCTCCTTCAATTATTGTTATTTTAATTGTTTCATTATTTTTACAAAAATTCAGTAAGAATAAATATGTATCATGGATATTTTATGGTCTTCGTGCTGCCTCAATTGGTTTAATATGTGCAGCTGCATATTCTGTATTAAAAGTATCTATATTTGGTGTAGTTGATCCTACTGCGTTAGTAAAGGATCACTATGATATTATTAGTGCCTTTACGGCAACAATTGATTATTATAAAGTAAATTCAGGAGCTAATTTCTTTAGCTGTATTTATAGATATATAACATATTTATTAGATTTTAAGGCTTTAGTAGTAGCTTTAGTATTTGGAATATTAGTATTTAAATTAAAAAAACACCCAGTATTTTATATCGCACTAGGTGCAGTAGTCGGTATATTATTACAAATGGGTAATGTTTCTTTGTAGGTGAATTATGAGTGTTTTAAAATGTGAAGATATAAGCTTTTCTTTTGGTAATAGAGTAATATTAGAAGATGCTTCATTTGTTATGAATAAGGGTGAGCATATTGCCCTAATTGGTTTAAATGGCGAAGGTAAATCGACATTTATAAAGGTTATTACAGGTGAATTATCTCCAGATAATGGAAAAATTGAATGGGCAAGACATACTACAACTGGCTACCTAGATCAATATACAACCCTAGAGGCAGGCAAAACTATTAGAGATATTTTAAAAAGTGCATTCAATGAAATGTATGAATTAGAACAAGAAATGAATGCATTATATGAAAATATGGGTAATATGTCCGAGGATGAAATGAATAAGGCATTAGAAGAAGCTGGTGAAATTGCTTCTACCCTTGAATCAGCGGGATTCTATTCAATCGATTCAACAGTTGAAGAGGTTGCGTATGGACTAGGACTAGGTGATATTGGTCTTGACCATGATGTATCTAATCTATCAGGTGGACAAAGAAGTAAAGTATTATTAACAAAGCTAATATTAGAAAAGCCAATGATTTTAATATTAGATGAGCCTACAAACTTCTTAGATGAAGAACAAATTAATTGGTTAGCTGATTATTTAATAAATTATGAAAATGCATTTTTATTAGTAAGTCATGACGTTCCATTTTTAAATAGAGTAACTAATGTTACATATCATATGGAAGATGGAACATTAACTAGATATGCAGGTTCATATGATGATTTCATGAGAATGTATGAAATTGAAAAAAGAAATCAAAATATAGCTTATGAAAAACAGCAAAAGGAAATTAAAGATTTAAAGGAATTTATCGCTAAAAACAAAGCGAGAGTTGCGACTACTGATTTAGCTAAATCAAGACAAAGAAGACTAGATAAAATGGAAATTATTGATAAAGCTAAGGAAGTAATAAAGCCTACATTCAAATTTAAGGAATGTGGTGCTTCTGGTAAATTTGTTTTTGTTGCTGATAATTTAGTAATAGGTTATAATTCTCCTTTATCTAAACCAATTTCATTTACAATTGAAAGAGGACAAAAGGTTGCAATCAAAGGTGCTAATGGTATTGGTAAATCTACTTTATTAAAAACTTTACTAGGTGAGTTAAAGCCACTTGGTGGAAGCTGTACACAGGATTACAATATTCACTATGGATATTTTAAACAAGAAGAAGATTATGATAAAGTAACTGCATTAGACGAGGTATGGAATATGTATCCATCTATGACAAATGCGGAAGTAAGAGGTGCTCTAGCATCTTGTGGATTAACAAGAGAAAAAATAGAATCTTTAATGATCGTATTATCAGGTGGAGAGGCAGCCAAGGTTAGATTGTGTAAAATAATGCTAAAGGAATGTAATACATTAGTATTAGATGAACCAACTAACCATCTTGATGTGTACGCAAAGGAAGCTTTAAAGGAAGCTTTAAAAACATTCAAGGGAACAATAGTATTAGTATGCCATGAGCCAGATTTCTATCAAGATATTGTTACTAATATTTTTGATGCTGAAAAATGGACTACTAAAATTTTATAATTATAGGTAAAAATATGATAACTATTAGAAATGTAACAACAGATGATGCAAAAAGAATAAGAGAAATATATGAATATTATGTAAATAATACTGCAATAACTTTTGATTATGATGTTCCTACTGTAGATGATTTTATTGAATCAATAACTAAAATCAGTAGTGTCTTTCCATACATTGTATTAGAAGAGGATGGCTATATTGTAGGTTATTCATACGCAAATTATTTTAAGCCTAGAAAGGCTTATATGCATTCATGTGAGGTTACTATCTATTTAGATAATAATTATAAGAAGCATGGATATGGAAAAATGCTTTATAATGAGCTTGAAAATAAGCTAAAAGAAAGAGATATATTTAATCTATATGCTGCAATAGGTAAACCAATTGTAGAAGATAAATATTTAAATAATAACAGTGAAGAATTTCATACTCATATGGGATATAAATTAGCTGGAAGATTCAATAAATGTGGTTATAAATTTGACACATGGTATGATTTAATTTGGATGGAAAAAATATTAAAATAATGGTGATATTATGCTAATAAAATTTGAAAATGTAAAAACTGAATATCTACCTGATACAGAGGTAAAAATAGATGATAAAAAATATTTAATTCATGGCGTAATAAATGGTGAAGATATTTTAGTTGATACAGACTCAAAATATCCTAAGCTTAAAGAAATAATAAAAAAATCACCTGAAAGAATTGAAGATGGCTGTATATTTCAAAATGAATGTGGTGGATGTAGGTTCATGCACATTAATTACGAATATGAGAAGCAATTAAAACAACAATTTTTAAATGATTTATTTAAGCCATTTGGGTTTAAAAACATTCCATTTACTGGAATGGAAAATCCATATAATTATAGAAATAAATGTCAAATGACATATAAATTATCTAAATCAAAAAAAGTAGTTTCTGGTTTATATGAAGAATATACACATAATATCATAACAGTATCTAATTGTTTGCTACAAAGTGAAAAGGCTAATGATGTTATAAATGTATTAAATAAGGTATTAACTAAAAATAAAATTCAACCATATGATGAAAAAACAAGAACTGGAATAATTAGACATGTATATATTAGATATGGATTTAATTCTAAGCAATTAATGCTAGTAATTGTAACTAATGGTGAAATGTTTCCAGGAAGAAATAATGTAATAAAGGATTTAAATAAGGAAAATATTGGAATTACAACTATTGTCCAAAATTATAACTCTAGAGACACATCAATAGTACTTGGAGATAGAGAAAGAGTTCTATATGGCCCAGGTTTTATATATGAATATGTATCAGATTATAAATTTAAAATTTCACCTAGATCATTTTTCCAAATCAATACTAATGGTATGAATATTATCTATAATAAAGCAATAGAATATGCAAAAATTAAAAATACTGATATTGTTATTGATGCATATTGTGGTGTAGGTACAATATCTATATTTGCATCTAAATATGCAAAAAAGGTAATTGGCGTTGAATTAAACAAAAACGCAATAGTAGATGCTAAAATTAATGCTAAAATTAATAACATAAATAATATCGAATTTTTAGCAGATGATGCAACTAATTTCATGACTCATTTAGCTAAAAATAAAGAGCATGTAGATGTAGTAATAATGGATCCACCAAGAGAAGGCTCTACAAAACAATTTATTGACGCAATTGGGTATTTAAAGCCAAGAAGAGTCATTTATGTTTCATGTGACCCTAAAACTCTAAAAAGAGATTTATATTTATTCTCTGATAATGATTATATTGTAAAAAGAATTGAAGGTGTTGATATGTTTCCAAGAACACAGCACATTGAATCCTTTGCAATATTAGAACGTGATAATGAAATAGATGAATTAGAAGCATTGGTAAGAAAAAATAATACTAAAAAATATAACGAAAACAAAATTAGATATATTCCAAAAGCTGATATTGAAATGATGAGAGAAGATAAATATGAAGCTAATGGATTTAAAAATAATAAAAAAAGAAGATGATTAAATGCTTAAATTAAAATTAATTAATAAAGATAATATTGATTTTGCAATTAAAATTGAAAATAAAATATTTCCTTTATATAATGCTAAAAATAATTATATATTATCTTTAAAAAAAGATTCTAAATGTCATTATTATCTAGTATACGATAATGATACTTGTGTTGGAATAACAGGTATATATGCATATGAAAGGGATTACGATAATGCATGGATAGGCTTTTTTGGAATTATTGAAGAATATAGAGAAAAAGGCTATGGGAAAGAAGTATTAAAATTAACTGAAGATTATGCAAGAAATATGAATTATAAATTCATGAGATTATTTACAGACAAAATAGATAATGATTTAGCTATAAACTTTTATAAAAAATATGGTTATTCATTCGAAGATTATAATAATGATTTAGAAAAACTAAAGGATGAATTCAATGTAGTTATAGGTTCTAAATCATTATGTAACGAAAAAGTAAATTTATGGAATAATAAATTTGTTAATTTAAGCAAACAAACGATTAAACAACAAAATGACGTTAATTGAAAAAGTAAATTCCGCTATAAATAGTTGAAAATTTCAATCAGTAAGAATGAATGACTAAATTCCGTTAAAACACGGTTGAATGTCATTCATTCTTTTTTTGCATAATTTTAAAAAAGTAGT
>JAFSWG010000043.1 GCA_017444645.1 Acholeplasmatales bacterium | reverse complement strand
GATTTCGAAGGAGACCCGTTCACGGGTAGCAAGTAATCAAAGCAAGCGGCGGATTACATATGCGCTTAGGTAAGCGCTGCTGGTACCCCAGGGCTATGCCCGCAAATGAAAAACCACCAGCTAGGCTGGTGGATAATTATTCTTGAAAAAAACACATATATAATATATAATTATTTTTGTAATTCCAAGTGATAGGAACAAGTAGTATAATGATGCATTTAAGAGAACTGTAGTATGGTGCGATACAGTATGATAATTATATGAATCTAGCCTTGATGGATAATTTAATTAAAAGTGCTAGCGAAAGCTAGAATTAAGGTGGCACCACGGTAATTCGTCCTTAAAGATTAATTTCTTTTAGGACTTTTTTTATAGGAGGATAATAAAAATGTTAGATATTAAATTTGTAAGAGAAAATCCTGAAATAGTTAAGGAAAACATTAAAAAGAAATTTCAAGATCAAAAGCTTCCACTTGTTGATGAAGTAATTGATATTGATAAAAAGATTCGTTCATTAAAACAAGAAGCAGAAAGCTTAAGAGCTGCAAGAAATGATTTATCTAAACAAATTGGCGCATTAATGAGAGAAAAGAAAATTGATGAAGCTAATAAAATCAAAGAAACAGTTGCTAAAAACAATGAACGTATCGCTGAAATTGAACCAGAACTTGAAACATTAACAGTAGAATTAAATAAGAGAATGATGGTTATTCCTAACATCATTGATAAATCAGTACCTGTTGGTAAAGATGATAGTGAAAATGTTGAGAACCAAAAATATGGTGATCCAGTAGTACCTGCATATGAAATTCCATATCATTCAGATATAATGGCTAGATTTGATGGTCTTGATAAGGAAGCTTCAGGAAGAACATCAGGAAATGGTTTCTATTATTTATGTGGTCCTATCGCAAGATTACATTCTGCAATGTTATCATATGCTAGAGATTTTATGATTAACAAAGGATTTACATATTGTGTACCTCCATTCATGATCAGATCAGATGTTGTTAATGGAGTTATGTCTTTTGCTGAAATGGAAAATATGATGTATAAAATTGAAGGTGAAGACTTATATTTAATTGGTACTTCAGAACATTCAATGATTGGTAGATTCAAAGGACAAATTGTTAAAGAAGAACAATTACCTATTACATTAACTTCTTATTCACCATGTTTTAGAAAAGAAGTAGGTGCTCATGGTATCGAAGAGCGTGGAGTATATAGAGTACATCAATTTGAAAAACAAGAAATGATTGTTATTTGTAAGCCAGAAGAATCAATGGATTGGTATAACAAAATGTGGTCATTCACAGTTGAATTCTTTAGATCACTTGATGTGCCTGTAAGAACACTTGAATGCTGTTCAGGTGATTTAGCTGATTTAAAGGTTAAATCATGTGATGTAGAAGCATGGAGTCCAAGACAAAAGAAATATTTTGAAGTTGGTTCATGTTCAACACTTGGTGATGCTCAAGCAAGAAGATTAGGTATTAGAACTAAAAATGCTGATGGAACATATTTGGTTCATACATTAAATAATACAGTAGTTGCTTCTCCTAGAGGATTAATAGCTGTAATTGAAAATAATTACAATGAAGATGGTTCAATTAATGTACCAAAGGTACTTCAACCATATATGGGTGGAGAAACAATTTTAAAGCCAATTAGATAATATTAAAAGCTGCAAAAAATCCTGCAGCTTTTTTGTTTTAGCCCCCAGCTAGGCTGGTGGATAATTATTATATAAGAAAAATCCCCATTAATAGGGGAAGAGAAAAAGATATGAAAATTTTATTGTGTGTGTATGTCAAAATCAGGTGGCAAAATAACTATAGGTAGGATTTAAAGAAAGAAAATAAAAGTTCTTTAAACCCTAGCCTATTAAAATCTATAAGTCATGGGTTTGTGGGGGAGAGAAATATGATTATAGATACTTTATTTTGCTCCTTTCTGTCTTTTGACACCTTTATTTTAGCAATCTATTTTGTAATAATTATTTTAAAAATAATGGAAAAAATGTGAAAAACGATATTTAACCTAAATTATAACTAAATTACTATATTTAAATGATAAAAAATATATATTATAATAATATTAGCATATACGAGGAGAAAACACATGAACACTAAAAAATATTCTTTTGCAAAATTAATTAAAATGGATTTGAATTCTATGTATGATGGCAATGCATCTACATTAACAGCATTAGACGATAATTTATTATCTATTGTTAATACTGAAGCTCCAATCACAATGAATCTTGTTAAAGCAAGATTAAGAGAAGCGTTTAATATTGGTAAGATTAGTCAAAAGGCTCTAGATATTATTAATGAGCATATAAAGAATCTTGGTTTCAAAGAAACAGATAATTTCTATGACAAAGTATTATGGCCATCTTCTGGTGTATTTGAAGTTATTTCATTAAGAGATGGATATGAAAGACAAATCTATGATGTATGTTATCAAGAAATGAAAATATTAACTGATACTCTAAATTTAAGAGGAGAAGAATTATATAGAGAAATATTAAAATATTTTGGATTTGAAGTATTAACAAAAAAAGCATTAGATTATTTAACTTTTATTGAAAAGAAATGTAAATAATATAAAGGAGACGTTTTTATTCGTCTCCTTTATCATGTATGAAATCTTCAGGTTTCTTTCTTTTTCCTGCAATTCCTTTTATTCCAATTATTAACGAAATAATTGATATTGTTAATTCTGAAATAATTACAGCAGATAATAATATAAACCATATAATCATTACTAATAGCTCATTACTAATCTTAGCTAAAATAAATATAGTAGATCCAAATAACATAAACATAGATGATATACATGATAAATTAGAATAAGCTAATAAATATGCATTATCATTCATTTTAGCTCTCTTATAAGATAAGAATGAAATAATAAATCCATATGCTGAAAATGGTAATATTATTAATAATAACCACCAAATTGGAAAAGCATTAGGATTATTATTCTTTGTACTAATGGAGATTAATACTGAATTTAATGACTGATTTAATAAAATAATAGATGCTGATACAATAATTAATAATATAAATTGTCTTCTATATAATTTATATGGATTATCTTTATATTTTTTAGTAATTATTTTATTCCAGATAAATATTAATGTTCTTAATACTATAATTAATAAATAGAAAGAAGCAATATAACCATATTGTTCATTAGAATTAGCATTTTGTAAATAACTTAAGAAAACAATAGTAGTAAATATTTCTCCCATTATGAATGAAATATTATATTTTTGAATGAAATCAATAATTGATCTAATTTTTTCTTTTAGTGTTAATGGTTTATTTTTTAACAATAAAATCATTGCTGAAGCTGAATAATAAGCAACAAAGAAAGATGAAATAAAGTTGATAAGTATTTTTATTACTAATAAATAGAATTTTAATGTATCATATCCAGTATAATTATCTACAAATATTTTAACTAATACATCAATCATATAATCTAGTGATTCGTTTGAATCAAAATTATAGAATAATATACAAGCTAGTAGATTAATTATCAGCATTATCATTATTACGGCGAATTCTTTATATATTGTTGACATTAAATCGTCTTTAATATGCCTGTAATAAAAATAAGAAAATATTTTATATGTAAGATATATTAGGGCATATATAACATAATATAAAGGGGCAGTATTTGGTAGCATACTAATAGCTAATAACAATAACACCACAATTGATATCGCGCCATTTATAAATGTGATAATACCAGCTGTAGCCTTCAGCTTATTTTTATTTGTTACTAAAAATATGTAACATATTCCTTCTATGAATAAACAAATACCAACAGATAATAAAACTATATTGGCATTAATCGCAGAAAGAATAGACATTATAGCTAATGGAAATATTAAAATGTATTCAAGATGATACATTAATTTTTTCATATACAATTGCTCTCCTAAAACAATTATATAATATTAAGATAATAATTTAAATAATAGATAAAAATCATTTTACTACGTGAAACAGTACTAGATTAGGTAGTATTTTATTTAGCCTACATATGTAGGCTCTTTTAATTATTAAATAAAAATGTTAAAATTATCTTGGTGTTTATTATGTTAAAGATTATATTAAAGAAAAATGAAGAAGTAGAAAAATTAAATGGATATCCTTGGATATTTTCCAATGAAATAGATAAATTTGTTGGAGAATTTGAATCAGGGAAGGTATGTTGTGTATATACATCTAATAATGAATTCTTATGTTATGGATTTTTTAATTCAAATTCTAAGATAATGGTTAGAATATTAACACTTGATAAGAATGAAGAAATCAATAAAGAATTCTTTAAGAAAAGAATTGCCTATGCTATTGAACATAGAAATCATCTAGGATGGAATGCGACACGTCTTGTTTTTAGTGAAGCAGATTTTTTACCTGGACTTGTTGTAGATAAATACGGAGATTATCTATCAGTACAATTTATGTCTTTAGGAATGGATATGATTAAACAAGATATAGTCGATATTCTTGTTGAATTAACTGGATGCAAGGGTATATATGAAAGATCAGATATGCCTACTAGAGAAAAAGAAGGCTTAGAACAAACAAAAGGATTCCTTTATGGTAAATTTGATCCTAGAGTAGAAGTTGAAGAGGATGGAATTAAATTTATTGTAGATATTGAAAATGGTCAAAAGACAGGTTATTTCCTAGACCAAAAATTAAATAGAGATATATTAAGATTATATGCAAAAGATCAAATAGTATTAGATGCCTTTTCAAATGTTGGAGGCTTTGCCTTACACGCATGTAAATATGGTGCTAAGCATGTAGATGCATGTGATATATCTGAACGTGCTTGTGATGAAATAATGAATAATGCCAAAATGAATGGATATAATCAATTAGAAGCCAAGTGTGTGGACGTATTTGATTACCTTCATCAAGAAGAAATCAAGGATAAGTATTCAGTTATAATCTTGGATCCCCCCGCTTTTAGCAAAAATAAAGATTCATTAAAGAAAGCATATAGAGGATATAAAGAAATAAATATGCAAGCAATGAAGATTATTAAATCTGGTGGATATTTATTAACCTTTTCATGTTCTCAACATATGACTCCTGATTTATTTATGCAAATGATAAATGAGGCAGCACATGATGCGAAAAGAACAGTTCAGTTTTTAGATTTTAGAATTCAAGCTCCTGATCACCCTGCATTATTACAATCAGAGGAGCAATTATATCTAAAATGTATGATACTAAGAGTAAAGTAGGCGATTATATGAGAATGAAAAATAATTATCATACCCATTTAAAGTATTGTAATCACGCAACAGGTGTTACAGAGGATTATGTAACTGAAGCAATTAAATTAGGCTTTAATGAAATCGCAATTACAGATCACGCACCTATTCCAGTTGCTTTTATGACGAAAGAAGAATATAAGCATAACTGGTGTAGTGATACGATGCCTTTAGAATTTATTGATAAATATATTAAAGAAATAAAAACATCTAAAGAATTACATAAAAATGAAATAAAAGTGTTATCAGGATTTGAAACAGAATATATTCCTGGTAAGGAAGCGTATTATAAGCTATTAAGAGATAAAACTGATTTTTTAAATTTAGGTGTACATTATTTCCTAAATAATAAAGGACATATATTAAATACTTATGGTGATGTAAATTATAGAAATGTGCATGAATATAAGGATACATGTATCAAAGCAATGCAAACCGGTTTATTTAATACGTTAGTTCATCCTGATTTATTCTTTTATGGATATAAAGATAAAAATGGTAACCGAGTATTTGATGAAGAATGTATTAAAATATCAAAAGAAATTATAGAGGCAGCAATTAAATATAATATTTATTTAGAAGTTAATTGTAATGCTTTAAAAAAAGAAGAGGAAGTATCTGATGTTTCAAACTGGAAATATCCAATCAAAGAATTTTGGATGATTGCCAAGGAATATAAAGATTTAAAAATCATTGTTGGCTGTGATAGCCATGCCCCTGAAAGATTATCAGGATTCCATGTAGATGCGATTTATAATTTTATAGATCAAATTGGATTAAATATATTAGAGAAAATGGAGATAAATCATTAATGAATACTAAATATTTCAAGAATTCTAAAGATTATTTTGAATATATTGATGATAAATTAGAGTCAGGAATTAAAATAAAAAAATCTTTAAATCTTGAAATATTTTTTTCTGATGGAGAAAAAATAGATTTAGAGAATTCTAGACCATCAAGAAAAAAATATATTATTCCAAATTATAAAGATGAAACTGTTATTAATATAATATCAGGAATTAGATCTAATTTTGGATTTGACAATAAATATGATTATGATAAAGAATTATTCGATAAGAAATATAATCATATTGTTTATTTATTATTAGATGGACTAGGTGTGAATGTTTTAACTAAAACACTTAGACCTAGTTCTTTTTTAAGAACTCATTTTTATAAGAAGATAGAAGCGATTTATCCATCTACAACTTCTGCAGCAACTATTTCTGCAAAATCAGGCTTATATCCACTAGAAAGTGGTTGGACTGGTTGGCAAAATTATATAAAAGAAATTAATAAAAATGTAATTTTATTTACTGGTGTAGACTATTTCTCGAAAGAAAACATAGGTATTAATGTTAATAAAATTATTCCATATAATAATTTCTTTGATGATATGAATTTAGGAGAAATTATTGAACCTGATTTTAGTAAAAATATAAATAAGATAGAGCCACTATTAAGAAGAAGTCTAAAGACTATTAATAAATCAAAATTTCAATATATTTATTATAATTATCCTGATGAAATATTACACCTAGATGGTATAGATGGCGAAAGAACTAAAGTTAAAATGAAATATATTGATAATGCAGTAAAAGAATACGCAGAAAAATTACCAGAAGATACATTATTAATTATTTCTGCTGATCATGGTCATACTACTTGTAGTCCATTTGATATTTCTAATTTTAAATCATTAATTAATTTATTAGAAAGAAAACCATCAAATGATGCAAGATGCACCACTTTTAAAGTAAAAGTCGGAAAAAATGATGAATTTGAAGACTTTTTTAATCTTTTATTTAAAAATTACTTTATTTTATATAAATCTAATGATTTAATAAAAACAGGAATGATGGGTAATCCCAACGATTTTATAAATTCAAGAATTGAAGACTTTTTAGCTGATTATACTGCAGTAGCTATCAGCAATAGGTATTTTAAATTAACGGATGATAATATAATTTTTAAATCTCATCATGCCGGAATTACAATTGACGAAATGGAAGTACCTTTAATTGTAATTAAAAAATAGTACTGGACGTGGTAATATGGATTTTGAAAAGTTAACATATAATAAAGTAATAACTATCATTAGTTCTTTTTCTAATTTGATATTTTTACTAATTCATATAGCATATACGATTATATTTGCTGTATTTGGAGCTTATATAATGGTATATATAAATGCTTCAAGTGCTGTCTTATATCTATTTTTATTCTTATTAATTAGATATAAAAAATATGGTATTTATGTTGCGGTATGTGGAATAGAAATTCCAGCATGTATGATTGCGTCAACTATTATATGTGGATATAGTTGTGGATTTCAATTAACATTAATTGGCTTATGCGTATTAGCATTTGTTTCTAGTTATTTTTTAAAGGATAGAGGACGTGTATTAAATCCGTTATATGTTTCAGCATATTTTGCTGCTGCATATGTATTTTTATATTTCTTTTGTAGAAGTGTAGATTCATATTATCATTTACCAATTAATTTATATGAAGCATTATTCATTAGTCACTCAATAATTGTTTTTGTTTTCGTAGTTGGTTTTATGTATGCATTACTTAAATATGTATTTTTACTAGAAAGAAAAATTAGAAAAGAATCTAATACAGATAATTTAACTCAAATTGCAAATAGAAATGCCTTAAATACATATTTTGAAGGATTAGGTGATTTAAAATCAAATTATGTAGTTGCAATATTTGATATTGATAATTTTAAAAAATTTAATGATGTTAATGGCCACCTATGTGGTGATTATATACTAAGAGAAATAGCTAGAATTGCTAAAGAAAATTCGTTGAATGATTTTGTTTCTCGTTGGGGTGGAGAAGAATTTGTTGTTATATCAAAGATAGAGATTTCATTAGATGAAACATATAATAAAATTGATATGATTAGACAAAAAATCGAAAATAATAAATTTGTATACAATAATAAGAAGCTTCATTCAACTATTACCATTGGTGTTGCAAAATACGACAATGATGAATCAATTGAGGATTGGATTAAAAGAGCAGACGAAAATCTTTATCATGGAAAAAATAATGGTAAGAATCAAATAGTATTTTAATTAATATTCATTTTTAAGTTGGGAGGCGATTTAATGAATGTGCAAATAAAAGTATTATTAGGTGATATTACAACTTCAGATACTGAAGCTATCGTAAATGCTGCAAATACTAACCTTTTAGCAGGAAGCGGAGTATGTGGAGCTATTTTTAAGGCTGCAGGCTATGAAGAGTTACAGGCAGAATGTAATAAGCTATCCCCAATTAAAACTGGAGATGCAGTTGTAACTAATGGTTATAATTTAAAAGCTAAATATGTTATTCATACTGCAGGACCTATTTATAAAAGTCAAACAGACGCAATATATTTAAGAAATTCTTATTATAATAGTTTGTTAGCTGCAGAGAGTAATTATATTACATCTATTTCTTTTCCATCAATCTCAACTGGTATTTATGGATATCCAATTGCGGATGCTTCAATTGTTGCTATAAATGCTATATTTGAATATTTTAATGATTATCCTGAAAGTAAGATAAAAGAAGTACGCTTTTATTTATTTGATGATTATACATTTAGCATTTATCAAAGTGAATATGAAAGAAAAATGAAGGAGTTATTAAAAAATGAACAATAAGTTTAAAGATGTAAGAATAATGGATAATTTTTATCAGTCATCATCTTTTATTCCAATGCCTTTAACTTTAATTGGTACATTGAATGAAGATGGAACTAAGACAAGCTTTGGTGCGTATTCATTAATATTTCCATATTATGTTGCAGGAAAAGATTTTTATGCTATGTTATTAGAATGTAGAAATAGTTCTAATACAGCTAAAGGTTTATTAAGGCATAAAAAATGTACATTAAATTTTATGCCTTATACTACTAAATATTTTGAAGAACATGTAAATATGGGCTTCCCTGGTGATACACCAGAGGAAAAAATTAAAAATTTAACTAGATTTACACCAGTTGATGGTAAATCTAAAGAAGAAGATCCAAATGGTAATTATCCTAAAATATTAGATGAAGCATTGCAGGTATTCGAATGTAGTTGGGTTAGTGAATTAGATAATGCAACTAATGATGAAGTATTAGAAGAATATAATGGCCCATACCATAATTTCAATGGTATTACTTCAAAATATGGAGCACATTTTATTTTAAAGGTTGATTATATATTATTAAAAGAAAAATATTATGATGCATTAGTTAATGGAGTTACAAAATCTAATTTCTGTCCTTTACCTACAAATTGGGGATATAGAGACTCAAAGAATTTTTGGTGTTCTGATTTTAAAAAGCCTATAGCTGTTGGAATACCAGATAGAAAAATTGATGTATCATCAGTTAGATATGCTGCAGATAGATTACAAACAGATGTTAAATTTACTGACGATGCATTAGAGATGCTAGTAAAGGTTCCTAGACCATTTTTAAAACTAGTATTAAATGGCTGTGTAAAATGGGCAGATGAGAATAATTGTAAATTAATTACATCAAAAGAAATGCAAATAATAAATGATAAAAGATCAAAAGAAAAAAATAATAAAAAATAAGAAAAGAAGTGATTCATATGCGATTAATAAAAAAATTATTAATTCCTAGTTTTATGTTAGCTTCATTATTAACAATTTCATCATGTAATAAAAAATTATCAATTGATAATTATGATATAATCCATGAATTAGAATTTGGTGGCGTATATATTAAAAGTACAATTGATGATTTTAATAAATTAGGATTTGAATATGGTGATAGTGTAGATATATCTTTTTCAAATGGATATAAGCTAGAGGACCAACCATATTACAATGGTTATTATGTAGACGCAGGAGAAACATTATTAGTAGGTTATCCAGGATATGATTATATAAAGGCTACCTTAAATTATGGTGATGATTTATGGGATATTGCCAAGTTAGAAGAAAAAGATAAGGCAACAGTTTCTTTAAATACTAAAGGGAAATATAAAGATATCCAAGATACAATGAATATTCAGTATAAAGATGTTAGAAGTGAATACG
This sequence comes from Acholeplasmatales bacterium, assembly GCA_017444645.1. GTDB lineage: Bacteria > Bacillota_I > Bacilli_A > Acholeplasmatales > Anaeroplasmataceae > Anaeroplasma. The sequence continues at coordinate 11,991 of JAFSWG010000043.1, read as the reverse complement.
ATAGTGATGTTGAATTTGCTAATTATAGAAATATTGTAGTTGGTAATATTAAAGCAAATAAAATATATAGATCAGCATCGCCTTGCGATAATAAGCATAATAGAGCTCATTATGTAGATACATTAATTAGTGAAGCTAAAGTTAAATATATTATGAATTTAGCTGATACAAAAGAGAAAATAGATTCATATATAGCAAAATCTGATTTTAATTCTCCATATTTTTTATCTTTATATCAAAGTAAAAAATTATTATTAATGGGATCAAATAATGAAAAGATTTTACCTTTATCTATGAATATGAATTATAAATCAGATGATTTTAGAGCTAAAATTGCTTTAGGATTTACTCAAATGGCTAGTGCTGATGGTCCATATTTAGTTCATTGCTTAGAAGGAAAAGATAGAACTGGATATGTGTGTATGGTAATAGAAGCATTATGTGGAGCTACTTATCAACAGATGGTAGATGATTATATGTTAACATATGCAAATTATTATAAAATCACATTAGAAAAAGATAAAAAGAGATATGATATTATTAAGGCAAGAAATATAGATGCAATGCTAAAATTCATTGTTGGCGATGAAAATGCTGATTTAACAAAAATAGATTTTGTTCCATATGTAAAACAATATTTAAAAAATGGTGGAATGACTGAAGATAATATCAATACACTAATTAATAAATTATGTAATTAAAAAGCCCTTAGTTGGGCTTTTAAAATGCAAAAAAAGCTTAATGTTTACTATAATTGACAAAAATGCGCAAAATGTTTATAATAGTAAACGTAAAGATGGTGATTACTATGAGTCAAAGAAAGATAACATTAATGCCTAAAACAGATGAATTATTAAAAACAATGGGCGAACAAATAAAAATAGCTAGGTTAAGAAGAAAAATAACTGCATCATTGGTTGCCGAAAGAGCTGGAGTTTCAAGAGCGACTGTTTGGCATGTTGAAAAAGGTGACCCAGGTGTAGCGATAGGTATATATGCAGCAGTATTACATGCATTAAATGGATTAGATAAAGATTTATTATTGATTGCTAAAGATGATGATTTTGGAAGAAAAATGGATGATTTGGGTCATATTTCTCCCAAAAGAGTAAGAAGGTGATATTTTGTCTAAAAAAATTTATGTATATGAGTGTTTTTTTACAGATACTTCAAATTTAATGGGATATTTATATGTTGATGTTGTTAGAGGTACAGAATCTTATTCATTTGAATATAATAAAGAATGGTTAAACAATAATTCAATAAATTTTATAGACCCTGATTTAAGTTTTTATAATGGCAGGCAATATCCAATAGAAAAAGAAATATTTGGTTTATTTTCAGATTCTATGCCAGACAGATGGGGAAGAATTTTGATGAAAAGAAAAGAAAGCATTATTGCAGAAGCCGAACAAAGAAAACCGAATAAATTATTTGATAGTGATTTTTTACTTGGAGTTTATGATGAAACAAGAATGGGAGCAATTAGATTCAAATTGGAAGAAAATGGTGATTTTATTTCTTCAGATAAAAGTATGCCTACACCTCCATGGAAATCTTTGAGAGAACTAGAAGATATTTCATTAAAAATTGATTCAAATGAAGCAATTAAAGATGAATGGTTGAATATTTTAATAAAACCAGGATCATCACTTGGTGGCGCTAGACCTAAAGCAAATGTATATGATGAAAAAGGGAATCTATGGATAGCTAAATTTCCATCAAAGAATGATGAATATAATGTTGGTGCATGGGAGAAGGTTGCATCTGCTTTAGCAAAGATGTGTGGATTGAATGTTCCTGAATCAAGATTAGAAAGATTTTCAAAATATGGAGATATTTTTATTGTTAAAAGATTTGATAGAAATAAAGAAAAAAGAATCCATTATTCATCAGCAATGACCATGCTAGGAAAAACGGATGGTGCATCTAGCAAAGATGGTTCAAGTTATTTAGATATAGTAAGCTTTATAAAATCATTTGGTTCTAATCCAAAAGAAGATATAATAGAATTATGGAAAAGAATAGTTTTTAATATTGCAATATCAAATACTGATGATCATTTGAGAAATCATGGTTTTATTTTGGATAGAAGTGGATGGAGATTATCTCCGCTCTTCGATATTAACCCAGTTCCGTATGGAAATGAATTATCTCTATTAATAGATAATGTGAATTCAATCATTTCAGTAGATATTGCAATTGAAGCATCTAAATATTATGGATTATCTAAAGATGAAGCAAAAGAAATTGCTTATAATATATTGAAAATAGTTAATGATAACTGGAGAAAACTAGCTTTAAAGTATAATATATCATGTGGTGAAATAAGAATAATGGAACCTGCATTTAATGAATGTAGAAAACTTGAATTATTAAACATCAAATAAAATTAAATATAAATATCATAATAAAGATGGTGAATAATTATGAAATATCCAATTAAAGAAATATTATCTAATGGCTTTGTGATGGGAACAGTTAAAGTTCTTGATTCATTTGAAATAATTAAAAAGCCAAAAAACAAAGAAGACGAAAAGAAGCAATTCTTAAATTCAATAGATAAATCATTAAATGAAATAAATAATATGAAGGATGATTCATATTTAGTAATTCAAAGGTTAATGATTTCAGATCCTACATTAAAAGAGAATGGAATTAAATATATAGATGAAGGTAAAACAGCAGCAGAAGCAATTAATTTAGTGATGGAAGATGTAATTAAATCTTTAGAAGAATCTTCATCCTCATATTTAAAAGAAAGAGCTAATGATATTAAAGATGTAACTTTTAGATTAATTTCTAATTTAGGAAATAAGAAAAAACAAGTTTATGATAAACCTTATATCTTATATACTGATAACTTATTACCATCTTATTTAATAAATAATAAAGATTATATTATTGGTGTTATAGCTAAATCAGGTGGATATACATCACATAGCGCTATTTTATGTAGAAGCTTTGATATTCCATATGTTATTGCAGATATTGAATGCAAGGATAATGATACTATTTGTATAGATACAAGAAAGAATAAAATTGCAGTAAACCCATCATTTGAAGATATGGAAAGATATATTGAAGAAATTAATTCATCAAAAAGATTTATTAAAAAAGCAGTATTACATCCAGGATTTTTATTCTTAGCTAATATTTCATCAAGTCATGAGATAAAAAATGTATTAGAATATGATTTTGATGGAATTGGTTTATTTAGAACAGAATTAATATTTATGAACTCAGATAGACCATTGACATTTGATGAACAATTCCAAATCTATTCTAGAGTGACTCACGCAATGGCTGAAAGAATTGTGTGCTTTAGAACATTTGATGTTGGTGATGATAAAAAGATAAGCTATTTAAATACAAACCATAAGGGCTTTGATAATTATTTGAATAATAAAGAAATATTTGAAACCCAAGTTAAGGCTATGCTAGCTGCGAACTTATATAGTAATGTAAGAATAATGTTTCCGATGATTGAAACAAAAAAAGAATTTGACTATTTAAGAGAATGGGTTTTAAGAATTGCTAAAGAGAATAATTATAGAAAGCCGTTAATTGGAATGATGCTAGAAACTAAAAATGCATTAATAAATATTAAAGAATTTACTAATACAGATTTTATTTCTTTAGGAACAAATGATTTATGTAGTGAGCTTTATCATATTGATAGAGAAAATAGAATGAATAATTTTAATGAATTTATAGATGATTTATTAGAAAAATTAAAAGATGTAGTTGATTTTTGTAATAAGAGAGATATTTGCTTATCTGTCTGTGGTGAGCTTGCATCTGTGAAGGAAGTAGCATTAAGATTTTATAAACTAGGTATTAAGAATTTATCAGTATCATCATCTTGTATCCAAATGCTTAATAATTGTTATACTGAATTTATAACTAATAAATAATATTATTATGGAGAAAAATCTTTATTGGTTTTTCTCCTAATTCTTTATATTATTGTTGAAAATAATTTTTTAAAAAAAGTATTGATTAATTTTTTTTCTTATGCTAAAATAAGTGAGCGTATTTAGTAAATACCGTAATTCGGGATTTAGCTCAGCTTGGTAGAGCGCTTGGTTTGGGACCAAGATGTCGTAGGTTCGAATCCTATAATCCCGACCATTTATATATGCGAGTGTAGTTCAATGGTAGAACCTTAGCCTTCCAAGCTAACTACGTGGGTTCGATTCCCATCACTCGCTCCAAATGATAATTAAAGCCGATGCTTCGGCTTTTTATTTTTCTATAAATTCTTAATTGAATGTTATTATAAATTAATTTATAATTTAAATGTATGTTTTGAATGGAGTGGATATTAATGTTTTTATTTAGTAAAGTAGATTTAATATTTGTATTATCATGTGTATTTGTTGCAGTAATTGTTGTAGTGTGGATTATTACAGCATTTGTAATTACAAAAACAAAAGAGAAAAAGAATAAAGAACCTAAAACTATATCTCCTATTCAAAATGAAACTAATGATATTTCATTTAAAGAAAGCGAACAAGTTTTAAATGAATCATTAGAACCTGTAGAAAGCAATGAAGAAATAGTTGTTGCTGAAAACAAAGAAGAAGAAAAAGTCGAAGAAAACAAAGAAGAAACAAATGATGAAGAAACTAAAGAAGAAATAATTGATGAACCAAAAACTGATATAAATAATGAAGAAACTTTAGAGTTAAATGAAGAAGTTCAAGAAGATATCAATGAAATATCTAACGAAAATGAAGAAGAATTAAAAGTTGAAGAAACTGGTGAAGATTTAGTTGAATCAGTCACAGATAATCAAGAAGAAACAAATGATGTAGAAGAAAATGATTCTTTAGATTCATCAAATGATGATACTGAAGAACAAGCGAATACATATTCTATAGATAATGAAGAAAAAGAATCAGAAACTGATGAAGTAGTTGAAGAAAACGAAGAATTAAAAAGCGAAGAACAATCTAAAGAATCAGTTGAATTACTTGAACCTGAGATTGAACTAAATGATGAAGAAGATAGTAAAGAATTAAAAATTAATGATTCTACTGAAACAACTGAATTTAATAATGAAGAATCTAAAGAAGAGTTAGAAGAAAATAGAAAAAGCTCTAAGCCAAAGAAAACAGTAAATGCTGTACCTGTTAAAAAGGGTAGAACATATAATGGAAAATATGAAATTTATCCAGTAGCTGATGGTTATGCTTATAATTTAAAAGCTTCTAATGGAGAAATATTAGTTGCTTCTGAAATCTATTCATCTAGAGATAGTGTTATTAAAGCAATTAAGGCAGTTGAAAAAAATCTAGAAACTGGTGAAGTAAGAATATTTGCTGATAAAAAAGGTAAATATAAATTTAAATTAATTGCTAAGAATTATAAGACATTAGCAATTAGTGCTAGCTATTCAGCTGAAAAGAGTGCTGTAAGAGCATCTGAATCATTTAAAAAATATGCAAAAATCGCTGATATAGTAGATGTTGAAATAGATGATCAAGAAGCAAAAACAGCTACAGTAATAAAAATTACAGCTAATGAGGATAAAGATGGCGGTAAGTTTGTTATTGAAAAATTCGATGGAGAATATAGCTGGGATTTAAAAGCATCTAATGGACAAATATTATGCCAAGCAGAAGGATATACATCTAAAAATGGTTGTATGTATTCTATCGAAACATTTAAAAAGAATATAGTTGAAGGTCAATTTAAATGTGTAAAAGATAAAAATGGTCATTATTGTTATAAATTATATACAGCAAACAATAGAATTTGTGCAGTTGGTGAATCATATGCATCAAAGCAAAGCGCTGAAGCTGCAGCAAATTCAGTTGTATCATTCTATAAAAACGCAAAGATAGAAGAAGTAAAATAGAATCCTAAAAGGAGACTTCAAATGGATATTAGCTTACCAAGTGGTATTATTAAAGGAATAATATCAGGAAAAAAGAATAAAAATAATAAATACGAAAAAGCAAAGCTTCAAAAGATAATTATAAATAATATAGATTATATTCAATTATCTTTATTTACAGAAAAGCAAGTATTTCATTCTAATTATTCTATTGATGATATTAACAATAAGATAATTGAATTATTAGAATCTGATTTTAATAATCTAGAATTAACCACATCAGATTATATTTATTCGTATAGAATTACATCTAAAGGTAAAGTATTATCCAATAGAAAAAAAGCAGATAATTCATTAATAACATTAGAACACAATCGAAAAAAGAAATATTTAATTGAAGAAGGAATGGTTGTTCCACCATTAATTGATTTAGGTGTTATGATGCCTGATGGTAGAGTAGTTAAAGCATCATACGATAAATTTAAACAAATAAATAGATTCTTAGAAATTGTCGATGATGTTATTAAAGATGAAAAGCATCTTAATATAATTGATTTTGGCTGTGGTAAAAGTTATTTAACATTTATTCTTTATTATTATTTCAGGGTAATAAGAAAAATAGATGTAAATATAATTGGATTAGATTTAAAAGAAGATGTAATTGATAACTGTAATAATATCGCAAATAAATATGGATATGATAAATTAAAATTTTATAAGGGTAACATATCAGATTATAGCGAAAAATCAAATATTGATATGATAGTTACATTACATGCGTGTGACACAGCAACAGATTTTGCATTATATCATGCGATCAATATGAAATGTAAATTCATATTCTCTGTTCCATGTTGCCAACATGAAATAAATAATCAACTATCAACTGATATCTTACATCCAATAACTAAATTTGGAATACTTAAGGATAGATATAGCGCGATCTTTACTGACGCTATTAGAGCTAATATCTTACAATATTATGGATATAAAACTAATGTAATGGAATTTGTTGATATTGAAAATTCACCAAAGAATTTATTAATAAGGGCAATATTAACTAATTCTGGAAAAAATAAAAAGATTAAAGAAGAAGTAGATTCTTTAATTAATGAATATAGAATAAATCAAACATTATATGATATGACATTGAAAAACGAGGACTAGTGCTTTAGTCCTCGTTTTTGTATTCAATCATATTTAAGAAATCTTCAACATATAAATTAGCTTCATCTTTATTTAATATATTAATCCATTTTTCTCTATTAGATAAATCGACATTTTCTGAATATTCATAAAATCTTGCAGTTTTATCTCTATTTGTTCCATCCCATTTATTAAAACCTTTTGAATCAATATGTTTTCCAACATTACAGTCTATAAATGCAGCACATCCGTAATCTCTCCAAGGTCTTGCGAGATATGTTCCATCTGAATTGCCTTCGCTTATTAAATTGCATTTATAGAATAAATATCCATATTTCATATCCTTTGAATGTGCCGGAGCAGATAAATAACCTTTTCCGATTGATATTATGTCACAATTAATGAATAATGCTTGACTTGATCCAAATATAAAATCAGTATCACCATAGATTTTACAGTTTTTATAAATCTGAGTTGTTTTTTCAGGCTTTAATTGTTCTTTTAACAAAAATCCTGTATATCTTTCTATCAAATCTTGTTGTAAAGGACCAGTAAATAATGTATCTTGAGCACTTTTTAATATAACATTATCACATTTAAAATTATTTCCACATACATGAAGTGCAACTGCTTGGCCATATTTAGATGATGGCAAGGATGTATTTTCTATTGTTAGGTTAGAAAGGCTTACATTATCTCCGGTAATAAGGCATGTATATGTTCTAAAAGTGTTAGCTTCATTTCCATCATTTAATATCTTATGGAAATAATCATTATTCCTAATAATTGTATTTTCAGCATTTTCTCCAACTATTTTAATATTATCGTTGAATATATTTACTTTTTCATTATATATACCTTCTTTTAAAAAGATAGTATCACCACTCTTACAAGTTTTTAGTACGTTATTTATAGACATTGTATTATCAATTATTATCATAATAAATACACCTCCATAGAAAAATGTCATATTTATTATATCACAAAAAGACTATTTTAGATAAAAGTCTCTTTTTTGTTGTAATGTCGCCATTTTTTGCATAAAACGCATATTTAAAAAATGATATATTTCTATTGACTAATAGGTGCAATAATGTTAAAATTAGGTATGAAATTATGAAAGCGTTATAGTTTCAATCTATAAGACTAATCGTAATCAAGGTGTAGCGATGAGGTGGTATTATCAATAAGAGCGTAACAGGCTACAGAGCTATGGACTTGTTTCTATTAGCCCTTTTTGGATGCATTTTGGAAGTACTTGTAACAAAGTTCGGAGGAATAATGTTAGGTACTCCAACAATAACAATTTCATTTTTAATAATAATACTTGCGGTGATAAGATGGAATTTGTGGGGTCTCATATTAATTCCTTTGTTAGCGCTTGCAACGGTGTTAGGCGGAAATTGGTCAGACATTGGCCAGTATAAAGCATTTTATAGTTTCGGTAATGAATATAATAATTGTGGACTTGCGGTATATGTATCAACAATGTGCGGTTTATTAGCAATTGGTTTGAATGTAATACCCTTCAAAAAGTTCACTACTAGAAAAATACTTAAGAATCCCTTTCTTATCATAGGGATTATTTTCGCCGATTATTTATTATTCAATGTTATTCAGTTAATTATATTTAGGCTTATGACAGCAGGGTCACCTCTTCAAAGAGCTGAAATAATGTATACTGGTAATACTGGATCAACTTTCAACGTAGCATCATATGGAGATGAAGGATTCATTAGAAATCTATTAGCTCTAGCGATAGCGGTTGTTGGAATACTAATTTTAAGGTCGCAAGGGGTTGCAACAAATGTTGTTGAAAAACTCATTGATGATAAAAAGAATGCAGAATTAGACGCGCAGGATAGAAAATTCAGGATTGAAGAATTAGAAGAAGAAAAAGAGATGGAAGATGAAAATTCTTCTGAATCGTCTGATGATGCAAAAAGTGAGTCTGATGAAGACACACTAAAAAAACAGATTTAAAGGATGGTGCGTGTATGCAAAATACTGTCAAAACAGATCAAGCAGTCATTGATGAAGTAGAACGTACGAAGTTTAAACGTGGTCTTGCTACAATTGCAAAAGATTGGCGTTTGTATGTTTTATTAATTCCAATGCTTGCATTCTTAATTTGCTTCAAGTATATGCCTATTTATGGTATCCTTGAAGGATTTAAATGGGGATCTTACCAAGAGTCTACACAATACATTGGTCAATGGTGTGGTACTTATTGGTTAGAAGTAATTTTCACTGGTAACAGTAGCCTTGAATTCTGGAGAGCATTCAGAAATACATTCGTTAACAGTATGTACGGCTTAATTATTGGTTTCCCTATTCCAATTTTTATCGCTTTATTATTTAGTGAAGTTAAAGTTTTAGGATATAGAAGTTTCTTACAAGTTTGTTCTTATCTTCCACACTTCGTATCAATGGTAGTTGTTACAACAATTATCACATTATGGTGTACAGGTGAAGTTTCTGCATCAGATGCTCCTGGTATCATTTATAATGCGTTAAAAGGTATGGGAGTTTTAACAGATAAGAGAGGTATCTTAGCTCACCCAAGATATTTTAGACCTATTTATCAGGTTTCAGGTATTTGGGAAGGTGCTGGTTATGGATCTATCGTTTACTTTGCTGCAATCTTAGCAATTTCTCCAACAAGCTATGAAGCTGCAAGAATCGATGGCGCTTCTAAGATGCAACAAATCAGATATGTTACACTTCCTGGTATGGCTCCAACATTAACAATTATGTTAATCATGCGTATTGGTCATATCTTAAATATTGGTTATGAAAAGATTATCCTATTGATTGGTGCGACTCCAACTGCATGGGAAACAGGAGACGTTGTTTCTACATTAGTTTATCGTATGACAGGACGTGGTGAGTCAGTTGCCGGTGTTCAAGTTATTGAACAAATCGGTGTCGTTGCTGACTTATTCAACTCATTAATTGCGATGGTACTAGTTCTTGGTGCAAATGCAATCAGTAGACGTGTATCTTCTACATCATTATTCTAGGAGGAACACTTAAATGAAAAGACTAGATAGAACTGAAATTATATTTAAGATTTTAGCTTATGTGCTACTAACAATATTTGCATTATGCTGTTTATATCCATTTATTTATGTATTATCTGCTTCATTATCTTCAAGAGCAGCAGTAGATTCAGGACAAGTTGTTTTAATTCCTGTTGAATTTACTCCTATTACTTATGTTGAAGTATTTAATAATAAAGAATTCTGGATTGCATATTCAAATACATTCTTTGTTACAGGTTATGGTACATTAGTATCAATGCTAGTAGCAATCACTGGTGCATATGCATTATCTAAATCAAGATTAATCTTTGGTCGTGGATTCAACTTTATGCTAGTATTCACAATGTGGTTCAATGCAGGTATGATTCCTACTTACCAAAACTTCAAAATGTTTGGTGTAACAAACAAATACATGTTCATTATTGCATTAGGTTTCAATGCATTCAATATTATCTTATTACGTAACTACTTCAGTTCAGTTCCAACTGAAATTGAAGAGGCTGCAACAATCGATGGTGCAACAGAATTCCAAATCTTATCAAAGATTTATATTCCAATGTCAAAATCATCAATTGTTACAGTTGCTATGTTCTATGCTGTAGCTAGATGGAATGGATATATTTGGGCTCAAATGCTATTACTTGATTCTTCAGATACTTTATTAACAGTATTCATTAAGAACACAATGGCCAATTTGGTTGACCAATTAAGTAATGGTGCTCAACTTGAATATTCTGTATATGGTTTACAGTATGCATTCATTGTTTGTTCTATCATTCCAGTAATCGTTGTATATCCAAGCTTGCAAAAATATTTCGCAGCTGGTGTAAACGTTGGTGGAGTTAAGGAATAATAGAAAAAGAGAAAAAAGGAGAAAAAAGAAAAATGAAAAAAAGAAGTTTAGCTCTTTTAGGAGCTATGACTCTTGCTGGTGTAGCTCTAGCAGGATGTCAAAATGGTGATGGCAACACTGGTTCAACAACTACTGGTGGTGGAACAACAACAACTACAACATCTTCAGCTACAAGAACAGCAGATGCTTATTATACAGGTGGAGACAATGCATCTGGTAAAGCAAAATGGGAGCCAATTACAGCAGCAGCAGCTGCATCAGGATACACTGTAGATACTACAAAAGATCTTGATATTTGGCTAATTTATTCAAAGAACTATGGTACTACTAATAACACTGGTAAGTCTATTACTAACCCAATTACAAACAAAACTTATACTACAGGTGCTTTATTACCTGCATGGGAAACATTTAGAGATAATCTAGGTGTTCATGAAATCAATCAAATGGGTTCATATGGTGTTAAAGATGATGCAGCTAACTTAACTAACTTTAAGAATGCTTGGAATGCTACTGCAGGTGCTGATGGAAAAGGCGCTTATGTTGAAGGTGGTAAAATTGCTGACTTATTCTATAATACAACAGCAAACTTAAATTCATTAGGTGATGAAGGTAAATTGGTTGACTTAACATCATATATTGATGGTGGTAAGATGCCAGCATTAAAGAAGTTCTTAGATGATAATCCAGCTGTTAGAACTGAAATTACACATGGTGGAAAGATTTATTATTCTCCATACATGGATGGTTTCCAAGCAATCGAAAGAAACTTCATGATGGATTCAACTTTGGTTGAAAAATTATTAGATGATACATTACCTGAGGGTACAGGTAATCTAGTTGCTGGTGCTGCTGCTCCAGCAGATTCAAAAGGTCTTAAGGGTGCTCCACAAGTTAAGTCTTTCTTAGGAACAGACGGAAAGAACTATGATGCTGACTTAAAGATTAAGATTGTAGTTGGCAACGAAGCAAAAGAAGTTACAGTTAAACAAACTGATAATATCTTAAAACAACAAAATGAATTATTAGCTAAGACTGATGGTTCTTGTACTGGTAAAGCTTTAATTGATCAATTCAAGGCTTATGCACAAGCTGCATATGGT
>JAFSWG010000042.1 GCA_017444645.1 Acholeplasmatales bacterium | reverse complement strand
TTTTTAAAAAATGGCATGAATAATCATACCATTTTAGATATTAGTTTTTATAAAATGAAACATTCATTCTACCATTTTTCTTTGTTTCATATAATGCATCACCTATTTAATATTACTACATTTTATATATTAATACTTTATTGTCATTTTTTCAATAAATGTATTAAATTAAAGCACTTTTGAGTAAAATCGGGCAAAAAAAATCATTGGGCTTGCCAATGATTTTTATAATTATAATGTGTGCTTTAATAAATCAATATATGATTCCTTTGATAAATCTTTAGGTGCAACATCAAATACTGTCTTACAACCATAATCAGATCTATCATACATTCTTTTAAGTGCACGAGCGTATGTAACTAAAATGGAACCAGTAAATTCTGGGTTTGAATCTAGTTTTAAGCTATATTCAACGATATGATTAACTCCATCAGAAGTTTTACCACTTCTAATTACGAAGCCGCCATGAGGAATACCACTATGGTTTTTCTTTAATTCTTCTAAAGAAATGAAATTAACTGTTGTATCATAATCTGCAAAATAATTTGGCATTTCTTTAATTTCTTTTTCGATTCGTGCTAAATCTGCACCTTCTTTAGCTACAACATAACATAATCTTGTATGTTTTTCTCTTGTTGTAAGTTCAGGGTTCTTACCACTTCTAACTTCTTCAAGAGCCTTTTCAACAGGACATGTATATTGTCTAGCATCAATAACACCTTTAATTCTTCTAATTGCATCACTATGTCCTTGGCTTACACCCTTACCCCAGAATGTATAATCCTTACCATCTGGTAATACAGCTGACATAATACATCTATTTAATGAGAACATACCTGGATCCCAACCTACTGAAATAATAGCAACATGCTTTGTAACTTCTGCTGAATTATTAACATTATTGTAGTGAGATGGTACATTTGCATGTGTATCAAATGAATCGATAACATTAAAGTTTTTAGCTAATGCTGGTGTCATTTCAGGTAAATCAGTAGCTGAACCACCACAAATAACCATGACATCAATTTTATCTTTGTAATTTAATACATCGTTAATATTAACAACTTTTGCAGTTGGAGTATCAATTACAAGACTCTTAGGATCTCTTCTTGTAAATACTGCAACAAGCTCCATATCTTTATTTTTCTTAACTGCTTTTTCTACACCACGGCCTAAGTTACCATAGCCATAAATACCAATTCTAATCATATTTTTACCTCATTTCTAGTTTATTCTATCACAATCTATATAGTTTGTTAAGTAAAACTTTCATTATTTTCGATAAAAATTTTATAAAAATATAAAAAAGGCGTTTTTTATTCAAGATATACGCCTTTTTTAGCTTATTATTCGCTTATATTCTCATTTTCTTCGTTTTTCTTAATATATTTCATGTATTCTACTATATAAACTATATTTATTCCAGTTACTAACAATCCTTCAAACAACATGAAGAAATAATTAAAATCAAAAATTAGGCCTGTTGATGAAATTAAAATTGTATTTAATAATACAAATAATGTAGTTAAAAAGCCTAATACAATTGTTAATATATGTATATATTTTTTATCCTGATTTGATATATATGTAAAATAAACTAATACCAACAATAATATAATCCATAAATAATCAAATACATTACTAACACCTGTAGTTATTACATAAAACAATCTTAAAAAATCAAAAAATAAAACAACAGCTAACGCAATAAATGATTCCTTATAATATTTTCTTTTCATAATTACACCAATCTATTATCAATAAAATTACCATTAATAAATTCTTCTATTCCCTTAATTACAGCATTAGCCATTTTATCTAATGCTTCTTTAGTATTAGCTCCAATATGAGGTAATATAATTACATTTTCTTTTAAAATAGGATTATCTTTATTAATTGGTTCAGGATTATATACATCAGCTGCATAACCTTTAATTTTTTTATCCTTTAATGCATTATATAAATCATTATTATTAACTAATCCACCTCTAGCTGAATTAATTAAATATGGACATTTTTTCATTTTATTAAAAGCTTTTATATTAATCATTTCTTCTGTATCTTTATTTAATGCAATTGTAATAAATAAATAATCACTATTTTCTAATACATAATCTAATGGATATAAATTAATAACAGATTCTTTCTTTGATCTGTTATATCCTATTAAATTAACATTAAATGCTTCTAATAATTTTGCAGTTTTATTTGCGATATTTCCTACACCAATAAAACCAATTGTCTTATTTTCAAGCTCACTACCCATTGCTAAAATATCACATAGCATATCAGTCTTACATGCTATATTATATTTTCTTGCAAGCATCAAAGCTAACATCAAATTCAATTCTGCAACTGCGTTAGTATTTAAATTAGGTGTGTTAAAGACCACTATTCCCCTTTTTTTAGCATATTCAATATCAATCATGTTATATCCAGTTCCATGAACTGCGATAAGCTTTAAATTAGGAGCGCTATCTATTTCTAATTTTGACATTGTTTTATTTCTAGAAATTACAATATCACAAATAGATAAATCAGTAACTAATTCATGATTCTTCTTAATATAATCAACTAAAATATCTGAGGTTGGCTCATTTAAAAATATTTTCATATTATCTTCCAACTCTTTTTATTTTCTTTTTTCTTCTTAAATCCAAATCAGAAATTGCTAGGAGCTCATTTATATAATCTAATGTTAAATTCTTCGCCTTTTCATATTCCGCTTTAGCAACACCAACAGTCAAATTAACAACATATTTAGTATCAAGATCTTTAAAATAATCATTCATTTCATTAATAATATCATCAATTTTTATTTTCTTGTCTAAATTGATTAATAAAACGAATTCATCTCCACCTAATCTATAAGCAAATGCTGAATATTTATCACACATACTAGATAGCATAGAACCAATATTTTTTAATGCATTATCGCCTTCTAGATGTCCATATTTATCATTTATTTCTTTAAAGAAATCTGCATCTAGCAATAGTAAATATTGATTATCAAAAGGATTTAGCATCGATTTAATTGTATTTAGATTTAACTCTAATCCTTTTCTATTGTGAATATCTGTTAAGGCATCAGTAGATGCAATCTTTTCTAATTCCTTAATCTTATCCTTTAATTCTGTTTCAATCTCAATAGATTTAGAAATATCCATTGTATAGACAATTACTGATCTCGTATTATCTTGATTAATTAACAATTTACATGCCATTCTAAAATCTCTTGGTTTATCTATACTTTCATATCTACTTCTATATGTATAATATTTAGGCAAATATGGCTTCATATTTATTAAATTATTATAATCTAATAAATCAAAAATAGCCTCTCTTACATCATCTTCTACAATAAATCCAACTTCAGTTTTAATTAGTTTTTCCCATTCAATATTTAATTCTCTACCATAAATTTCTCCATCTTTCTTAGAGAATTTATAAATTTGCTTAGTATCTAAATCATATCTTGTTAAATCAACAAAATCGTTTGTAAATGTAGATATTAATAATTCTTTTAATTTATTAGCCTCTATTAATCCTTGGTTAGTTGCTTTTATTAATTCTGTATTATCTATTAATAAAGCTACTAATTGTTTTTCTCCATTTTCTTCAAATATTTGAATTCGAATAGATGTAGAATGTAAGAAATTATCTGGTTCAACTTTTCCTAAACATTCATAAGATTTTATTTCAAATACTTTAGTAACACCTGGCTCTAGATTTTCTATTTCAGATCTAAAATTAATATTAGGTTTTTCTATTGCGGAATCAAAGAAGGCACACATCACATCAAATACATTATCATTTTTAACCATAAACGGCTTATTATTTAATGGCTTATAATAAAAACCCTTATTTGTTGTGAAATTATATTTAACTATTCTTACTGGAATATTCTTTACTGCAGATAAAATTAAAGTTAAAATACTATCATTTTCAGCATGAACTTTACTAATCTCTTCATACGCTTGCTTCAATTCAATTTCTTTCTTTTGATTTGCAGCACTAACTATTTCGCTACGCTTTCTATAAATGAATAGATGAATACATCTACCTAGCATTTTTAATGCTTTTCTTTCCTCTAGTGTCCATTTTCTAGGCTTTTTATAGCTAACAAATCCTACTGAACCATCAGTATAATTTCCTCTAGTTAATCCATAATACAAGATAGATTTATATGGACATCTTTCTATTTTTATACCAGGAATTTCACTTAAACCTTCATCATCATATAGCATACATTGCGAAAGGAATTGCTCTACTGTAATAGGATATTCTTGTCCCTTTAAATCATACTCAGGTTTTGCTGCTGAGGTATTAGTGAATATACACTTATCTCCTTGGGCAGACGCAATATTTATATATACCAAATCAACATTTAATTCATTTCTATATGTCTCTAATAATTTATCAATATCTTCATCATTTAAATTAGTATAATCTTTTGCATGCTCAACAAAATCATTAATTGCATTTTCAATATGGTAAATATTTAAATATTTATTATCCATATCATCTATGTAAATACAATCCTTTTCACATAGCTTATTAAACTCTTCAACTGGAAGTGGCTTAGAATAATAATATCCTTGCGCATAATTACATCCATACTTCTTTAATAATTCGATATATTCAATTGTTTCTACTCCTTCAGCAATCGCAGGAATATCAATTGCGTGAGCTATATTTAGAACTGATTTAATAATATCTTGGCTCTTTTTATCATTTCTTGAGAAGAATTTTAAATCTATTTTTATTGCATCAAATTCTACATCCTTTAATACATTTAATCCTGAATAGCCAGAGCCAAAATCATCCATTAATATTTTAAATCCATGTTCTCTTAATTTTCTTACTGTATCTTTGATTAATGATACTTCTGAGAAAATACTTTCTGTTATTTCAAGCTCTAGATATCTTGAAGGAACATCATACTTTTTAACTAGAGCGATAATATCATCTATAAAAGTATTAATAGATAAGAAAATTCTAGAAACATTTACAGAAATACCAAATAAAGGAAGCTTATGATCCATTCTCCATCTAATATATTTAACAGTTTCTTCCCAAACATATCTATCTAATTTATCAATTAATCCATTTCTTTCAAAAATAGGAATAAATTCACCTGGTGAAATAATAGTACCGTTTTTGCCCCATCTAACCAAAGCTTCAGCACCCACTATTTTTTCCATGATAATATCGTATTTTGGTTGTAAATAAATGACAAATTCTTTATTCTTTAAAGCATTTTCAAATGATGAAACATAGCTTTGTTCTAAAGCTAATTCGTTCCTCATTTCATCATTATATTTAATGTAAGAAGGTCCTATAATACCCTTAATTGTTTTTGCAGCCATTGTGGCATACGATAACATTTGCGTAATATCTAATGAATAATCTAATACTTCATATACACCAAATGTTAATTCAATATCATATTCGTAATTATATTTTTTAACTGATTCTTTTATATTATCAACAATATTATTTAGATCATTATCATCACCATTTAATAATATTGCAAATCTATCTTTATTTAATCTTCCATAAACTATATTAAATTCTAATGCTTCTTTAGATAATTGCTTAGCTATATATTTTAAGATATCTTCACCATATCTAACTCCAAAGAAATAATTAATCATTGTAAATTTATTAATATCAAATCTGATCATAAAAAAGTGATCACTATTTTCTCTTTCATCTAAAGCTTTTCTTGCTTCTGTAATAAAAGTTTCTTCATTGTAGATTTCACAAAGTCTATCAAAGGATGGTCTTTGTTTTAAACTTTTTGGATATGAAATTGTGTTAATCGCATCATTAATTCTCAAATTTAATACTTTTTTATCAGTAGGTAATTCAACAAACTCATATGCCCCACGATTTACATACTCTTTTATATCCTTATAATCAAATTTATTAGATAAAATAATAACAGGAATAAGTGTCGATAAGTTATTATCCTTTAATTTATCAATGGTATTAATATCCTTTGTATAATCTAAAATGCATTGAAAATTATTATTTTTGATTTCATTAAACGCATTATCCAAGCTTGAAATAAACACATTAAAATCTTTAGATAAGCATTTGATTATATCTTCTTTTAATTCCGTTTGATTAGTAATGATTAATATCTCTTTTTTCATAAAAATACCTCATATCATATAAATGTGAAATAGTCTCGATTATCTTTATTTTATAACTAAAATATAATTATTACAATAAAATATCCTTATATTTTAGTTTTTCTGTATTTTAATGTCGAAATATTTACTAAATTTTTAGCTTTTAATCTATATTCTTAAAAGAATATATGTTAAAATATATATAATTTGGTTATCTAGATTTTGGGGAGAATTATATGAAAATCGAAGAAAAAAAATCATACAAGAAAACAAAGTACTATTTAAAAAAATTTCATATTTTTACAACCCTATTAATTTTAGCTATTTATTTCATTTTAGTATTAATATCATGGCTAGTACTGAAATATACAGGTTACGTAAATGAAGATGGAGTAGCTTATTCTTTCTTTGACGTTTTCTTATGGAATTTCTTAACTGTTGCTGGAAATGATTATGCATTTGTAGATTCAGTATGGGCAAGAATTTTAGGAGTATTATTCTTATTATTTAGTATGTTTGGCTTATCCGCTATAACAGGCTATATATCATCTGCCTTAGTCGAAAAAAGAATGAATCAACAGAAAGGAATTAAAAGAATGCAAAAGATGAAAAATCATATTATTATTTGTGGTTATAAAAACGATATAAAATTATTAATCAATGATATTCTAAAAAAGAATAAAAAATTATTAGTATCTGATATTATCTTGATTAATTCAGTTGATGAATCTAAAATTCAAGGCTTAAAAGATGATGAATCATTAAAAGGAATTAATTATTTAAAAGGAGATTATACCGAAGAACAAACATTAATTAATGCTAATGCAAAATATGCATCTAAGGTATTAATAATTGGTGAAAACCATGAAAATATGGATGCTGAATTAGTAGATTCAAGAGTCTTTGTTTCAGCACTTATGTTTAGAAATATCAGCCCAAAATGCCATATTTGTGCTGAAGTTAAAACTGAAAGATATAAAAATTATCTAGAAGCACAAAATTGTGCTGAGGTTATTTATACTGAAGAATACACTAGATATATATTATCCACTTCTACTAATTACAGTGGAATGTCAAAAGTTATGTCATCATTCTTAGATAACGGTGATGGTGTATCAGTACAAATTGAAAGATTAAATGATGAATGGATTGGAAAACCATATAGTGAATTATTTAATAGTTATAAATCAAAAAATATTTTAGTTTTAGGTGTTCTAGAAAATATGGGTGTAGAAAAAGAAATAAAGCATCAAATATTATCTGAAGCGCAAAAATCTACTAATTATGGTGAAATAATTCAAAAGCTTAAAACAGTTAAATCTATGGAAACAAATTGTCCGAAATTAAATCCTGGTGACGATTATATTATTAATAAAAATACTGGGGCAATTATTTTAGGGGAGGAAAAGAAATAATGGGAAATATAGAAAAATTAAAATCTATTCCTCTTCTTTCTAAAATAAATGATGAAGAGTTAAATGCTTTAAATGAATTATTAATTGAAGAATCATTTGAATCGGGAAAAAATATCATCACTGAAGGTGATACAGGAAATACAATGTATATATTAATTGATGGTACAGTTGATATAATTAAAACAACTATTTATAAAGATGAATTTGTTTGTGCAACACTTAATTCTAATATGCATTGTATATTTGGTGAAATGGCACTATTAGATAATGATAAGAGATCTGCGACAGTTAAAGCTAAAACAAATTGTAAAACATTATCAATTGATAGTGAAAAATTCAATAAATATATTGATAACTATCCAAAAGCTGGTATAGAGTTATTAAAGTTAATGAACATTAATTTAATTAGAAACATTCGTGCCGAAAACGATAATTTAAAGCTTGTATATCAAGCATTAATTGAAGAAATAGAATCAAATTAGGGAGACAATTATGATGCATTACAAAATGGATGAACTTCTTCTATTAGAAATGATTACATATTTTACTACGAAGGAGCCTTTAAAAAATGTTTTAGATACAAACGCTAAAACAATAGCTGAATATGTAAATGAGATTGATTTAGATAAAATAATAGATGACGATGATTATGCAAGTTATATAACTGGCTTTGATTTTAAAAATATAATTGTCGCATTAAAAAATAATGATAGATTATTAGAAGCACAAATATTAGAGCCACATCTTGATGACGCATATGGTGCTGGTGGTGGAATATCTGTTGTTTTCATTAATGAAAAAATCAATGAAGCAGTTATCGCCTTTAGAGGTACTGCCGCTAACGAATGGATCGATGATTTCGTTGGTGCTAACCAAATTGATTCATTACAACAAATCAACGCTCTTGAATGGTATAAAAATATTTATAACAAGCTTGGATTAGATAAATATTATGTAACTGTTATAGGACATTCAAAGGGTGGAAATAAAGCTAAATACATCACTATATTAAATGATACAGTAGATAGATGTGTATCATTTGATGGACAAGGATTCTCTGATAAATTCTTCGAATTTTACAAAAATCAAATTATCAATAATCAAAACAAGATTGAAAACCATAATATCGACTATGATTATGTCAATATATTAATGAATGATATTGGTAAAAAGACATATTATGTTGGATTTGATTATGGAAAAGGTGGTTTTGCTGAAAGCCATTGTCCTAATACATTCTTTAATTTTACTTCTTTAGGTAAATATAATGTTCAAGTAAATCCAAATGGTCAAAGACCTGAAATGCAAATATTAGATCAATTCATCAATAGTATGATAAGATCTGCCATAAACGAAAAAGAAAAAAGTGAAACTAATAAATTAGTAGGAAGCTTAGTAGAAAAAGCTTTTAAAATTGGAACAGATGGTAATTCTACTGCTGAATATGTCGCCTATTTATGTGACATGGTTGGAGACCCTCAATATGTTGATAATGCAGCATATTTATTGACATATTGTATTAAATACTCAAGACAAAACCCTGATTTCTTACAAGCGTTAAGAGATATAATGATTCATTTCAATTCTGAAGGTATCGTAAAAGTTATAGATATGCTTGAGGAATTAGTCACTTCTAAGAAATTAACTAAATTAATTAATTTCTCTAATTTCTTAATATTACATGTTAATAAAATAGTTGTTAAAAAAATTCAATCTATTGCGAAAAAGAAATATGAGGTAGATTTAACAAAAGAACAAATCGCTAAAGTGCTTCAAATTATTTCAATGACAAAGGGTATGTTAAAAACATTAGAATTAAATATGGATGGTTCTGATATTACTCTTGACGAATTAGATTTAGAAAAAGAATTCAAGCTACCAGAAAACTTAAATATTGTTGTTTTAGCTGGTGGTATATCTAATGAAAGAAATATTTCATTATATACAGGTCTTGAAGTAGCTGAAGTATTAAAGAAAAAAGGTCATAATGTAATTTTACTTGATGCGTATATGGGATATGATGAATATGAATTAAGTATTGATAATGCATTTAATGATCCAGAAAAATATTCATTAGAACCAAAAAGTATTTCTCTTGAAATACCAGATTTATGGGCAGTTAAAAAGAGACGTACTGATCAATCTAATTGCTATTTCGGTCCAAATGTATTACAAATTTGTCGTCAATCTGACTTAGTATTCATAGCACTTCATGGTGCAGCAGGTGAAAATGGTAAGGTTCAAGCAACATTTGACCTATTAGGTATAGATTATACTGGTTGCGATCACTTTTCTTCTGCTATTTCATCAAATAAGATTGTTTCTAAACAGGTATTTATTAATAATGGTATTCCAGTACCAAAAGGCTTTTTAATTAAAAAAGGCTATGAAATCGTTGAACCAATGAAGCACAATATTAATTACCCAGTTATTGTTAAACCTAACAATGGTGGTATTGGCCTTGGTATCACTGTAGCAAATGATAAAACAGCTTATTTAAAAGCTATTAAAGAAGGCTTCAGATGGGAAAATGAAGTTATTGTTGAAGAATTCGTAGTTGGTAGAGAATTCTCAGTTGGTACATTAGAAGGTAAGGCATTACCTGTATTAGAGGTACTACCTCTTAATACAACTAAGAAAAATGTAGGTATGACATTATCTGGAGAAAAGAAAAAGGTTTGTCCTGCCAATATTCCTTCTACTCTTACTAAAAAGCTTATGAAAACTGCTGAAGTTGCAACTGAAGCATTAGGATTAAGTGTTTATTCAAAAACTGATTTCATTGTTAAAAATGACGGTTCATTTGTATGCCTTGAATGTGATTCTTTACCACATTTAAATCCAGATTCACAGCTTGTTGCTGAAGCAAATGCTGCAGGTATTACATTTGGTGATTTCTGTGAAAAAGTAATAGAAATTAGTTTAACTAAATAGCTATGAAGAAAAAAACCTAGAATCAAATCTAGGTTTTTTATTATGCTTATATTATTTATAATTTAAAAATCCATCTTCTGTAATACTTAAATGTGTATTATAGAATTCCTTTAATACTTTAATTAATTCATCATAATCAAACGTACCAGCAGTTTCTAATGCTGAATGCATAGCAATTTGAGGAAGTCCAATATCTACAGAATGAATTGATACATTTGATAATGAAATAGCACCAAGTGTACTACCACCTGATATATCACTTCTATTTGTATTTAATTGATATTTAGAATTTGATTTTTTACATAATTCAACGAAATATGCTTGACTCATAGCATCTGTTGTATAAGATCCTCTAGCAGCATTTTTAATAACTACACCACTATTCATATAACAAGCGTTTGTTGGGTCGTATTTACCAGGATAATTTGGATGATATCCTTGGGCATTATCTGCTGAAATAATAAATGAATTAGCTAATGCTATTAAATGTTCTTCTTCGTTTAATCCAAAAGATTTTGAAATTCTATTTAATGTATCAGCAAGCATTGTAGATGCTGCACCTTGTCTTGTATTAGAACCAATTTCTTCATTGTCAAATAATACTGCAATATTAATTGATGAATCAGTAAAATTAGACATTGTTAAAGCTCTAATTGTAGCATAAGAACATTCTAGATTATCAATTTGTGGTGCCATAATAAATTCATCATTAGCTCCACCAAGAGTACCCCTATCTAATAAAGCTAAATATAAATCATGAGATACTATTGATTCTCTTTTAATATTTAATTTATCAGCAACTAAATCTAATAAATCCTTTTCTTCTACATTATTATCAGAAAATATAGGTAACAAATCAATTTGAGGATTTAATTTAACACCACTATTTAATTCTCTATAATAATGAATTGAACAGTTTGGAATAATGCACATTGGCTTATCAAATGATACTAACATTGTTTTTAATGTATGATCATTAGCTCTAACTATTACTCTACCTGCAATATTTAAAGGTCTATCCATCCATGTATTTAAAATTGGACCACCATATATTTCAGTATTTAATTCATTATATCTATTTCTATTAATTGTATAATTGGGCTTAATTTTAAAAGTAGGTGAATCTGTGTGTGCAGCAACAATGTTATAGCTTAAATCCTTAATTTCATTTGGAACAACAAAAGCTAATAAAGATGAATTATTTCTTGTAATGTAATATTTTTCACCCTTCTTAAGATTCCATTTTTCTCCTTCTTGTAGCTTGTTAAAGCCAAAACTATCAAGAACATCTGATAATTCTTTTACTGCATGAAAGGCTGTAGGTGCCTTCTCTAAAAAATCTAAAAATTCCATTTTAATCCTCCAACTCAATGATTGCTTCAAAGCATAATTCATCATTAACATAGCCTAAATAACAATCACTATTATTTTCTTTATAATATTTAACATGAATAATATCATCTAACCTAGCTTCTGATATATAAGCTATTTCGCATTTTTTAAAATCCTTTTTACCATTTTCTATAAACATATTATATACAATATCTAAATATCTAGCATTATTAAGATGCATATTATGATCTAAATCTGTCATATGAACCTTATAATCATATTCCTTAATTATATTATTAGGATTTAATCCAAGCTTTCTTTTACATTTTTCATTATAATTAGATTTATTATAATATTCGCCATTAAATTTTACCTTTTCGGCTCTTTCTAATCTTCTTGTTTCACTATTTATAACACACCAATTAGATATACCTTTAATAACTAAATTATCATTTATATCTCTAATTTCATATTCACGCTCAAATTCAAGCTTTGATTGTGTTTTTGGCCACGTATTTACCTTAATTACTTCTCCAAATCTTGGGATTTTTCCAACTTTTTCAAAAGTTACATATAATATTACCCAAAAAAGCTTTAAATCAAGCATTGGCTTAAATCCGACGCCTAATTCCATTGCGTGAATACCAGCAATATCCTGAAAATAATCTAATACTGTAGCTGGTCTTATATTATCATTTAAATTTACATCTCTTTCTCTTACATTGAAATTGATACTTCTATACATTATAGCCATAATTCAAACCTCACTCATAATTTAGTTTAATATTAATATAAATCTCAGCTATTGCATAAACAATAGAGAAAAACATACAATAATAATTTAATAATAAAAATGCTGATAAAAAGAAAATAAATGATTTTAAAAATGATATAGGAGCTATTATTACACATTTATTATATAAATATTCTTCTTTTCTTTTATTAGCTAAATATCTAATATATAAAGCCATTAACAATAAATAAGCAATGGATACTAATATAATCCATATAATTAAAACTACATTATTGTAATAATGATATCCATAATTGAATAAAGTAATGGGACTAAAGAAAATAAGTCCAGCATATGCTATATACCTAATTAAAGATATTTGTTTATGTAGTTTATGTTTAAATACTCTTTTAGGACTAAAAATAACATTAAATATTTCTAATAAAATCATAAATATTATTAAAAATAATCCTACAATATTAAGCTCTATCATAATTAAACCTCGGAATAGATTATATCATTTTATGCTTAAAAATAATAGTATTATTAAAACAATAAAAATGACTACCAAGTTTTTATCTTAGTAGTCATTATAAATTAATCTTTCATCAACATAACCATTACAGCCTTTTGAGCATGTAATCTATTTTCAGCCTCTTCAAAGATTTCTTCTGCATGTGCTTCAAATACTTCAGCAGTAATTTCTTCTCCTCTATGAGCTGGTAAACAATGCTGTATCATACAATCTTTATTAGCTACAGCCATTAATTTATCGTTAACTTGATAGATACCCTCGAATGCTTTTCTTCTAACATCAGCTTCTGATTCTTCTCCCATTGATGCCCATACATCTGTAAAAATAACATCTGCATCTTTTGCGGCAATCATTGGATCAGTTGTCATTTCAAACATACCTGGATATTGTTTTGTAAATTCCTTAATATGATCACAAATTTCATATCCCTTAGGAGACGCGATTGAAACCTTCATGCCAAGCTTTAAGCAGCCAACAATAATAGAATTTGCCATATTGTTACCGTCACCAATAAATGTTGCCTTTAAGCCTTCAAATGCACCTTTGAATTCTCTAATTGTCATTAAATCAGCTAATACTTGACATGGATGACAATAATCAGTTAATGCATTAATAATAGGTACTGAACCATACTTAGCTAATGCTTCAACTTCAGATTGTTTATATGTTCTAATCATAATACCATCTAAATAACGTGATAATACTCTAGCAGTATCCTCTACTGGCTCACCACGTCCAATTTGTAAATCTCTTGATGATAAGAATAATGCTTCTCCACCAAGCTCATACATACCAACTTCAAATGATACTCTTGTACGAGTTGAAGATTTTTGGAAAATCATACCTAAAGTTTTACCTTTTAATAAGTGATGTTCTATATTATTTTTTCTTTGAAATTTTAATTGATCTGCAAGATTTAAAATTTCTAATATTTCTTCTTTAGATAATTGTTCTAATGTTAATAAATGTTTCATTATATCAACTCCTTCATACTCTTTAATAATAAATCAAGTCCCTTATTTAAATCCTCTTTAGAGATATTTAAAGGAGGTAATAATCTAATCTTAGATTTAGCAGTTAGCATAATTACACCATTTTCAATGCCCTTAGCTACTACATCTGCTGCCTTGATATTTTCATCAATCTCAATACCAACCATTAAGCCTTTTCCAGAAATAGATTTGATACCAGGCTTACCAATTAGCTTTTCTTCGATAAATTTTCTCATTTCTCTTACATGATTTAATAATTTATCATCAATTCTTGAGATAACTGAATAAGCTGCAGCTGCACAAATTGGGTTCCCACCAAATGTTGTAGCATGTTGTCCATATCCTAAAGTCTTTTCTGTTTTTTCACTAAATAAGATTGCACCAAAAGGAAGACCTCCAGCAATACCTTTAGCTGTTGTAACTACATCAGGATGAACTCCATATTCCATATAGCTATATAGATAACCAGTTCTACCATTTCCTGTTTGAACTTCATCTACTATAAATACTAAATCACGTTCTTTACATACCTTATCAATATACTTAATGAATTCAGGATTTAATGCATTAACTCCACCTTCACCTTGAACAGTTTCAATCATAATAGCACAAGTCTTATTAGAAATTAACTTATCAAGTGCTTCTATATCATTTGCAGGGGCATGCTTAAAGC
The DNA here is from genome assembly GCA_017444645.1 of Acholeplasmatales bacterium. Lineage (GTDB taxonomy): Bacteria > Bacillota_I > Bacilli_A > Acholeplasmatales > Anaeroplasmataceae > Anaeroplasma. Next base: position 5,357 of record JAFSWG010000042.1, on the reverse strand, counting down.
CTTCTACAAATGGAAAGAAAAATTGATGGAATACATCTTGTCCTGTTGCAGATAATGTAGCAATAGTTCTTCCATGGAATGAATTAACTAATGTGATAATTTCATTTCTTCCTTCACCATATTTGTCAAATGAATATTTTCTTGCAGTTTTAATAGCACATTCATTTGATTCAGCACCAGAATTTGAAAAGAATACTTTTTTCATTCCAGTCTTTTCACACAATAGCTTAGCTAGCTTAACTTGTGGTTCACTATAATAAAGGTTTGATGTATGTTGAAGTTTATGAGCTTGTTCACAAACTGCATCTACCCATTCTTTGTCACATACTCCATAAATGTTAGTTCCAATTCCTGATGAAAAATCAACATATTCTTTTCCATCTTCATCGACTAAAATAGAACCATTTCCTTTTGTTAATACTACATTAAATCTTTTATATGTATTTAATATATTTTCTTTGTCGTCAATCATAATTTGACTCATAGAAAACACCCTCTTCCTACTTAAATTCTGTTCCTACACCTTCGTCTGTTAATACTTCAATTAAAATTGAATGAGGAACTCTACCATCGATGATTACTACATTTTTAACGCCACGTCTAATTGCTTCAACACAGCATTGTACCTTTGGAATCATGCCACCATCGATAATTCCTGCTTTTTCTAATTGTTTTAATTCTGATACATTAATTGTTTTCATTAATGAGTTAGGATCATTTTTATCAGCTAAAACTCCCTTGATATCTGTCATAGCAATAAATTTCTCAGCATTTAATGCACCAGCAATTCTTGCTGCAGCTGTATCTGCATTAATATTATATACATTACCTTTAGCATCATATCCAATTGTTGATACAACAGGAATATATCCCATTTCTAAAGTATCTAATAAGATATTTGTGTTAACATCAATAATTTGACCTACAAATCCTAATTCATCACAAATAGGTTTAGCTTCAATCAAACCATCATCTAAACCAGATAATCCAATGGCATGACCACCAGCTAAATTTAATTGTTTTACTAAATTCTTATTAACTTTACCAGCTAATACCTCAGTAACAACATCAATTGTTTCTGAATCTGTTACTCTTAAGCCATTAACAAATTTTGATTCTTTACCAATTGCTTTTAAGCCCTTAGATATTTCTGGTCCACCACCATGGACTAAAACAACTTTCATGCCTAATGAATTAAGCATTACAACGTCATCCATTACTAGTTGCTTTAAGTTTTCATCAACCATAGCATTTCCACCATATTTTATTACGATAATCTTATCTTTATATTTTAGTATATATGGTAATGCTTCTGATAATATTTCTGCTCTTTCTGCTAAATTTGCCATAACTCTTACTAGCTTCTGTAATCGCCATTAATTTTAACATAATCGTATGTTAAATCACAGCCAAATGCAGATGCTTCTCCTTTTCCATCATTTAAATCAATTTCAATTGTAATTTCTTCTTCTAATAATACTTCCTTAGCTTTTTCTTCAGAGAAAGGAATACCTGCACCATTTTTACATGTTTCAACAATTCCCTTTGAAGATTTAAAAGCCATATCAACCTTGAAAACATCAACATCTGCTTTTGCATAACCAATTGCGCAAAGAACACGTCCCCAGTTAGCATCTGCACCAAATATTGCTGCCTTTAAAAGGCTAGATTGAATTACAGATTTTGCAACTATTTTTGCATCATTTGTTGTTTTAGCATTTTTAACATGACAAACAATTAAATGAGATGCACCTTCACCATCTTTAGCCATTCTTTTAGCTAAATTAATTGTTACATATTTTAGTGCTTCTAAGAATAATTCATAATCTTTAGAATTAACATCATCAATTAGTTTATTTCCAGCAAGTCCATTTGCAATGATTGAACATGTATCATTTGTTGAAGTATCTCCATCTACTGATAACATGTTAAATGAATCAGCTACTGCTTCATGTAATGCTTTATCTAATACTTTTGATGATACAGCACAGTCAGTTGTAATAAAGCATAACATAGTTGCCATATTAGGAGCAATCATACCAGCACCCTTAGTCATGGCACCCATTTTACATACTTTACCATCTATTTCAAATTCTACAGCAACCATCTTCATTACTGTATCAGTTGTCATAATACCCTTACATGCAAGCTCTGCCTTTTCTTCAGTTGAATCCATTCCTTTTAAAATTTCTGGAATTCCTGTTTCAAAAGGCTTTATTGACATTGGCATACCAATAACACCAGTTGATGCAACAATTACATCATTTGCTTTAACATCTGAATTTGCTGCCAAAATCTCACAAGTTCTAGTTGCAATTTCAACACCATCTGCATTACATGTATTAGCATTACCACTATTACAAATCATTGCTTGAGCTTTACCATCATTTAAATTACTGATAGTAACATAAATTGGAGCTCCTTTTACTTTATTAGTTGTATATACTGCTGCAGCATTACCTTGAACATTAGACATAATTAATGCTAAATCAATTTTAGATTTATTATCCCTAATTCCAGCATGAATACCATTTGCAGTAAAACCCTTTGGAGCTACAACTCCTTTTGATATTTCTTTTATCATGAAAATACCTCCTATAGAACTAGACCTTTTTTAGGATCTAATCCAAGCATTATATTCATACATTCAACTGCCGCACCTGATGCACCTTTTCCTAGGTTATCTAATGCTGCAGTAATACTTATTCTTTCTTCATTTCCAGATACATAAATTTCTAAATAATCTTTTCCAGATAAATGATTTGCTGATAAGAAACCTGATTCAGTACCCTTTTCAGTATAAGGCATTACTCTTACAAAATCTTTATCTTTATAGAAATTAGCTAATAAATCTCTAATTTCTTCTGGAGTATATTTCTTATTTAATTTATCTACATATAGCGGAATTGTAACTAACATACCTTGTACAAAATCACATACATATGGATTAAATAAAGGCTTTTCCTTTAATTTAGGGAAATATTGCATTTCCTTTAAATGCTTATGCATTTGATTCATTGCATATAATCTTGGAGCTTCAAATTCAGCATCTCTATTTGAATCCTCATATTGAACAATACCTTTTTTACCAGCTCCTGAATAACCTGAAATAGCATTTGCACTAAATGGATATTCATTTGATGCAATACCAAGCTTTACAAGTGGATATACAATTGACATAAATCCAGATGCATAACATCCTGGTGTTGCTACAAATTGTGATGTTTGAATCTTTTTTAAGAATTCATCACCAAGCTCAGGAAAGCCATATGCGAATTTTTCATCTGTTCTATGAGCTGTTGAAGCATCAATAATCTTTGTATGCTTATTATTTGGATCTAATAAAGCAACTGCTTCAATAGCGGCTTGATCTGGTAAACATAAGAATGTTATATCAGACATATTAATACATTTTTTTCTTTCCTCAGGATCTTTTCTCAATTCTTCAGAGATATTGATTAATTCAATATCATCTCTAGATTGGAATCTTTCATAAATTCTTAAGCCTGTAGTTCCTTCTTTTCCATCAATAAAAATCTTAAATTTCATATTAACTCCTTAAATCTTTAATTTGAGCCTCTACTGATTCGATACCTGAAGCACCAAGGCTTGTGCGTTTAAATGTACATGTTTCTAAATTGATATAATCATATAAATCATCACTAAATAAATTAGAATATTTCTTATAAATATCTAATGATAATTTTTCTAATACTGTATTATTTTCTATACAATAAGCTACTATTGTACCTGAAATCTTATATGCATCTCTAAAGGCCATACCCTTCTTAACTAAATAATCAGCTAAATCAGTTGCATTAATAAATCCTTTAGCTGCTGCATTTCTCATATTTTCTTTATTAACCTTAATAGTTTTTAACATTGGAGTAAATATTGATAAACATTGCTTTAATGTATCTACTGAATCAAAAATTGCTTCTTTATCTTCTTGCATATCTTTATTATAAGCAAGAGGTAAACCTTTTAACATTGTAAGTAATGTTATTAAATCGCCATATACTCTACCTGTTTTTCCTCTTACAAGCTCAGCGATATCTGGATTTTTCTTTTGTGGCATAATAGATGATCCTGTTGAATATGCATCATCTAAGTCAATAAATTTAAATTCCCAGCTACAATGTAAAATGATTTCTTCAGAGAATCTAGATAAATGCATCATACAAATACTAATAGCTGACGCAAGCTCTACTACTGAATCTCTATCAGATACACTATCAAGTGAATTCATCATAACACCATCAAAGCCTAAGCTTTTAGCAACCATCTTTCTATCGATTGGATAAGTAGTTCCTGCTAAAGCACAAGCTCCTAGCGGAGAATAATTCATTCTCTTATATGTATCTTTAAATCTTCCAATATCTCTTTTTAGCATATATGCATAAGCTAATAAATAATTAGCATATGTAATAGGCTGTGCTCTTTGTAAATGAGTATAACCTGGCATAATAGTTTCTTTATTATTTTCAGCTAAATCTAAAATAGCATCTAATAAATTATTTGCTAAATCAATAATTTCATTTATATTTTTTCTTAATTCTATTCTTATATCTAAGGCTACCTGATCGTTTCTTGATCTAGAAGTATGTAATCTTTTTCCTACTTCACCAATTCTCTTTGTTAGCTCTGCTTCAACAAACATATGAATATCTTCAGCCTCAGGATCTAATTCAAGACTACCTGATTTAATATCATCAAGAATTTTTGCTAGCGTCTCACATATAAGATTAGAATCAGCTAGACTGATGATACCTTGATGGCCAAGCATTGTTGCATGAGCAATTGAGCCTGTAATATCACTTTCAAACATTCTTCCATCAAATGATATTGAAGAATTGAAATCATTTACTTCTTTACTTTCTTCTTTTTGAAATCTTCCTGCCCACATCTTGGCCATAAAAGTACACCTCTTTTTAAATTATTTTAAATTCTTATTCTTTTCATTAACTAAAGCTTGAACCTTAACTGGAAGTCCAAATAAGTTAATGAATCCAGCTGAATCAGCTTGGTTATATGCACCACCATCATCATCAAATGATGCGATGTCCATATTATGTAGAGTCCAAGGTGATGTAATAGATGCTGGAATAATATTTCCTTTATATAATTTAACCTTTACATCTCCTGTTACATGCTCTTGAGTCTTATCAACAAAAGCACTTAATGCTTCTCTTAAAGGTGTAAACCATAAGCCGTTATAAACTAAATCAGCAAATTTATCTGCTATTTGCTTCTTATAATGAGCTGTTTCCTTATCTAGTGTAATAGATTCTAGTAATTCATGAGCTTCATATAAAATAGTTCCACCTGGAGTTTCATATACACCACGGGGCTTCATA
>JAFSWG010000041.1 GCA_017444645.1 Acholeplasmatales bacterium | reverse complement strand
GCAATGGCATTAGGTGGTGGAATTTCTATGTTTTTCTTAGTTGCAACAATGCTAGGTTTATTTGGTTCACCAGTAATTCCTTCAGTTGTTAGAATTTCTGCTTTAAATAATTTCAATTACGTATCATTAATTTCTTTATTTGATGTTGTATCAATTCTAGATGGTGGTAATGCTTGGATTTATAAATTAATTATATTAGTTATTGTTGGATTAGCAGGCTATATAATTGGTTCTATTAGATTTGAAAAGAAGGATTTACCTTTATAAGAATAAGAATAAAAAAAATGCCTTTTGGCATTTTTTTTTATTGTAAGCTCTTTATGATTTTATCATTTACTAAATTATATATTTCAACTTTTTCTTTACCAAGTACATAACTAAATTCATCAACAATAAGCTTTTCTGCATCATGCATTACTTGTTCATCACAAGCATGAAGCTTTCTAACCTTATCTTTTAAGCTTAATTGATGTTTCTTAACAGATTTTAACATTTGTAATGTATCTTTCCTATTACCTCTTTTAATGATATCACTAAATGCTTTTTTACGTTCGTTATCATTCATAATCCAGAAAGGTTCAAGATAAGGTATTTGATCTATTATTTCTGTAATTTCATTTTCTGATAATAATCCATGTAATCTAGCAATAGTAATAGGATTTTCAACTGGTATAGTTAATTCAGTTTTAGCTTCTGAAAGTGGAACTAAAACATAATATTTAGTTAAATTACCGTTGAAATTCATATCAATAATGTTTTCAACCTTACAAATTCCGTATGTTGTATAGACTACAACATCGCCAATTTGAAACACTTCAAATACCTCCTTTTCTTATATAATATAAATTATAATAACCGAACTCCCTCGATAATATTATATCACATAATTCTCTTTATTTCAAAAACAAAAAAGTTAATATTTTAGTATTAATTTATAAATTAATACTTTTTTATATTTAACATATTCTTTACATAATATTTTTTATACATTTTATATAATTTTATTATATAATATACAATAAAGGGCTTGGTGATAATATGATTGATAATTATAATGATTTTAAAAAATTCATCACTAATTTAGATTATAAACCATCTTTATTATTACACGCTTGTTGTGCACCATGCTCTAGCCATACATTAATGGTATTAAAGGATTATTTTAAAATAACTATTTTTTATTCTAATGATAATATTTATCCTGAATCAGAATATTTAAAAAGATTAGATGAAATAGAAAGCTTTGTTAAAAAAATATCTAATGATATTAATGTTATATATGATAAATATAATGAAGAAGATTATAATAATGCAGTTAAAGGTTTAGAACATTTAGGTGAAAGAACTAAAAGATGCTATGAATGCTATAAGCTAAGATTAGAAAAAACTGCAATTAAAGCAAAAGAATTAAATTATGATTATTTTACTACAACATTATCTATATCACCTTATAAGGTAGAAAAATGGATTAATGAAATAGGTTATATGCTAGAAGATAAATATAATGTTAAATATTTATTTTCAGATTTTAAAAAAGAAGCTGGTTATGTAGACAGTATTAATTTATCAAAAGAATATGGTCTATATAGACAGGATTATTGTGGCTGTAAATATTCAATCAAGGAAAGGGATGAAAGAATTGAGAGAACTAAAAAAGAAAACAATAGTTAAAAATATTAATATCCCTACTGATAAAAGATTAATCTTTGTAAGTGACATCCATGGTGATTTAGAAACTTTTAAAAGAGGTCTTGAAAGATTAAATTTCAATGATAATGATTATTTATTTATCATTGGTGATTTCCATGAAAAAGGAGATGCCACATATAATTTAAAAACATTAAGATACATTATTGAATTATCTAAAAAGGATAATGTATATCCAATGGCAGGAAACTGTGATGAGGTCTTTAGATTCATTTTACCTAAGGAAGCTAAAGATAAATTTTTATATTATACAAATATCAAAAAGCATTCAATTTTAAATGATATTGCAGAAGAACAAAATTATCCATTATCTATGGATATGGATGTAGATGATTTTGTTAATATGGTACAAGATAAATATAGTGAATTCTATGATTTTATGGATTCTTTAGCTGATGTTATTATCATTAATAATTCAATTGTATTAGTTCATGGTGGAATCGATGATATAAATAATATCCCAGAATATTCTATATCAATGCTAAAATATGATAATTTCTACGAATTATCTAAGCCACAAGAAAAATTAATGATAGTTGGTCATTATCCAACAAGAAACTATCGTGGAGATATTTCTTGTGTAAATCCAATCTTTGATTTTAAAAAGAAAATAATTTCAATAGATGGTGGTAACCATATAGTTAAGGGAGGACAAATTAATTTTGTTTTCCTTGAATCATTAAATTCAATGAAATTTGGTTATATTTGGGATGATCATTATCCAAGAGAAGAAATTAAAAATGATGTTGATTATGATAATCCATCAACTTTAGTTAATTTAACATTTGGAGATAATGAAGTAGAAATAATTGATCAGGATCTAGATTTTTATTTAGTTAGACATATAAAAACAAACACAAAGATGTGGGTACATACATCATTTGTATATCAGGATAAGAATAATAAAAAATTATATGCATATGATGCATCTAATAATTTCTTATCTGTAAGAAAAGGAGATATTGTATCAGTTGTTAAAAAAGCTAATCCATATAGTGTAATTAAAAGAAATGGTTATATAGGATTAATTGATACAAAATATTTAGATGAAGATTAATTATTTAATTAATAAAGAAATTAATGTAAGAGATTATTTATTATCTTTTTATATGTCATCTAGTAAAGTATATAAATTATTTCTTGATAAATGTATTTCATTAAATGGTGAAACAATTAATGAAAGAAAAATATTAAATCCAAATGATATTTTAACGATAGATTATAAAGAAGAAATAGATTATAAGATAGAAGATTATAATTTAGATGTTTTATATGAAGATGATTATTTATTAATTATTAATAAGCCTAAAGGAATAATAATACATGATGTATCCAATTCATTATGTAATTTTGTTGCAGATTATTATAATAAAAATAATATTAATCTTAATATAAGATTTGCTCATAGATTAGATAAAGATACAACAGGTGTAATAGTATTTGTTAAATGTACATTGACATTAAGCTATTTTAATCATTTTATTGAAACACATGAGATAAGAAGAGAATATTTAGCGATTGTAAATGGTAAATTTAATAATAAAAAAGGAACAATTAATGCTCCAATAGGTGAAGATAGGCATATCAGTAATAAAAAAAGAGTATCTAAGACAGGTAAAGAAGCAATTACCCATTACGAAGTAATTAAAGAATATAATAATTATTCATTAGTTAAATTATTATTAGAAACAGGTAGAACTCATCAAATTAGATGCCATATGTCATATGTAGGACATCCATTAGTTGGAGATAAATTATATGGTGATAAATCAAATTATAATGGTAGATTTTTATTACATAGCCATAAGATTACATTTATTCATCCAATAACAAATAAAAAAATAACAATAGAAGCTAAAGTTCCTAATGATTTTAATTTGAGGTAGTAGTATATGATAACAGGTAAATATATCAATAAATTTTATATTAAATATTTTTGGTATTTCTTTTTTGGTGTACTTTTTTTAATTGCTATTGATATATTGCAATTATTAATACCAGAAGTTGTTGGTAAAATGATTGATGGTGTTAAGGATAATTCATTATTTGATAATGATATTATTTGGAAATATTTATTAGAATTAGTAATTGTAGCATTAAGTTTATTGATAGGTAGATTTGCATGGAGATTTTTATTTTTTGGTGCATCGACAAGAATAGGAGCTGATTTAAGATCTGATTTATTTAATCATTCATTAAATCTATCCAATCAGTTTTATAAAGAGCATAAAATTGGTGGATTAATGGCTCTATATACAAATGATTTAGATGTAATTACTGATTCATTTGGAGATGGATTTATATTCTTAGTAGATGCAGTATTTTTAGGTATATTATCATTTGTGAAAATGATTATTGTTAACTGGATATTAGCATTAATATCTTTAATTCCATTAACTATAATGCTTATATCTACATTAATATTATCTAAATTATTGGAACAAAAATTCAAAGAAAAACAAGAAGCATATGATTCATTAAGTGATTTTACTGAAGAAAATTTCACTGGTATTCATGTTATTAAAGCTTTTGTTAAAGAACAAATAGAGGTAAGAGAATTCCAAAAAGCAAATAAAAATAATTTTGATAAAGAAATAGCTCATGTTAGATTATCTACATTATTAAATATTGTCTTAGATGGTTTTATTATGTTAATACTTGCAATAATGATAGGACTTGGTTCTTATTATGTTGTTAGTGGTAAAGAATTTTTTGGTGAAGTATTTACAGTAGGTAGAATGTTTGAATTTGTTGGATATTTTGATACATTAATTTGGCCATTTTTCGCTATAGCAATGCTACTAAGAATTAGAGCACAGGCTAAAGCTAGCTATAAAAGAATAGAAGAATTCTTAGATTCTAAGGTTGATATAGTAGATAATGAAACGGAAGAATTAGATAACATAAATGGTAAAATTGAATTTAAGCATTTATCATTTAAATATCCTGATGCTGATACTGATATATTAAATGATATTTCATTTACAATTAATCCAGGTGAGGCTGTAGGTATAATTGGTAAGACTGGTTCAGGTAAAACGACATTAGTTGATTTATTACTTAGAGTTTATAACCTAAATGAAAATCAATTGTTTATTGATGATAAAGATATCATGCATATTCCTTTTAAAACTATTAGAGATAATATAGGATATGTAATACAAGATAATTTTATTTTCAGTGATACAATTGAAAATAATATCGCATTTGCATATAACGATGTTGACAATAAAAAGGTAGTAGAGGCAGCAAGACTTGCAGACCTAGATGGAAATATTAGCGATTTCCAAAATAAATATAAAACAGTTCTAGGTGAAAGAGGAGTAACCCTATCTGGTGGACAAAAACAACGTTTATCAATCGCCAGAGCGATTATTAAAGATCCTAAAATATTAATTTTAGATGATTCAATGAGCGCTGTTGATACTAAAACTGAAGATGATATCTTAAATAATTTAAGAAAAGTAAGAGCTGGAAAGACTACAATTATGATTGCTCATAGAATATCTACTGTATCTACCTTAGATAAGATTATAGTTTTAGATGAAGGTAGAGTAAGTGGTATTGGTACTCATGAATATTTAATTAAGAATAATGAAATATATCGTGAATTGAATCACCTACAAGAACTTGAAAAAGAAGTAAATGGAGGTGATTATAATGAATAAATTTGATGATAATAAAACTATTAAAACATATTCTACAGGAGTTTTAATAAAGAGATTATTTAGATATATCAAGCCTCATAAAGCTAAATTCATATTAGCATTAATATTAACATTATTTACTGTATTAATGGATTTACTTCCTGCTGTAATTCAAGGTAGTGTAATTGGTATATTATCACTTGATTTAATTAGTGAAGCTAATGACCCTAAATTATTAGAAATAGCTAATTATTTTATGGATAATTTAAATATATCATTACAACAATTTAAATTATATTCATCATTATCTATAATTGGATTCTATATTTTTGTAATAATATTGAACAGCTTTATATTATATAAATCTACAATGATATTACAACGTATTGGACAAAATATTGTTAAGGATTTAAGACAAGAAACATTTACTCACATTGAATCATTATCAATTGCTCAAATCAATAAAAACCCAATTGGTAAATATGTAACAAGAGTTACATCAGATATGAATAAGATAAGCTTATTATATAGTGATGTTATAGTTAATATGGTAAAAGCATTCTTGTCTATTATAGTAGTATTAATAGTAATGATTGTAATTTCACCATTATTATCATTATATGTTCTATTAATTACACCAATATTAATTACATTATCCATTTTATTTAATAAGTTATCACGTAAGCAATTTAGATTAGTTAGAGGATCAATTTCAAATATCAATGCTTATCTAAATGAAAACTTAAGTGGTATGAAGGTAATTCAAATCTTTAATCAAGAAAATAAAAAGAAGAATGAATTTAAAGAAAAAAATACTGAATTAAAGAAAAATCAATTAAGACAAATATTAATATTTAGCTTATTTAGACCATTTATATATTTCTTATATTTAGCAACTAGATTAATTGTTTTATTTAGAGGAGTATTCTTAATTAGAGACAAGAGATTATCAGTTACAAGCTGTGTATCATTCTATAATTATATTTCTAATTTATATAACCCAATTCAAAATTTAGCTGATTTATTCCAAACAATGCAAAATGGTTTTGCCTCAGCTGAAAGAATATTTGAATTATTAGATACTAAAATAGAAATAGAAGATGAAGAAGATGCAATTGAAATAAATGAATTCAAGGGTAAGATTGAATTTAAAAATGTATGGTTTGCATACATTGATGAAAATTGGATTTTAAATGATGTATCTTTTGTTATTAATCCTGGTGAGACTGTAGCCTTTGTTGGAGCAACAGGTGCAGGTAAAACAACTATCTTAAGTCTTATTACTAGAAATTATGAAATCAATAAGGGTGAAATATTAATTGATGATATTCCAATTAAAAAGATTAAAATAGAATCATTAAGATCACATATAGGTCAGATGCTTCAGGATGTATTCTTATTTAGTGGTACTATTAGGGATAATATTACATTAAAAGATGAAAAATTTAGTGATGAGGAAGTATTAGATGCAGCTAAATATGTCAATGCTGATAAGCTAATAGATAAGCTAGATGGTGGTATGAATTATAAGGTATTAGAAAGGGGATCTAATTTCTCTAGTGGCGAAAGACAATTAATATCATTCGCAAGAACTGTGGTTCATAAGCCTAATATATTGATATTAGATGAAGCAACAGCTAATATTGATACAGAAACAGAAGTACTAATTCAGGATTCTTTAGAAAAAATGATGAATATAGGTACAATGCTAATAGTTGCTCATAGATTATCAACTATTCAGCATGCAACAAAAATCATTGTTTTACATAAGGGTAAAATAATGGAATCAGGTACACACCAAGAGCTTTTAAAGCAACATGGTTTATATTATAATTTATATGAACTTCAATATAAGCATTTAGAAAAAAGGTGAAGATAAATGGAAATACTAAAAAAGTATTGGAAATATTTTATTCCAATTTTAGTATTATTAATAATTATGTTAATATTTGTACTCTTTTTTAGTATTCCAAGAGTCAAATATAAGTATGATGATTTAAATAAAACATATATTGTTGAATCAGTTTATGGTAATGCCAATAGCTATACTATATCATCTAAAGTGAATGATAAAGATGTTACCAAAATAGGTGATAGAGCATTTTATTCTAAAGATTTAAATAAAATTGTATTTGAAGAGAATAATAAGATTGATACAGTTAAAAGATTAGCCTTTAGTGAATGTAAAAATTTAGAATATATTGATTTAAGTAATGTTAAGTATTTTGAAAATAATTGTTTTTCTTATTGTGAAAAATTAAGTATTAATGAGCTTAACGCAGTAGATATTGGTATAGGTGCATTTTATGGATGTACGAATATAAAAGAATTAAAGCTAAATGATGGATTGTTTTCAATTGGAAGCTATGCATTCTCAAAAACTAATATTGAAACATTAAATATTCCATCATCAGTTATTGTGATTTATAATGACGCATTTGTTGATATGCCTAAATTAAAAACAATAAATGTTTATGCTGATACTTTAACTAAATCAAGTAAGGAATACTTAAATAGCATTGAAAATGTAATAATCAATTATGTGCAATAATCGTTCAATTTTACACAAAAGTCTAGCAATGTTGTCAGTTTTGTAAGATTTAATACAAAAGAGACTCTGGCTTGCTAGACTTTTTTTTGTTATATGTTATAATATCTTCAGTAAAACACATTACAAATTTTATAATTTTTTGTTGTTTTAATTTTTTCATTGCTAAAAGGAGGAATGGCTTATGGTGAGAAAGTTAAAGTTTTTTACTATTTTTAGTTTAGTATTTTTACTCGGATTAGTTCTTGCTAGCTGTGGTGGTCAGTCGGGTGAACAAACTACAACTACTACAAGCGGTGGTGGGCAAGAAGAACACACTCACGTTTATGGTGAATGGGTTACAGATGGTGAAAATCACTGGCATCAATGTAGCTGTGGAGATAAGAAAGATTTAGCAGCACATAGTTTAGATGTTACTCAACAAGAAGCAACATGTGATAACGCTGGAAGTATTACTTATTCATGCGGTGTTTGTGGATATACAAATACTGTAACTACTGCAAAACTTGATCACAAGATTTCTACAATATCTTATAAAGATGAAGAAGTTGAAGGTCAAACATGTAAACATGAACATGTTACTGTTGGTACTTGTGCTCATTGTGGTAAAGAAATTGAAATTGATAAGAGTACATATGAAACTCATACTTATAAATCAAGTATTCAAAAACCAGCAACATGTTCTACAGAAGGTACATATTTATATAAGTGTACATTATGTGGTGATGAATACACTGTAAAATATACAGATAAAGATGCCCATACATGGGGAGATAATCCTACAGTAAATGGCAATAAGAAAACTTATAAATGTACTGGTTGTAATGCAACTAAAGAAGTTATCGATGCAAAACAAGAAGTTGCTACAGACGTTTCAAAAGATGATTTAACTTCAGTTGGCGCAGTAGAATTAAAGAATGCAACAATTGAATTTGATAATAATGCATTACAAGGATTTGAAAATGCAACAAATATCAATATTTCTGCTGATACAGTTGATAAAGAAACATTATCTCTTAATGATCAATACAAAGAAAGAATTGGAGAAAATGAAGTATTCGATTTCCAAATGACAGCAGATGATAACCAAGTATCACAATTTAGTGGATATATTACAGTTACAATTCCTTATACATTAAAAGCAACTGATGATCCAAATGCAATCGTTATTTGGTATCTTGGTGATTCAGGCGAACCAGAAGCAATTAGTGCTAAATATTCAAACGGATTCGTTACATTTGAAACTAACCACTTCTCATACTATGTAGTAGTTCAAATGACACCAGAAGAAGCATGTAAATTATTTGATCATGAATATGTTAAAATTTCTGAAAAAGATAGTACATGTGAAACATTAGGTGTTAAGGTTGAAAAATGTACAAGATGTAACCATGTTAAAACAACTGAAATAGAGCTTAAGAAGCATAATTGGGTTGAAGTAAGAACTCAAGAACCTACAATTTCAGCTCCAGGTTTATCAGTATATGAATGTTCAATTTGTCATCAAACTAAGGTTATCCAATTACCTAAGCTATCTAATAAAGAATCTAGTATTTTATCTAAGATGTTTGATGGTATTATTAACCAAATCAAGGCTGAAGGAATTAAAGTTGAAACAGTTAGCGAAGAGAATGGTAATTACGTAGCTCAAATTAAATTAAATGGTAATTTATTCTACGAGGTTACTAAAGAAGCTGATGGCGATTATAGTATTTCATTATTAGATGTATCAGCAGGTAAATCAACTAACTATAGTTCTAGTGAAAATGGATATTATTATAGTACATCTACTATGCCAGCATCTGCATTAGCTAGTATGGATTTAGTATTTAATAATAAAGTGTTTAAGTTAACTGATTTCTTAACTCAATATGTTGATTCTAAATTATTAGATGATTTCTTAAATAAGATTTTAGTTTTAGCATTTGATATTACAACTGAAAATGGAACAATTACTTATAAATTTAACGTTGATAAGTTAGCTAAGATTTATGGCGAAGCTTTAGATTTAACAATCGGCGGTATATTAGATACAATTATTGGTCAAGGTACAGCTGATAAGATTATCGCATCTATCACTGCAGCTGAAAATAAGACTATACAACAAGTAATTGATGATATTTCTAAACAAGGTATCGATGTTGAAGGTATTATTAATTTCGCATTAGGCTACATGGATTATTATCAAAGCAATTATGATATCGAAATGCCATTTGATACTACAATGATTAAAGCTAAGATGCCAGAAATTAAGAAGATGAAAGTAAATGAAGTATTAGCTATGATTCCTAACAATAAGATGACTTTAACTGATATTATTGGTATGATTAATCAATATAAGAATGCTAAGGTTACTGATTTAATTTCTATGATGTTTAAATCTTCAAGTTCTAATAATGGAAAAACTGATTCTAAACCTGTGCAACAAGCTATTAGTAGCGAAGGTACAGCAATTATTGATGGTGAATCTACAGAAGGTAATACTGGAAATACATCTTCAACTTCTGGACCTCAAATTCCAACTGAAGCTGATGTAAAGACATTATTAAAGGATTATGTTATTGAAGTTAAATTAAATCAAAATTATGAAGTTCAATCTGTTTATTTCAAAAATGCTGATATAAATGTTACTATTTCTAAAGGCGAAAATGTAATAGCTGAATATGAAAAGGCAGAAAAAGAAATTAAAGCAGTAGTTGATAAGATGATTATCAACGGAGAAACAAAGATTTATGATAACGCATTTAACCAAACTTATGGTACTAATTTAACATTTACTTATGCTACAAAAGAAGGTAGATTAATTGCCACAACAAATACATTTAATGAAACTATATTTAATAAGTTTAAAGATGATTATTACTATGATTATGATTATTATGGATATAATCAATTATCTAACAAGGGTAATCCTACAGGATATTTCTTAGAAGTTGATTTCAGTTCTCAAAATTATGTAAATATTTATACATATGATGAATTAAATTATATTACTAGATATGTATATGGAAATGGAACTAAGGTATATGGAATAATTGATGGAAAACCAGTATATCTTGGAAGAATTAGTATGAAATCATATATAATATTTAATAAGACTAATAACAAATATTATTTAGGTAATTCATTTAGCTTAAATCAATATGTATATTCATTAGTAAATAAGACTGATATTCCTGCAAATGCATATATCGAACAAATTTCTACTAATAATGGTAAGATTTTTGATAACATTGAAGGAATAGAAAAAGATACATTCTATTTAAAGGGTACTAATATCTTTGGTGGAAATGATTGTTATAAAACATTTGATGCTTATAAGAAAGATGGTAAATATATCTATACATCATTAAATCTATATAATGAAATTAATTTATATCCAGTAGAACTTGAATCATTTAATTATATTGGTTTCCATTATTATTTCGATGGTAATTTATATTATGAATTAGGTGGTAATTGGCGTGAATACAATAAAGAAACTGGCGCCTATACATCATATTTAAGTCATACATCTACTAATGGTAAAGCTGCATTCATATATAAAGAAACTACTAATGGAATAGTAAAATATGAATTAAAGGTTTTAGGTAAGACATACTATTTAGATTTCACAAATGATAAGTATTATTGGTATGATTCTACATCTACATTAGTTGGAACATATAACCTTGATGTATGTACTGTTGTTAAATTATATACATCAAATACTAACCCTAACGTATTAGTTAAAGTTACAAGTGATAACCATAATGATTGTACAGAAGTATTACTTCAAGCTACAGAAACACAAAATGGTCTTATTCAACATTATTGTGATAAATGTAATCAAGATTTTGGTACTGAATATGTTCAAGCAACTGGTACATTTAATGATAATGTAGAAGTATTGTTTGAAGATTTCAGTAATGATAATAATCCATATCTATTTGGATGGTATACAGGTCAAAAATATGATGACTATTCATTATGGGAGAATTATTCAGTTGTTTTAACAGTTGTTGAAGAAACAATTGGTGAAAATGATGAAGTTGTAACTACAATCGTTACTGATGCTCCATTTGTAAAAGCATTTAGATCTGAATATAGAAGATCATATACTGAAATAGGTAAAGATGGTAGACCTTGGACATCATATTCTGAAGGCAGATTCTTAGAATTTAATGCTGACGATGTTGAAGCAGCATTCGCTGATTATACATTAGCAGACAACCAAAAATTTGCCATCGCAGCTACAAATTATTATTCTGATAGAGTTACAGTTTATGTACTTCAATAATAATTATAAGTTTAAATATTCATAATTATTTAATTATGACTTAAAGAGGCACCTTCGTGTGCCTCGATTTTATTTTTATAAATAGATATTATTGTGATATTAATAATGAACATCCACTATTCTATATAAGAACTAATTTTACATTATCTCAATGTAATGATTTTATAACTACATATAATATTAAAGAAGGAGATGGAATGTATTTATCTCCTAAAGAAAGTGTTGTAGTTTGGTAAAAATACATTTTGTAATGTAAAAAATAAAAAAAGAAAAAAAGAAAAAATGGCTTTGTTAAGCCATTTTTTTATATATGTTAATTTTGCCCAAAATGAAATGTAATTTTTCGGATATCTAATTAAGCTTCTTTAATGAATGCGATATATCCCATATATGCTTCATATACGTCAGCTTTAGATACAGCTTCTTGTGGAGCATGCATTGATAAAACTGGTACACCAGCATCAATTACGTTCATGTTTTGGTTACCCATAATGTAGGCGATTGTTCCGCCTCCACCAACATCAACCTTTCCTAGTTCTGCAGTTTGATAATTGATATTGTTATCATCCATTATTTTTCTAATCTTTGCCATGTATTCAGGCATTGCATCATTACATCCTGATTTACCTCTAGCACCTGTATATTTATTGAATGTAATACCTGAGCCTAAGAAGCAAGCATTATTCTTTTCAAATACACCTCTATAGAGTGGATCATATGCTGCAGATACATCACTTGATAACATATAAGTATTAGTTAATGCTCTTCTTAGCATTAAATCATTATAATTACCATTTTGTAAATTAATTAATTCAGCTAATACATTTTGGAACCAAGTAGAATGAGCACCAGTTGCACCAATAGAGCCAACCTCTTCCTTATCTACTAAGAAAGCACAAGTAGTACGTTTACATTTACCTGCATCTAATACAGCACGTAAAGAAGTATAAGCACATACTCTATCGTCATGACCATATCCTAAAATCATTGATCTATCTAAACCTAAGTCACGAGCTTTTCCTTCAGGAACTATTTCAAGTTCAGCTGAAACAAAATCCTCTTCATCAATATCATAAAATTCTTTTAATAATTTTAAGATAGCTTTCTTAACTGATTCCTTTTCTTCACCATCAAGTCCCATAGAACCAACAGTGATATCTAAATCTTCACCTTCGATTACTTTATCACCTGATTTTTGCATTTTTTCAGCAGCAAGATGTGGAAGAAGATCTGTAATTACTAATACTGGATCATCAGGATTTTCACCGATGCATACATTAACAATCTTTCCATCTTTCTTACATACAACACCATGGATTGCAAGTCTAATTGTTACCCATTGATATTTAACGATACCACCATAGTAGTGAGCATCTAGCATTGCATAACCTTCAGATTCATATAATGGATTTTGTTTAATATCAATTCTTGGTGAATCAATATGTGCACCTAATACATTTAAACCATTTTCAATTGGTTCATCACCAATTACAAATACACAAATGTTTTTGTCTCTATTTACTGCGTAAACCTTATCTCCAGCTTTTAATGATTTTAAAGAATTAATATTTTTAAAACCTAATTTTTCAATTAATTCAACTGAATATTTTACACATTCTCTTTCTGTCTTACATGTGGATAAAAAGTCTTTATAATCTTCACAGAAAGTCATTAATTTTTTCATTTCTTGGTCATTATATTTTGACCATGCATTTTTCTTATACATCTTTAAAATACCTCCGGTGGTAATTATACCACAATAAATATGAAAATGAGTATAATTTTAAATAAAAATAAACCTGAGTTTATTCTTCAGGTTTATCAATAATTTCTTTTTTCATATTGTAAATATTTATTTTATTATCTTCTAAAATCAATATTGAGGTAATTGCTGGAAGAATTGATAAAGATATAAATCCATATATAATTACAATAACACACATCCATTTTTTCTTAGCTACTAAGCTTAGGATTATAAATATAATTACCATAACAAATAATAATATTGGTCCTAAAATACATGTGATAATTAGAATAAAAATACCTAATCCAACGAAGACAAGTGGAATGATTAACGCAAGTGCGCCAGGTCCTTGGTCAGAAAACCAATCTCCTAGTCCATCAAAAAGAGTTCTTCCCCATGGAAGAATCACATTATAACTAAATATCAACCATAACACAACATATGCAATTAGAATAAAAATTGAAATAATATCCATAATTATTCTTGACTTCTTAATTTCTAGTTCCATATTTTTCCCTCACCAATTGAGTTTATGATAGCATACATTAAAAAAATAATCAAATCTTGATACTTATTTATATTTGTCATATTTGTAAAATATGATATAATGTTTATAGTTTGTATAGGTTGGTGATTGTCGTGGATGATAATAAAGAAAGATTACAAAAAGTAATGGCAGCATGTGGTGTTGCATCAAGAAGAAAATGCGAAGAAATAATTAAAGAGGGAAGAGTTAAAGTCAATGATATTGTTGTTACAGAGCTTGGAACAAAGGTATCAAAGAATGACAAAATTGTTGTTGATAATGTTGAATTATCTCGTCAACAACATGTTTATTATGCTCTAAATAAGCCTACAGGATATATTACTGCAGTATCTGATAAATTAGGTAGAAGAACTGTAATGGATTTAATTGATCCTGAAACTAAAAAGACTAGAATTTTCCCTGTTGGTAGATTAGATTATGATACATCAGGTTTGCTTCTATTAACTAATGATGGTGAATTATCATATAGATTAACTAGAAGTGAAAAAGAAGTTGAAAAAGTATATCAAGTAAGAGTTGATGGTATTATTAATCAAACTGCTGTAACACAATTAATTAGAGGCGTTGTTATAGATGGTATTAAAACAAAGCCTGCTCATGTAGAGGTAATTGATTTTGATAAGGAACATAATTCATCTTTAATCCATATTGGTATTACTGAAGGTAGAAATCGTCAAGTAAGAAAAATGTGTGAAACAGTTGGATTTGAAGTTAAAAAATTAAAGAGATTATCCTTTGCAGGAATCACATTAGATGGTCTTGCTGTAGGAGAATATAGAGAATTAAAACCTCATGAGATAAAGAAATTATATAGTTTGTAATACTACAAAAAATGTGGTAAAATATTATGTAACGAGGTACATATATGGAAAAATTTATTGTGGCTATTGATGGGCCAGCAGGTAGCGGAAAATCATCAATTTCAGCTATTATAGCGGAAAAAGAAGGCTTCACGCATATTGATACAGGAGCAATGTATCGTGCGGTAACGCTTGAAGCATTAAAAAGAAAAATTAATTTAGAAAACGAAGATGAATATAGCTTCGTAAAAGACATTCAAGTAGTTTACAAAGATGGTAAGACTTATTTGAATGGAGAAGATGTTTCTACTGAAATTAGAAAAGAAGATGTTACTAATAATGCTTCAGCTGTAGCGAAAGTAAAATTAGTAAGAGAAAAAATGGTTGAATTCCAAAGAGAATCAGCTAAAGAGGGAAAGGTAATAATGGATGGTAGAGATATTGGCTCTGTCGTATTACCAAATGCTGATTTGAAAATTTATTTAACTGCTAAAGCTTCTGAAAGAGCTAAAAGACGTTGTAAGGAAAATGCATTAAAGGGAATTGAATCAGATTACGAAACTATATTGAATGAAATAAAAGTTAGGGATTATAAAGATTCACACCGTGAAATATCACCACTTAAAAAAGTAGATGATGCAATCATGGTTGATACAACTGAAATGACAATTGATGAGGTTGTAAATAAGATTATAAGTTTGATTAATGAGAGGTATAATAAAATGTCAAAGGAACCAAGTTTTGAAGAATTATTAAATGATTATAGTGCTAAACCAAATGTTAGAGTTGGTGATGTAGTAGAAGGTGTAGTAGTATCTATTCCTGATGACAAAACATTATTATTAGATATTCATAGCTTTACAGAAGGTACACTTCACTTAAATTATTTTACTAAGGATCAAAATGTAACTTCATTTAAAGGATTAGTAAAAATTGGTGATAAGTTAACTTGTAAAGTTACAAAAATTGAAAATGGACAAGGTAGAAATGACCATAGCTTAATTATGTTATCAAGACTTGATCAATTAAAGGGAGAAGCTTTTGATAAGGTTGTTGCTGCAAAAGAAAATAATGAAGAAATTACAGTTCATGTTTTAAAAGAAGTAAATAGTGGTTTCCTTTGTGTTTATAATGGAATTGAATTATTTATGCCTAAGAGCCAAGCTTTAAAGGATACTAAGGCTAAAGAAGATGTTGCTGTAAAGGTAATTGAAATCGAAGAAAAGAGAAGAAGAGCAGTTGTTTCTGCAAAAGTTATTGAACATGAAAAATATCTTGAAACAAGAGATAAGGAATTAGATTCAATTAATGAAGGTGATGTATTAGAAGGTACAATCACTAAGGTTGAAAAATATGCTGCTTTTGTAAAGATTGGTAATGTTACTGGTATTATTAAAGCACGTGAGGTTGCTCATGAATTTGTAGATATCACTACAGTATTAAAAGCTGGTGATAATGTAACAGTAAAAGTATTATCCAAAGAAAATGGTAAGCTTCAATTATCAAGAAAAGCATTAGTTAAAACTGCATACCAAGAATTCAAAGAAAACCATAAGGTATCAGATAAGATTGTTGGTAGAGTAACTAATAAGCAACCAGGATATTTATTACTTGAAATAGCTCCTAATTTAAAGGGCTTATTACATCAAAGCGAATATTCTTGGAATCCAAACGATAATTACAATAACCAAGTTGTTATTGGTGATGAAGTTGAAGTTGCAATCATTCAAATGAATGATGAAAAAGAAAATATTAGATTATCAAGAAAAGCTTTAATGGATAATCCTTGGGATAAGGTTGAGGCTAAAGTTGGTGATGTAACTGATATTAAGGTTAAAGAAATTAAATCTTCAGGATTAATTGTTGAAGCATTTGGCGTTGATGGATTTATTCCTCAAAGCGAAACAATGGTTGAAGGAAAGAAGACACTTTCTGATTTCTATGCAGTAGGTGATGAAGCTAAGGCTATTGTTATTGACGTAAACAAGAAAGAGTGGAAATTAAAACTTTCTATTAAAAAATTAGTTAACAAAGAAGAAAGAGCTGAATTTGAAAAGTATTTACAAAATGAAGAAGCATCTACTTCAATTGGAGACCAATTTAAAGAAGTTTTAGAAAAATAATAAATTGAATTTTGGTGGTGAATAATTATGTTACCTAAAGTAGCAATTGTAGGTAGACCTAACGTAGGTAAATCTACTCTATTTAACCGTATTATCGGTGAAAGATTATCCATTACTGACGATCAACCAGGTGTAACTAGAGATAGAATTTACTCAAAAGCATCTTGGCTAGAAAAAGAATTCTTTTTGATTGATACTGGGGGCATCGAATTAGGCAATGCTCCCTTTTTAACAGAAATAAAGGCACAAGCTGAAATTGCAATGGAAGAGGCTGATGTTATTATTTTTGTTGTTGATTGTCGTAGTGGTTTAACAAATGATGACACATATGTCGCTAAATTATTATATAAAACAGATAAGCCTGTATTACTTGCTGTAAACAAGGTTGATGATCAAAAATTTAGAGAAAATTCTTATGAATTCTATTCATTAGGATTTGGTGATCCTATTGTTGTATCATCAAGCCATGGTATTGGAATTGGTAATTTATTAGATGAAGTAATTAAACATTTCCCTAAGCAAGAGGTTGCATTTGATGATGGAGCAATTCATTTTTCTATTATTGGTAGACCTAATGTAGGTAAATCAAGTTTAACTAATGCATTGTTAAATGAAAATAGAGATATTGTATCTGATATTGAAGGTACAACTAGAGATTCTATTGATACTAGATTTAAAGCATATGATAAAGAATATGTAGTAATCGATACTGCAGGTTTAAGAAAACGTGGTAAGATTTACGAAAACGTAGAAAAATATTCAGTAATTAGAAGTATTGATGCGATTGGTAGAAGTGATTTAGTATTACTATTAATTGATGCATCAGTAGGTGTTATTGATCAAGATTTACATGTGGGTCAATATGTAGACGAATTTAGAAAGCCATGTATTATTGTTGTTAATAAATGGGATTTAGTAGATAAAGATTCTAAAACAATGAAAGCATTTGAAGAGGATATTAGAGATAAATTTAAATATCTAGATTATGCTCCAATTGTATTCTTATCTGCCAAAGAGAATAAAAGAGTTCATACTTTATTCCCAGCAATAAATCAAGCTTACGAAGCATATCATAAACATATTAAGACATCAGTATTAAATGATGTAATAATGGATGCTCAAGCAATGTTCCCTGCATCAGATTTTAATGGTGGAAAGCTTAAAATTTATTATGCACAACAAGTTGGTGAATTACCTCCAACATTTACATTATTCGTAAATGACCCTGCATTCTTACATTTCTCATATTATAGATATCTTGAAAATCAAATTAGAAAGAATTTTGATTTCTTTGCAACACCAATCAAAATTGAATTTAGAAAGAGGGACTAATTATGAATATATCAGTTATAGGTGGAGGTGCTTGGGGTACTACCTTAGCACAGCTTTTAGCAGATAATGGAAATGATGTATTAATAAGAGATATTAATCCTGATTTTGTTAAAAAGATAAATGAAAATCATTTACATCCATTTTTTGATTTAGAAATTCCTCATTCAATTAAAGCAACTCTAGATTTAAAGGAAGCATGTGATTTTTCAGATGTTTTAGTACTTTGTGTACCAACAAAGGCGATGAGAATAGTTTTAACCGAAATTAATAAATTAATTAATTCAAAAAAACTATTTGTAAATGTATCAAAGGGTATTGAACCTGATACATCATATAGAGTAAGTCAAATTGTTGACGAAGTAATTAATCCTAATAATTTCAAAGCATATGTTGTATTATCAGGCCCAAGCCATGCTGAAGAAGTTATTTTAAGAAAAGTAACATCTTTAGTTGCAGCATCTAATAACATAGATGCCGCACTTGAGGTACAAAAAATATTTTCAAATGAAAAATATTTAAGAGTATATTCGTCAGATGATGTAATAGGTGTTGAAACAGGTGGATCAATGAAAAATGCCATCGCGATTGTTTCAGGTATAGCATCAGGTATGGGACTAGGAGAAAACGCTAGAGCTTTCTTAATTAGCCGTGGTATAAAAGAGATAGTAGCAATCGTTACAGCACTTGGTGGTAATATTGAAACAGCATATGGCCTATCTGGTGTTGGTGATTTAATTGTTACAGCATCATCAATGAATTCAAGAAATTTCCAATGTGGCTTAAAAATAGGTCAAGGTATGTCAGTAGATGAAGCAGTAGGCTCATCTGCACAAACTGTTGAAGGTATTAGAGCTATCATTGCTGGAAATGAAATAGGTATTAAATATAATTTAGAGCTTCCTATTATATCTACAGCATATTTAGTAGTTAATGGCAAAATAAGTGCTAAGGATGCACTTCAAATGTTATTAGCTAGAAGCTTAAAATCCGAAAAGTATTGGTAAAATTAAATTTTGTAAAATATATTTTTCTAATTACTTTACATATTAAAAAAGTAGTGATACAATAAAAACATAAAATTTATATTAGAGGTAGCAATGCAAATAAGTATTATGGGAAGAAGGCATTCTATGAACCATAAGAAAGGTAACCATTGCCGAACATATTCTATAGGCATATAGATTATGTGGGGATATAGGAAATACTTATATCACTCCTACAGTTGTAGTGGCGCTAATTATATTATGATAAATTTCAAACATAAAAGGCGCTAAAGGCGCCTTTTAATAATTATATAAGGAGATGATTATTATGAAAATATCAGGTGTAGATGTACGTGAATTAAAAAAAGAATATGGTACACCGCTATATATCTATGATGCAGCAATGCTAAAAAATAATATGAGATTATATATTAATAATTTCAAATCAAATCAATTTGAAACAGAAGTATTATTTGCATCTAAAGCATTTAATGTAAAAGAAATGGTTAGAATAGTTGACCAAGAAGGATTATCACTTGACTGTGTATCAGTTGGTGAATTCTATACAGCATTAAATGTTGGCTATGACCCTAAGAAGGTTTATTTCCATGGTAATAATAAATCTCCTGATGAATTAAGATTTATTATTATGAATAACGTTGGAACAATTGTTGTTGATAATTTAATGGAATTAGTTGCTTTAGATATGATAACTAAAGAATTAAAGAAAAATGTTAATATTATCATTAGATTAAATGTAGGTGTTTCAGCACATACACATAAATTTATTGTTACTGCACATGTAGATTCTAAATTTGGTGTAGCATATAAATCAGATGATTATAATACAATGTTAGAAGTAATTAATAAATCAGAATATATTAATTTCTTAGGATTCCATTCTCATATTGGATCTCAAATCTTTGATTTAAAAGCATTTGATGCAGCACTAGAGAAATTAATTACATATTGTAAAGATTTTGATAAGCCATTAGTATTAAATATTGGTGGAGGTTTTGGTGTTCATTATACAGATGAGGATCAACCAATTCCATTTGATGTTGTATCTAAAAATTTAATTGAAACATGTGAAAACGCACTTGCAAAATCAAATGTTAAAATTAAGAAATTATGTATTGAACCAGGTCGTTCAATTGTAGGTGAAGCAGGATATACTTTATATACAATTGGATTTACAAAGAAAACTCCAAATAAAGAATATTATTTCATTGATGGAGGTATGACTGATAATATTAGACCTGCCTTATATCAAGCAAAATATGATTGTGATATCATTGATAAAGAAAATGATAAGAAAGATCATACAGTAACTATCGCAGGTAAGTGCTGTGAAAGTGGAGATTTAATTATCGAAGATTATAAATTACCTGAAGCAAATCCAGGAGATTTATTAATAACTTATACAACAGGTGCTTATGGATATTCAATGTCATCTAATTATAATAAGGCATTAACACCTGCAGTTGTATTTGTTGAAGATGGTAAATCAAAGCTTGTAGTTAGAAGAATGACTTTAGATGAATTAATTGAAAGAGAAGAATAATGAAATTTACAAAGATGTATGTTTGTGGTGAGGATTTCTTGATTACATTATTTGAAGATAATCAAGATTATTCTAATATCGCAATAAAGGTATTAAACAGAATAAAAGGAATTGGAGCGAATAGATTAATTGTTGTTAAAGAAAAGCCTCTTGAAATGATTGTATATGATACAGAAGGAAAAAGAGAAGTTTTCAATCCTAACGCTTTAGTATGCTTTTCTAAATTTGTTTTTGATAACGAAATATCAAGATCAAAGGAAATGACAATATTAACTGGAGCAGGAAGAACAAAAATTGAAGTCGCCGCTGAAATTCCATTTGTTGCTAGATTAAATCTAGAGAAGCCTAATTTTAATAATAGAATGATATATGTTACTGATTCTATGGATTCGTTTGGAAGAGTCATTAGATTAGATAATACATTATTAACTATTTATTCATTTAATTTATTAGGTGTTAATACTATTATTTTTGTAGATGATATAAATGATGAAAATATGTTAAAGCTTGCACCTGTAGTTGCTGAATATAAATTATTTAGTAGAAAAACAGATGTAATCTTTGTGAAAGTAATTGATAAAAAGAATTTAAGAATAAAATGTTATAAGCCAGGACTTGGCTTTGTAAACAATACAGGATCAGCTTGTGGTGCAGCTATGGTAGCTGCATCTAAGTTGGCGTACACAAGAGGTAAGGTTACCTGCCATTTAGACGAAGGAGAATTAAATCCTGAAATCGATAAAAAAGGTAATGTATTTGTAGAAATTAAAGCAGATAAAATATTTGAATGTAATTATAGCGAGGAGGAATATTAATATGTTAAAAGGAAGTATAGTTGCATTAGTTACACCATTTAATCCAGATGGTACAGTAAATTTAAAGAAATTAGGTGAATTATTAGAATACCATATTGCAAATAAATCAGGTGGTATAGTAATTTTAGGTACAACAGGTGAAGCTTCAACATTATCATTTGATGAAGAAGCTGAAATTGTTAAATATAGTGTTAAGGTAGTTAATAAGAGAGTACCTTTAATCGTTGGTTCAGGTTCAAATGAAACAGAAAAAGCAGTAACTATGTCTCGTAAGTATTCTGAAATGGGTGCTGATTATGTATTAGTTATTACGCCTTATTATAATAAGACAAATGAAAGTGGTTTAATTAAGCATTTCACTGCAGTTGCTGATGCATCACTTTGCCCAGTAATTATGTATAATGTACCAGGAAGAACTGGTATGAATATGTCTTATCATGCTGTAGAAGTATTATCAAAGCATCCAAATATTTATGGTATTAAGGAAGCTTCTGGAAATATGAGCTATGCTATGAAGATTTCTAAATTATTAAACGATAATTTCATTATGTTATCAGGAAATGATGATATTATTGTACCTATGATGTCCGTAGGTGCATCAGGTGTAATTTCAGTATTAGCTAATATCGCACCACAAAATACTGCAAAGATTTGTGATTTATGTTTCCAAAATAAGTATAAAGAAGCAATGGATTTAGCTGACAAGCTATTAACATTTACTAATGATTTATTCTTAGAGGTAAATCCAATTCCTATTAAGGAAGCAATGAATTATTTCGGATTTAATGTTGGTGGATATAGAGCACCACTTGATACAATGAGTGAAGCTAATGCTAAGATTTTAAAAGCTGAAATGGATAATGTAAAGGAGCTTATTAAATAATGAAGGCAGTTGTTGTTGGATATGGCGCAATGGGCAAAATTTTATCATCTATGTTAGGTGATGAATTAGCTTCAGTTGTCGCTATTGAATGTGAAAATAAAAAATTAGATGATGTTAAAGAGAATTTTGATGTAATCATTGATTTTTCTAATCCTGCAAATTTAGATATGATTTGTGATTATGTATCTAAAACAAAAAAACCAGTTGTTTTTGCAACAACAGGTTATACAGATGAACAATTAAAGAAAATTGATGACCTATCAAAGAAAGCACCTGTACTTAGAAGTGCTAATTTCTCTTTAGGTGTAATCTTATTAAATAGATTAGTTAAAGAAGTAACACCTATTTTAAAAGATCAATTTGATATTGAAGTAGTAGAAGCACATCATAATAAGAAAAAAGATGCTCCATCAGGAACAGCTAAGATGCTAGTAAATACAATAGTAGAAGAAACAGGCTATGCTGTAAATGAAGGAAGATCTGGAATTTGTCCTAGAGATAAAAAAGAAGTTGGTGTATCAGCAATTAGGGGCGGTACAATTGTAGGTGAGCATGAAGTAATGTATTGTGGAGAAGATGAAATCTTAACATTAAAACATTCAGCTCATTCTAAAAAGATTTTTGCAAATGGTGCAATTGTAGCTGCTAGATGGTTAACTAATAAGCCAACTGGAT
Organism: Acholeplasmatales bacterium; assembly: GCA_017444645.1. Lineage (GTDB taxonomy): Bacteria > Bacillota_I > Bacilli_A > Acholeplasmatales > Anaeroplasmataceae > Anaeroplasma. The sequence continues at coordinate 31,717 of JAFSWG010000041.1, read as the reverse complement.
TCTATGATATGGAAGATGTTTTATTCGGAAATAAGTAATTGAAATTAAGCACTTCGGTGCTTTTTTTCATGATTTCAGTAATGAAAAAGACATAAAGCCCTTACATGTATTAAGTGTTCGCACAAAAAATACAAATGTTCGCGAAAAATGAATTTTTCTCTTGAATTACTAATAATTTAGTAATATAATAAATTCAGTTTATTTAATTTGATAAGCGAGTATTTAGGAAGTTAAAGGAGATATTAATATGAAAAAATATAATGTCGGTATTTTAGGAGCTACAGGAGCTGTAGGTCGTGAAATGTTAAAAGTTTTAGAAGAAAGAAAATTCCCAGTAAATGAATTAAGATTATTAGCTAGTGAAAGATCTGTTGGTAAGAAGGTTCCTTTTGGTGGAAAAGAAGTTGAAATCAAATTGGCTTGCCATGAAGCATTTGCTGGTTTAGATATAGTTTTAGGTGCTGCATCTAATGCAGTAGCAAAAGAATTTGCACCTGATATCGTAAAAGCTGGTGCAGTATTCATTGATAATTCAAGCGCATTTAGAATGGATGATAATGTACCACTAGTAGTACCTGAAATCAATGGTGAAGATGTATTTAAGAACAAAGGTATTATTTCAAACCCTAACTGTTCTACAATCATTACTTTAGTTGCAGTTAACGCAATTAATAAATTATCAAAGATTAAAGCAATGAATGCTTCAACTTATCAAGCAACATCAGGAGCTGGTGCTGCAGGTCCAGTTGAATTGATGGATCAAATGGGAATGTTAACTGATACTTATAAGAAGGATGGAGTTATTCTTAATAAAGGTAATTTCGAATCAAAGGTATTCCAATACCAAATTGCTGGTAATGTAATTCCTCATATTGGTTCATTCTTAGATAATGGTTATACAACAGAAGAAATGAAGATGCAAAATGAAGGTAGAAAGATTATGCATTTACCTGAATTAAAGGTTACTTGTACTTGTGTACGTGTACCAGTTGTAAGAAGCCATTCAATTTCTGTAACTTTAGTTACTGAAAATAAATTAGATTTAGATGTTGTTAAAAATGCAATTGCAAATGAAAAAGGCTGTCGTTTATTTGATAATCCAGAAGCTAAGGAATACCCAATGCCAATTGTAACATCTGATCAAGATATCGTTTTTGTTGGTAGAATTAGACGTGATTTAATTAATGAAAATGGTATTACATTATGGTGTTGTGGAGACCAAGTTAGAAAGGGTGCTGCAACTAACGCTGTACAAATCGCTTTAAAACTAGTTGGTCTAGATTTCTAGGAGGATTTTATGTTAACAGTTACAAAGTTTGGTGGTAGCTCTTTATCATGTGCTACTCAATTTGCAAAAGTTAAAAATATAGTTTTATCTGATCCTAAAAGAAAAATCGTTGTATGTAGTGCTTTAGGAAAAAGAGATAAAAATGATACAAAAATAACAGATTTATTATATATCTTACATGCTCACTTAAAATATTCAGTTCCATATGCTGATATTTGGGATATGTTATATACTAGATTCGTTGGTGTAAGAGATGAACTTGGTATTGAATATGATATTGAAAAGGATTTAGAGTCTTTAAAAGCAGAATTAAATAAGAATATTAGCCAAGATTATTTAGTAAGCCGCGGCGAATATTTAACATCTTTATTAATGTCTAGATATTTAAATTATAAATTTGTTGATGCTAGAGATTTATTAAGATTTAATTTTGATGGAAAATTAGATGAAAAATTAACTGAATCAAATGTTAAAGCAGCATTCAATGCTTATGGTTCAATTGTTGTTCCAGGATTCTATGGTGCATACCCTAATGGTACAGTAAAGCTATTATCTAGAGGTGGATCTGACGTTACAGGTTCAATTTTAGCAAAATGCGTAAATGCATCAGTTTATGAAAACTGGACAGATGTATCTGGTATTTTAGCTGCTGACCCTAAGCTAGTATCTAATCCAAAAGCTATTAAAGAAATTACTTATGCAGAATTAAGAGAATTATCTTATATGGGTGCATCAGTATTACATGAAGAAACAGTATTCCCTGTTCAAAGCTTAAATATTCCAATTAACTTAAAGAATACTAATGAACCTGATAATCCAGGTACATTTATTCAAAATGAATGTACAGATACATCAAATATCGTTACAGGTATAGCTGGTAAGAAGGATTTCTTATCATTCAATATTCAAAAGGATCATATGTCTAATGAAGTAGGATTCTTAAGAAAAGCTTTATCAGTATTTGAAAAATATGATGTATCAGTAGAACATGTTCCATCAGGAATTGACTCATTCTCAGTAGTAGTTGGTGGTGCATCAGTTGAAAAATGTAGATATGAATTAGTAACTGATTTAAAGAAAGAATTAGGTGCTAACGTATCTATTGATGATAATATTGCCCTAGTTGCAGTAGTAGGTCGTAATATGGCAAAGAGAAGTGGTGTGTGTGCTAAGATATTCGAAACATTAGGTGCACAAAAGATTAATGTAAAGCTTCTTGCTCAAGGACCATCTGAATTAAATATCATCATTGGTGTTGATTCAAAGGATTATGAAGAAACAATTAAAGCTTTATATGAAGCATTAGTTAGATAATTGGAGCCCTAGGGGCTCTTTTTATTTGACATCATAATAGCTTAGTGCTATTAATAAAATCAATGAGGTTATAAATATGGAAAAAGTTAGAAAAAACGATATGACAAAAGGTAATATCGTAAAATCCATGTTAATATATACAATTCCTTTAATTATTGCGAATGTATTTCAATTATTATATTCAACAATTGATACTGCAATAATTGGTAATTATACAGATACATTAAGTGTTGATAGTGTAGGTGCAGCAACACCTATTATTAATCTAGTATCTTTTTTAATTATTGGCTTATGTAATGGTGCATCCATTTTAATGAGTGAATTTTATGGAGCCAAAAATAAAGAAATGGTTAAAAAAGAGATTGGCTTATGTATGACAATCTTTTCTATTTTTGCAATAGTAGTATCAATATTTATAATGATTATTGCAGGACCACTTTTAAAAGCTACTAATGTTCATGATTATTTACTTGATGGTGCTAAAACATATTTAGTAATATCAATGATTGGAGTTTTATTTTTAACTATTTATACAATCATATTTACAGCACTTAGAAGTATGGGTGATTCATTAAGTCCTTTAATTATTTTAGTAATGAGCTGTTTAATTAATGTAGGATTAGATTTTTGGTTTGTTGCAGGAGCTAATATGGGAATATTTGGTGCTGCCTTAGCTACAATTATTGCTCAAGGTGTAACTATGATTATAGCCATAATATATGCTCTTATTAAAAATGATCATTTTAGATTAAGATTCTCAGATTTCTTTGTTAAAAAAGAATTATTTATTAGAACAATGAGATATTCAATCGCGTCTGCATTACAGCAAGTAGTATTATATGTAGGAAAAGCTTTAGTTCAAACTCAAGTTAATACTCTAGATTTTAATGAACAAGCAGGATATACATTTGGTACAAAAATAGATGATTACGCACTTGAACCATCTAAATGTATAGGACAAGCAGTAGCAGTCTTTATAGCCCAAAATAGAGGTGCTAAGCAAGGTAAAAGAGCTAAAAGAGGATACATACATGGCTTAATTATCCAATGGAGTATGGCTATATTTATTTCTATAATTGTTTTAACATTAAGACAAAATATAGTTAAAATATTTACAGATAATCCAGATAATCAAAAATATGCAGCTATGTATTTAAGTGTAATGGGATTCATTTATTTAATGCCAGGTACAACAAATGGAATTCAATCATATTTTAGAGGAATAGGTAATTTATTAGTTGTATTCTTATCTACAACATTCCAAATTATATTTAGAGTATCAGCCGCATTTATTTTTATTCCAATGTATCATGTAAGAGGCACAGCATTCTCTACATTTACAGGTTGGGTATTTATGATATTATTTGAACTTCCAATATTAATTTATTTCTGGAAAAAGAATATTAGAATGCCAATGGAAGATAATAATAACGATATTGAAATTGTTAATGAACAATAATTATGTTAAAATAAACTAAAGGAGGATACGATTTATGTCAAATTTTGAAGTGTATAAGAAAACATTGTCATTTTCTTTAATTGGATTTTTAGTGGATTTACTATCATTAATTATCTTTTTAGGATTATGCGTTGCTGGATTCTTTATTTTCAATAAATCTACTGATATGGCTTTATTAGGCTTACTAATCGGCGCACTAGTATCGATACCATTTTTAGTTTTAATCAGTATATTTATTTCTAATAGAATTAAAGCAGCTCAAATTTCAATGATGACTTATGGAGTAGTAGATGGTAAATTACCTGATGATACCTTTAAAGCTGGATTTAGAGAAATTAAAGGTAGATTCGGTAAAATTACAACATTCTTTCTTATTACTCATTTAATTAAATCAGTATTTAATCAATTAAGTAGAGCAATCAATCGTTTAGGTACAGCAATCGGTGGAGATGCTGGAAATGCTGTTACATCGACAATAGATGCAGCTATTCAAATACTAATTGGTTATTTATGTGATTGTTGTTTAGGATGGGTATTATATCGCAAGGAAGTAAATGGATTTAAAGCAGGATGCGAAGGCGCAGTAATATTCTTTAAGCATGGTAAAACATTAATTAGAAACATTGGTAGAATCTTTGGAATGGGTGCTTTATCACTAGTTGTTATTGGTGGTGCATTCTTTGGAATTACTTATTTAATTTCAAATCAATTCCCACAATTCTTTGATACTTTTGCTGCAGAAATCACTGAATTTGTTACAAGAAATAATTTTGAGAATTTCCCAGCTGCATTACAAGATCCTAAAATTTTAATTTTAGTATTCTCAGGTGTAATTGGAGTAGTCATTTGGGGTATGATTCATAGTGTATTAATTAGACCATTTATTTTAGTTGGTGTATTAAGAAACTTCATGGCTGCTGGTTTAGCTGATATTCCAACAGAAGAACAATTTGCTGAGCTTGAAAAGATTTCACCTAGATTTACTAAGATGAGAAATAGAGCTAATGCATAAGACAATAAAAAAGGAATTTGCAAAATTAGCAAATTCCTTTTTATTTTTATTTCTTGGCAGAAACCATATCTTTAAATTTTTCTAAATCTTCCATAAATTCAAATCTTGCAATAAAGAATTCATTTCCCATTGCTCCTGATAAAATTTCAGGATTTCTATCATGCATTTGAATATATGGATATGATTGTTTAATTTGTTCATATGAATATTTATAATCACATCTATCACGTCTACCATAGTAGAAGCAATAATATTTTGGATGTGTCATATCAACATTAACATTTTTATTGAAGCACATTACATCAGCCCAGATTTGATATGTATCAACTGATTGACCGAAATTAATCATATCTGGTGTAAATCCTCCAGGTGGACGCATGTTAACTTCTAAGGCAACAATGTCACCAGCTTTACCTAAACCATGCTTATCATTTCTTAATTTGAAGAATTCAAGATGGAAATATCTACTCTTGATTCCAAATGCTTTAATAACCTTTGAACCAACTTCATATACCTTGGCAGGAACTTCCTTATTAACATAATAAGAAACCTCTAGATTTTCATTAACTATATCCATAATTGATGGTGGGAATACTTCGTTATCACAGAAGACAACATTAGAAGAAGCATCACAAATACCATCAAATGAAATAATATCACCTAGGATATATTCTTCCATGATATAAGGAACATTAAATCCTCTATTATGGAATTGTTTTAATTCATCTTCGTTTTCAATTCTATATGTAGCGGCAGCACCTACACCAACATCTGGTTTAACTACAACTGGAAATCCAACCTCTTTGATAAATTCCATATCTTCTTTGAAATTAGTACAGAATTTATATCTAGCTACTGGAACTCCAGCTTTTTTATAGAATTCTTTCATATTACTTTTAGATGTGAAATTAACTACATCATCTAGCTTCGCACCAGTAATATTAAAATCAGTTCTTAATCTTGCATCTTGTCTTAACCAATATTCATTGTTTGATTCAAGAAAATCAATTTTTCCATATTTAAATGAAAAGTAAGCAACAGCTCTAAACATTTCATCATAACTCTCCATAGAATTTACTTTGTAATATTCTGTTAATGATGATTTTACTTTATCATTTAAATCATTATATGGGGTATCACCAATACCCAATACATTTGCACCGTTTTTCTTTAATCTATCACAGAAATTGTAATAGTTAGTAGGAAAAGCGGGAGATATAAAAATAAAATTCATATCATTCATCTCCTTTTAAATAGAATTATATCATTAATTTAATAAAATTAATATATAATAAACTTTTAAAAACGTTAACATTAATGTATAATTAAAGTCGAGGTGTTTTTTATGGGAAAGAAAAACAAAAACAAGGATAAAGATTTAATTTCTAATGAAGTTACAGAAAACAATGATGCTTCTAATGAAACAAATGAAGTAGAAGAAACTGCAACTGATTCTGTAAAAGAAGAAAAGGTTAATCCTAAAAAAGAAGCTAAAGAAAAAGCAAAACAAGAAAAGCTAAATGCTAAAAAAGAAGCAAAGGCTCAAAAAAAGGCAGAAAATAAAGAAAAGAGAGCTGAAACATTTAATGCAGTTAAAACTACATTTAATGTATATGCATTCGTTGTTAAAATTGTTGCAGCTGTAATATTAATCGCATTTGCAATTGTTATTTTAGTACAACAAGATCAAGCATATTTCACAATCTTTATAATTACTGCTGGTGTTACATTAATTACTGCAATAATTAGATCTATTAGTGCTGCAGTAAAGAAAGATGAAAAACCGCAAGTTAAGAAAGTAACACTTGTTGTTTCATTAATTCATGCAATTATTTCTATTTATTTAATTGTTGCAGCTATCGTATTTAAAAACGAAATAGATTCAAACTCAAGTAGATCTGGTTTTACTCAATTTAATTTAGATAATTATCCAATATTCTTGGCAGCTATTTTATATAGTGAAGCTGTTGCATTCTTCATGAATACAGTATTATATAAAGTTGAATCTGGAAAATTCATGTTCTGGTTACATATTACATTTATAACATTAGCTGTTGTTATATTATCATTTGGTAATAATCCAGATACACAAAAGATTGTTATTACTTTAGCAGTTATTTCACTTATTTGTGCATTATTTGTTGGTGGAGAAGCAATTATTGGTTACTTCAAATATAGAAATGGTAAGAAAGCTGAAGATGCTGATAAAGTTAAAGATACAAAAGAAGAAAATAAAGGTATCGAAGCTCCAACTAATAGACAAGATGAACCATTAATTGATCCAAATATCATTGATAGAAAAGATGATAATGATTCTGCAATCATTCAATAGGTGAATTATGTTACCAAAGGATCCTGTAATTCTATTAAGTGTTATAAATACAAAATTAAGGGATTTTTATGATAATTTAGATTCACTATGTGATGATTTAGATGAATCTAAAGAAGAAGTTGAAAAAATATTATTAGGCTATGGTTATATTTATGACCCTAGCCTTAATCAATTTATTAGGAAGTAATTAGTTCCAATAAAAATTTCTTTACTTATTTTGTAATTATGATATAATTAAAAAGACGATTTTAATAGGGAATTTGAGATGAAATGTAAAATAGTATGATGGAGGAACAGACGTCCCTGAAATATCTCAGTCTGTATAAGAACAATGAAGGTTACAAAGTTAGAACATAGCCAATTAAAGTTAACATTCGATGTTACTAAAGAAGAATTTGAAAAGGCTCTTGATAAAGCATTTGAAACAAAGAATAAAGAAGTTACAATTAAAGGCTTCAGAAAAGGTGCAGCTCCAAGAAGCATGTTTGAAAAGATATATGGTGTTGAATCTTTATTTACTGATGCATTAGATGTAATTTTTAATGATAAGGTACAAGAAGCAGTTGCTGATAAAGAATTAGTTGAAAAATTCGTTGGTAGATTCGAACCAGTTGTTGAAGAAGGATTCGCAAGAGGCAAGGATTTCCAAGTATCATTAGTAATTGATACATATCCTGAAGTTTCATTACCTGAATATAAGGGTATCGAAGTTGCTAAGAAGAACTTAGAAGTAACTGAAGATGAAGTACAAAAGGCAGTTGATGCATTAGCTAAGAAGGATGCTTCAATGGCAACAAAGGCTGAACAAGTTATTGCAAAAGGTGATTATGCAGTATTCGATTTCGTAGGTTCAGTTGATGGTGTTGAATTCCCCGGTGGAAAAGCTGACAACTATGAATTACAAATTGGTTCTGGCCAATTCATCCCAGGCTTCGAAGATCAAATGATCGGTATGAAGGCTGAAGAAACAAAAGATATTAATGTTACATTCCCTGAAAACTATGGACAAGCAGATTTAGCTGGCAAGGCTGCAGTATTCAAAGTTACAGTTCATGAAGTTAAGGAAGAAAAATTCCCTGAATTCACTGATGAATATGTTAAGGGCTTAAATGTAAACGGCGCTAATAACTTAGCTGAATTAAAGGATGCAAAGAAGAAAGAATTAACTGATGCAAAGGCACAATCTGAAAAAGATCGTCAATTTGATTACATCGTTAATGAAATCATTGAAGCTGCAAATGTTGATATGCCTAAGTCAATGATTCAAGAAAGAATTGATCAATTTAAGGCTCAATATGAACAACAAGCTAAGATGTATAATATTCCATTTGAAAAATTCGTTGAATTAATGGGTGCTACAATTGAACAATTCAATGATCAAGCACAAAAACAAGCTGAAAAGCAAGCATTATTCAATGTAGTAGCTTCTAAGATTATCGAAGTTGAAAAATTAGCTCCTGCTAAAGAAGCAATTGAAGCTAAGGCTGAAGAAGAAGCTAAGAAGAATGGTAAGACTAAAGAAGAAAATCTTCAAGCAAACTTCGCTAGATATTATTCTGATTTAGCATATCAAGCATTAGTTGAATTCTTACTTGGAACAGCTAAAGAAGTTGAAGGTGAACCTAAAAAATTAGCTAAGGCTGAAGGTAAGGCAGAAGAAAAGAAGCCTGCAGCAAAGAAAACTACAGCTAAGAAGGCAGCTCCTAAGGCTGACGCTGAAGAAAAGGCTGAAAAGAAACCTGCTGCAAAGAAGACAACTACTAAAAAAGCTGCAGCAAAGAAAGACGCTGAATAATTAAAATAATTAATATTGTAAGCCAGTTTTCATAGACTGGCTTATATTTATAAATTGTTGTAAAATATGTTAATTTATTGTTTTTTGGCAATCTACTTGCAAAAGTGCCAAAAATAGTGTATAGTATATTTGTCGGTTAAGATATTAATCGAAGAAAGGGTGGTTATTATGGAAGATACTACTAAAATTGTTCTACCTGCCATAGCTGTTCGTGGCGTAATTCCATTACCTGGTAATGACTTCAAAATTGAAGTTGGTCGTCCTAATTCAGTACAAGCATTAGACGCAGCTGAAAAAATGTATGATGGTAATATTATATTATTAGTACAAAAGGATTCAGCAACTATTGACGTAACTGAAAATGATGTTGAGATGATTGGTGTTATTGGTAAGGTAACATTAAAATTAAAATTACCTAATGGAAATTATAAGGTTAAATTTAAAATTTCTGGACGTATTGAAGTTAAAGAATTTACTTCAGTAACTCCTTATTTCGTTGTTAATTACGAAAAATTATATTCAATTTTAAATAATGACGAAACTGAATCAGCTTTAATTAAGCATATTTCAGCTGAAATAGCTAATAATGCTCAAAATCTATTATTATCTGTTGAAGAAGTAACTAGATTATTAAAGAATGAAACAAATGCTGATTTATTAAGTGATGTTATCGCATATCAATTAAGATTAAATAGTAATTTAAGTAAATATCGTTATCTAGAAGAATTAAATGTTTCTAAGAGATTAGAAATGATCTTAGAGGATATTGAAAGAGAAAAACAAATCGTTGAAATTGAAAACAAGATTAATAGTGAAGTAAAGAAATCAATCGATGAATCTCAAAAAGAATATTATTTAAGAGAAAAAATGCACGCAATTCAAAATGAATTGGGTGATAAGGCTAGACATGAAGAAGATGTTGAAGAATTAAGAAAGAAACTTGAAGAAGCACATCTTCCTGAAAATGTTTATAAAAAGGCTATGGAAGAATTACAAAAGTATGCAAATACAAGTAATCAAATGGCTGAAGCTGGTGTAATTAGAACATATCTTGATTGGATTATTAATTTACCTTGGTATAAAGCATCTGAAGATAATAATGATTTATCAGATGTAGTTACAAAGCTAAATAAGAATCATTATGGTCTTGAAAAGGTTAAAGATAGAATTATTGAATATCTAGCTGTAAAGATGATGACTGGTCATAATCCATCAACTATTATTTGCTTTGCAGGCCCTCCAGGAGTAGGTAAAACATCTTTAGCTAAATCAATTAGTGAAGCTTTAGGACGTAAGTTCGTTAAGCAATCACTAGGTGGTGTTAGAGATGAAGCTGAAATTAGAGGTCATAGAAGAACATATATTGGTGCCCTACCTGGTCGTATCCTAAAAGGTATGAAGGATGCTGGTACAGTAAATCCTGTATTCTTATTAGATGAAATTGATAAGATGACAGCTGATTATAGAGGAGATCCAAGTGCTGCAATGCTTGAAGTACTTGATCCTGAACAAAATCAATTCTTCAGTGACAATTATTTAGAAGAGCCTTATGATTTATCACAAGTAATGTTCATTACTACAGCAAACGATATTTCAGGTATTCCTGGTCCACTTCGTGATCGTATGGAAATTATTGAATTATCAAGCTATACTGAAATTGAAAAGTTCAATATTGGATTTAAACATCTATTACCTAGAAATCTTGATGAACATGGTCTAAAACCAGAACAATTAAAGATTACTGATGAAGCAATGTATAAGATTATTAGATCATACACTAGAGAAGCTGGTGTACGTGAATTAAATCGTATGATTGCCGCATTATGTAGAAAGACAGTTAGAAAGATTTTAATGGATAAAGTAGAATCAATCACTGTTGATGAAAATAATGTTGAAGAATTCTTAGGAAAAATTAAATTCACTAATAATCAAAATCGTAATGAAAACCAAGTTGGTATTGTTACAGGTTTAGCTTGGACTCAATTTGGTGGAGATACATTAGATATTGAAGTAACTACATATCCTGGTAAAGGTGGCTTATTGTTAACAGGTAAGCTTGGAGATGTAATGAAAGAATCTGCCCAAGCAGCATTTTCATATGTAAAACATAATGCTAAAGATTTAGGAATCGATGAAGAAGTATTCCAAAAGAATGATGTTCATATTCACGTTCCTGAAGGAGCAACACCAAAAGATGGTCCATCTGCAGGTGTTACATTAACTACTGCCTTAGTATCAGCATTAGCTGGTAAGCCAGTTGATTGCCATATTGGTATGACAGGTGAAATTACATTAAGAGGTGCAGTGCTTCCAATTGGTGGATTAAGAGAAAAATCAATTGCCGCACATAGAAGTGGCTTAACTAAGATTTTCATTCCACAAGAAAATGAAAGAGATATCGAAGATATCCCTGAAGAAGTAAGAAACGCTCTTGAAATTAAACCAGTTTCACATGTTTCTGAAATTCTTAATTCATTATTTTAATATATAATTAGACTATCTTAAATGGTAGTCTTTTTATTTTGTATAATTGACAATAATTAAAAATATTTATATACTTTAATTAAGATATAAATACATTTTATAAGGGAGTGGTCATATGATTGATCCTAAATTAATAACTTTTTTAACTGTTTTAGAAGAAAAAACATATTTAAAAGCGGCTGAAAAATTATATGTAAGTCAACCTTCTGTAACTTACCATATAAAAAATCTCGAAAAAGAATATGGTATTACATTATTTAAAAATAATAGAGATTTAGAGCTTACAGAAGAAGGAAAAGTATTATATGAATATGCTAAAAATTGTTTAATAGAAGATGAAGAATTAATAAACAATTTTAAGAAAAAAGGCGATAACGTAGTTTTAGAAATTGCTTTTACTAATATGTTATCAGATATGAAAAACTTATCTAATATCTTTGATTTCGCATCATCTAATGACTTATATTTTAATTGTAGATGTGATCATTATAATAAAATAGTAGATGAATTAAAAAATGGTAAAATAGACTTTGGTATTATTGACCATAATTTTACAGAAGATAAACTTGAAAGTATTTCATTATTACAAAATAAAATAATATTAGTAGCTAAAATAGATGGTAAATATGCTGAATATAATAGAATAACTAGAGACATGCTACAACAAGCAACCTTAGTATTAGGACCTACCTATTCTGGATTATATGATGCTACTATGCAAGCTTTTAAAAATAAGAATATAAGATTAAAAAATAAAAAGATTTTAACCGCATCTACATCTAGCTTAATTGTTAATCTTGTTGAAAGTTATGATGGAATTGGTTTTGTTTATGAAAACTGTGTTATAGATAAAATATTAAATGGTTCATTAAAAAGAATTGAATTAATGAATTATGAACCTTATCAAAATGTATATTTAGTTTATAGTAAAAATGCTTCTGAATATACTAAAAAACAGATTATAATAGATAGATATAAAAAGAATAAAGAGGCATAATATGAAAATTTATTATGAAGATAATCATATTATTGTTGCATATAAGGGAAAAGGTATATTATCACAAGCTGATGGGTCTAATAAGCCTGATATGCTAACAATATTAAAGGATTATATAAAAGAGAAATATAATAAACCAGGTAATGTATATTTAGGTTTAGTACATAGATTAGATACTAACACTAGTGGAGTAATGGTTTTCGCAAGAACATCAAAGGCAGCATCTAGATTAAGTGAAGATATAAAAAATCATAATTTTCATAAAAAATATATAGCTACAGTAGAAGGTATATTAGATAATAAAGATTATGTATTATTAAAATCTTATATATTAAAGAATGAACAAGAAAGAAAATCATATATAAATAAAAATGGACAAGAAGCTATTTTAGAATATAGAATGATTAATAATTATAAAATAGATGGTAAAGATGTATCAGATATAGAAATAAATTTAAAAACAGGAAGATTTCATCAAATTAGATGTCAAATGGCATCAATAGGACATCCATTATATGGAGATAAAAAATATGGAAGCAAATCTATAATTAAAGAAGATGATTTTCCTCTAGAAGCTTATTCATTATCATTTATTCATCCTACTACAAAAGAGTGGATGGAATTTAAAAGTAAGGAGGTTTAATTAATGAAGATTGATTTAGAAATAAATAACGCAATAGATGCTAAAAATATTAGCGGTGTACATAATTCAAATATTAAAACAATTGAGGATCATTATAACATAGATATAGGATTAAATGGTTCTTCAGTAATAATCTCAACAGATGATGAATATACTATATCAAAAGTTGAATCTATATTTAGAATATTATTAAAAATGTCTGAACAATCACTTAAGATAACACCAAGAGATGTTGTATATGTTATATCAATTGCTGAAAATAATTTAGAAACAACATATATTGAATTTATAAAGAATAGAAAACCATTATGTAATAACGTGCATAATAAACCAATATATGCTAAAACATTAAAGCAAGATGAATATTTAAAATGCATATCTAGTAAAGATTTAATATTCTCAATAGGTGCTGCAGGTACAGGTAAAACATACCTAGCCGTATGTTATGCAGTATCTGAATTGAAAAAAGGCCATATTGAAAAAATAATACTAACAAGACCAGCAGTAGAGGCTGGTGAATCATTAGGATTCTTACCAGGTGATTTAAAAGAAAAGGTAGATCCATACTTAAGACCTCTATATGATGCATTATATGATATGCTAGGAGTAGAAAATGTTACTGCAATGATAGAAAAGCAAATCATTGAAATAGCTCCTTTAGCATACATGAGAGGTAGAACATTAGAAAATGCCTTTATTATATTAGATGAAGCACAAAATGCTACAATAGATCAACTAAAGATGTTTTTAACTAGATTAGGCTTTAATTCTAAGATGATTGTTACAGGTGATATTTCTCAGGTTGACCTACCTAATTCAAAGAAATCAGGATTAAAGGTTAGTGCTAATTTATTAAAGGGATTAAATGAGGTTGGACTAATTGTTTTCGATAAATTCGATGTAGTAAGACACCCGCTAGTTGCTAAGATAATCGATAGGTTTGAAAAATTAGAAGAATAGGAAAATGCATATTTTTCTAAAAAAAACAAAAAATTTTTATAATAATTAATTTTAAAACCCTAAAAAGTGCCGTTTTTGCCGAAAAAAACGCACTTTTTTAATTTATAATACTTGATTTCAATATAATTAAAGTTTAAAATATAATTATAATTGTGTGTAAAAAGGAGATGTTGTAATGAAAGAGAATTTCTTTAAGACTTATTTCAAGACATTTGGAGTATTTACTTTCTTACTATTTGTTGCACTTTTTGTAGGTTTAGGCATCTTAGGATACGTTAACCCTCAATTTGTTGGTAAAACAGTAAGTGGTATTCTAAAAGGTACAATGTTAGTTCTTTTCCCAGCATTAGCTGTTGTTGGAATTTCTAAGCTAACTACTGAAAAAGTCGGACTAATCGATTTCTTAAGATTAGTTGGTTTTGTATCTAGTATAGTGTTATTAATTATGGGCGCTGTAACTAAATCAATCGATACTTTAGGTTATATCCTATATATCGCTTCTGCAGTTGCATTTGCAGTTGAATTAGGATTTAGATTCAAATTTGCTGATGACCAAACATATGATGGTTCATTCAAAAATTATTTTGGCGCATTAGCTGGTGGCTATAATCCATTATTAATATTAGTTATTGGTGTTGCTCTAGCAGTTGTAGGAACAATCTTCCTAAAGAATGGAGTAATCGGTCAATTATTTGGTTCTTTCCAAAGTAATAAATTCTTATTCTTTGGTATTGCATTAGGTGCTGTTGCTATTTTATTAGTTCCTGCACTTGATAGAACTGCTGAAGTATCAATTCTTGATTTATTAGTAGCTGCAGTATTTGTTGCATCTGTATATTTAACATTTGTTGCAATTCCTGTTGTTGATAAGAAAGAATTAATTTTCTTAATGATTATGGTTGTAACTGCTGCTGGTATTTTATTAATTAGAGCAGTATCTTATAATAAAGGTAGAGGATATGAAAATCCTGCTCATAAGATTAGAACTTATTTCAAGCAAACATATGAAACTTATGATCCAGCATTCGCATTAACTGTTGGTGGTTTAGCTGTATTATTCTTTGGCTTAGCATATGCATGTGCACTTGGAGATAATCCTTGGGCTAGAAGATTCGGCTTAGGTGGAAATGGTGTTACTATTTATTCAATTTTAACAATTGTTTGTTTAGTAGCATTTATCGCATTAATCTTTGTATTCAGAAAATTCAAATCAACTAAGGTTGAAAAGGTTGACTGGGTATTAATTTCATTATTCTTCGCTACAGCTTCAGTTATTACTACTGTAATTGCTACAGCTGTTACAGGAAGCTTTGAAGTATTAACTAAGAATGCAATCGTATTAGTAGCATTAATTGTTACTGGTTTAGCATTTATCGTTGCTGCAGTTGTTCAATTCATTAGATTAAGAAATTATGATCCAGTATTCGCAGTTGTTTCTGCTGCTCCTGAAAAAGAAGAACCAGTTGAAGAGGAAGTTGCTGAAGAACAACCTGCTGAAGAAGAAGTTGAAGAAGAAAAAGAAGAAGAGCCTGCTGATCCATTCGCATTAACTGAAGAAGATGAAAAGATCTACGAATCAGTATATGGTAAGGATGAAGAGGAAGAGGCTGAAGAAGAGGTAGCTGAAGAACAACCAGCTGAAGAAGTTGTTTACGAAGAAGAAACTACTGAAGAAGAAACTCCTGTTGAAGAAGCTCCTGTTGAAGAAGCTCCTGCTGAAGAAGAAACTCCAGCTGAGGAAGAACCAGCTGAAGAAGATGAAGATGAAGTAGAAGACGAAGAGGAAGAAGCTGAAGACGAAGTAGATGAATATGCTGGTGAGCCTGAAGAAGAAGTTGAAGAATTACCAGTAACTAAGGAATCTGAAGTTATCGTTCAAGACTTCCAAATCGTTGATGAAGAAGGTAAACCTAAGAAGATTAAGAGAAGATTCAATTCTAAGATGATGTTTGCTCCTTATGAAACTAAGGAATACTATAATGAAATTAAGAATTATCTTCAATTATATCGTGCTAAAGGTAGATATTCTGCAAGATGCGAATCATATCGTTATAAGGGCTTAGTTGCAAAAGTTGCTTTAGGTGGAAAGTCAATTAAAGTATTCTTAGCAATCGATCCATCATTCATTGATGAAAATCCTAAGTACCATTTAAAGAATGTTTCTGACAAGAAGCAATATGCAGAAGTACCAGTAATGATGAAGGTACGTTCTCAACGTGCATTAAAGTACTTCAAAGAATTAGTTGATTACATGTTCGCTAATAGATTAGTTAAACCTAAGAGAAATTATACTCCAGTTAACTATATGCCTCAATTAATTCCAAATGGTGAAGCTATTATGGCTACACTTGGTATGAGTACAGATTATTTACATAATACTATGAATGTTCACTCTATTCCTGATGATATGCCTGATAATCTTGAAGATTATATCCCAATGATTCCAGGTGAAGATTTAGGTGAAGAAGAAGTTGAGGCTAATGTATATCTTGATACATTGTGTAACCACTTCGAAGATGGTGATGAAATTACAATCGATGTATTAAAGACTTTACATATCGTTAATAAGGGTAATGTATTAAGAATTAAAGCTAGAGGTACATTAGATCGTAAGTTAATAATCTATGCTGAATATTTCGACGCAGATGCATTAAAGATGTTAATGTGTACAAATTGTACAGCAATCAAGATTATTAGAAATAATGAATAATTAAAAATATGGAGTGTATGAAAAGTGCACTCCATATTTTTTTTGGAGGTATTATAATGAATGTTGTAGTTTTTCTTGGTGCGTCTTTAGGCAATAAATATGAATTTGAAATTGAATGTAAGAATCTTGGCACCATGATTGGTAAAAATGGATTTAAACTGATATATGGTGGCTCAAAATCCGGATTGATGGGAATTTTAGCTGATTCAGTTATTCAAAATGGTGGTAGTGCTATAGGTATAGAACCAAAAATGTTTATTGATAGATGTTTTCAACATCCTGATTTAGAAGAATTAATCGTCACTAAAGATTTGATAGAAAGAAAAGATAGAATGAATAAAATGGGTGATGTATTTATTTCATTTCCTGGTGGTACGGGAACACTAGATGAAATAATAGATGTAATGGAATTAACTACATTAAATGAATTTATTGATTTTAATAAAGAATGTATATTCTTTAATTTAAATGGCTATTATGATTTAATAAAGCAATTTCTAAATCAAATAGTAGATAATGGTTTTTCTAATAAAGAAAGATTAAAGCACATTCATTTTATTAATACAGTAGAAGAAATTGAACAATTCTTAAAAGAAAAAGACTATCGTGATTGATAGTCTTTATTCTTTATAAGATTTTATTTATATAATTTTGAAACTCCAGTTTTAATTGCAGCTTCACCAACTGCTTTACTAACAGCAGGAACAACTCTCTTATCAAATGGACCTGGAACAATATAATCAGGACTTAATTCATCATCATTAATAATATAAGCAATTGCTTTAGCAGCAGCTAGCTTCATTTCTTCATTTATTTTAGAAGCTCTAACTGATAATGCACCTTTAAATAAACCAGGGAATGCTAATACATTATTAATTTGATTTGGATAATCAGATCTACCAGAACCACAAATATAAGCTCCAGCTTCTTTTGCATCTGTATAGCTAATTTCAGGAGTAGGATTTGCCATTGCAAAAACTATAGCACCATCATTCATTGATTTAACCATTTCTTTAGAAACAAGGTTAGGAGCAGATACTCCGATAAATGCATCAGCACCTTTTAAGATTGATGCAAGTGTACCATCATGATTAATTGGTGTGTCATATGTTCCTTCATCTAATAATTCTTTAATTAAGAAATTATAAGAATCATATTTTTTCTTATCAATAACACCTGTTATATCATAAGCATAGATTTTACCAACACCAATTCTTTTTAGCATTTTAGCAATCATAGAACCAGCAGCACCAGTACCAGACATTACAACAGTCATATCTGATAATTTTCTCTTTGTTAATCTTTCTACATTTATGAATGCAGCAGCAACAATAATAGAAGTACCATGTTGATCATCATGGAATACTGGAATATTCATTTCTTGAATTAATCTACGCTCAATTGTTACACAACGAGGAGCAGAAATGTCTTCAAGATTAATAGCTCCTAATGTAGGTTCTAGATATTTACAAGTTTTAATTATTTCTTCAACATCCTGTGTTGCAAGACAAATAGGAATTGAATCAACCCCAGCTAATTCCTTCATTAATATAGATTTACCTTCCATTACAGGAATTGCACCATAAGGTCCAATATTACCTAACCCTAGTACTGCAGAACCATCAGTAATTACTGCGACCATATTAGACTTAGAAGTATATTGATATGCTTCATCAGGATTTGCTTCAATTTCTTTACATGCATATGCTACACCAGGAGTATATGCTAAAGATAAATCATGTTGATTTTCAATTTTAACTTTTGAGACAATTTCTAATTTTCCTTTATGCTCTTTATGAAGGGCTAATGCTTCAGTTTTTAAATCCATATTATTTATTCTCCTTATTGAATAAGTTATTTCCGTGATAATCAATTGCACAAATCATTTTAAAATTTTCTACTCTTAATTTTTTTATAGATTCAGGTCCTAAATCTAAAAATGCAATTTCTTTAGCTTCTTTAACAGCTTTTGCAAGTAATGCTCCACATCCACCAGTAGTTATAAAATATAATATTTTATTATCAATATAATATTTGCTACATGCTTCATCTCTTGGGCCTTTACCAATTGTACCAACAACATTTAGTTTTGGCATTAAATAAGCAAATTTATCCATTCTTGAAGAAGTAGTAGGTCCGATTGAACCAATTACATTGCCTGGCTTTGTAGGAGTAGGTCCTGCATAATATATAAATGAATCAGAAAAATCTACAGGTAATTTTTCACCATTTTCAATCATTTTTTCGATTCTCATATGTGCAGCATCTCTAGCAGTATAAATAATACCACTAAATTCAACTACATCACCTGCTTTAATATCTTTTAATTTATCTTTGTCTAAAGGATATTTAATTATCATAGTATCACCACCTTATGTCTAGATGCATGACATTGAATGTTTACTGCGACAGGAAGTGATGCAATATGACATGGATATAAATTAATTTTGACTGCAAGAGCAGTTGTTTTTCCTCCAAGTCCCATTGGACCAACATTTAATTCATTTATTTCCTTTAATAATTCTTTTTCTAATTTATTAGCGTCAGGATCACTTGATTCATCATCAATAGGACGAAGAAGAGCTTCTTTAGCTAATAGGGCAGACTTTTCAAGGTTACCACCAATTCCAATTCCTACAACAAGTGGAGGACAAGCTCTACCACCAGCTTCTAAAATAGTATCTTTAACAAATTTCTTTATTCCATTAATGCCATCTGCGGGAACTAGCATTTTAACTTTACTCATATTTTCAGATCCAGCGCCCTTAGGACATACTGTAATTTTTAGTGTATCACCAACTACATATTTAGTATGTATAATTGCTGGAGTATTATCTTTAGTATTAATTCTATTTAAAGGAGATTTAACAACACTTTTTCTTAAATAACCTTCTGTATAGCCTTGACTTACGCCATCATTAATAGCTTGATATAAATCACCATTAATATGAACATCATTTCCTATTTCAACAAATACAATTGTAATACCTGTATCTTGACACATAGGAACATTTTCTTTAGCAGCAAGCTCATCATTTTCAATTATTTGTTCGATAATTGATTTAGATAAACCAGTTTCATTTTCCATACATTTTTTTATTCTATTTAATACATCATTTTCAATAAATGTTGCAGCTTCTATACAAAGTCTTTTAACATTTTCTGTTATTGTTTTGGTGTCTATTGTTTTCATTTTTATAACCTCATAATGAATTATACACTTTCTATTATTTAATTTAAATAATAAATTAAAAACTTATTTGAAAAAAATTATAAATAGCATATAATATAAATGTTGTAGAGGTAGATATTATGGATGAAAGATTTAATAATTGGATATCAGCAAAGAAAAAACAAAAAGTAGAAAATGATACAATTAAGCATGCAGATTTAAAAAGATTTTTAAATGACTGTAATGCATTAATATTTCCTGGCTATGTTGATAATGTTGATAATTTAGAATCATATATAGATAATAAAGTAGAAGATGTTAAAAAGGATTTATTAGTATTATTAAAGTGTATTAATGATATTCAAGCCTTAAATGAATATTGTAATGATTATGAATGTGCAATTGAATCATTCTTAAATAAATTACCTGAACTTGAAGAATTAATTGAAACAGATATTCAAGCTTTATTTGATGGTGACCCTGCAGCAAAATCTAAAAAAGAAATAATTATTTGCTATCCAGGATTAAAAGCAATTGTAACATATAGATTAGCACATATTTTATATGATATGAATATACCTATCTTACCACGTGCATTATCTGAATATGCTCATTCTAAAACAGGAATTGATATTCACCCAGGTGCTAAAATTGGTCCATATTTCTTTATTGACCATGGTACAGGTATCGTTGTAGGTGAAACAACTGAAATAGGTTCTCATGTAAAGATTTACCAAGGTGTTACTTTAGGTGCGTTATCATTATCTAAGGGTCATGATTTATTTGGTAGTAAGCGTCATCCTACTATTTGTGATAATGTAACAATTTATTCAGGTGCATCTATTTTTGGTGGTGAAACTATAATTGGAAAGAATTGTACAATTGGTTCAAGCTCATATATCACATCATCAGTAGAAGAAGATACAATTGTTACAATCAAAGGTCAAATTAAAAAACATAAATAATAAAAATGCTACTCAATTAATTTGAGTAGTTTTTTTATAAGTATTCGTAGAAAAGTTGACTACTATAAAATAATATTTTATAATTAAAATAGTTTTTAAACTTAGGAGGGAATTAAAGATGGGTTTAATTAAAGCTTTAGTTGGAGCTACAGGCTCTACTTTTGGAGATCAATGGTTAGAATATTTTTATTGCGATTCATTAGAAAAAGATGTTTTAGTTGCAAAGGGACAAAAGAGAGTTAATTCTAAGAGATCATCAAATAAAAATGGTTCAGATAATATTATTTCAAATGGTTCTATTATAGCTGTAAATGAAGGTCAATGTATGATGATTGTTGATCAGGGGGCAATTGTTGAATTTACTGCTGAACCAGGAGAATTCAAATATGATAAATCAACTGAAGGATCAATTTTCCAAGGGGGTCTTGGTAATGGTATTTTCAAGACTATCGCAAGACGTTTTAAATTTGGTGGAGATACAGGACATGATCAAAGAGTTTATTATTTCAATTTAAAAGAATTAGTTGATAATAAATTTGGTACAGCACAACCTGTTCCATTTAGAGTTGTAGATTCTAAGGTTGGTCTAGATATCGATGTATCAGTTAGATGTAATGGTGTATTCTCATACAAGATTACAAATCCAGTATTATTCTATCAAAATGTATGTGGTAACGTTACTGCAGCATATACTAGAGATAAGATAGATACACAATTAAAGACTGAATTCGTAAGTGCATTACAACCAGCATTTGGTAGATTATCAGAAATGGAAATGAGACCAAATCAAATTATGACTCATATACCAGAATTGGAAAAAGCAATGAATGAAGCATTAACTGAAAAATGGGCTGAGTTAAGAGGTCTTGAGGTTGTTTCAATTGCTCTTGGTTCTGTTACATTACCAAAAGAAGATGAACAATTAATCAAGGAATTACAAAGAAAGAATGTTTATGCAACAAATCCAAATATGGCTGGTGCTACATTAGTTGAAGCTCAAGCAGAAGCTATGAAGGCAGCTGGTGCTAACCCTCATGGTGCAGCTATGGGATTCTTTGGAATGAATATGGCTCAACAAGCTGGTGGTATGAACGCTCAACAATTCTATCAAATGGGTGCTCAACAACAAGCACAACAGCAACAAACTCAACAGGCTCAACAAGCACAGCAAGCAGCAAATAACGCAAATGCTTGGAAGTGTCCACAATGCGGCGCAATGGCAACAGGTAAGTTCTGTCCTGAATGTGGAACAAAGAAACCAGAATCAAATGAATGGGTATGTCCACAATGTGGTACAAAGGCTACAGGTAAGTTCTGTCCTGAATGTGGAACAAAGAAGCCGGAAGCTAAGAAATTCTTTAAATGTAATAAATGTGGATGGACTCCAGAAGATCCATCAAATCCACCTAAATTCTGTCCTGAATGTGGCGATAGATTTGATGATTCTGATGCAAAATAGTTAGGAGATTATATGCAAGATTTATTTTCGTGCACTTGTCCTTGTTGTGGTGGTTCTTTAAAATTTGAAGCATCATTGCAAAAGGTTAAGTGTGAATATTGTGATACTGAATTTGAAGTAAGTGATTTAAAAGAATTAAATGATTCATCTAATAATATTGAAGAAAATACTGAATGGGATACATCATCAAATGAAGAATTTAGTGAATCAGATTCTTTAAATGTATATTTATGTGAAACATGTGGTGGAGAAGTAATGTGTGATGAAAATACTACATCTACTTTATGCCCATATTGTGGAAATCCAGTTTTATTAAAGGGTAGATTAACTGGTGGTTTAAAGCCAAATTATATCATTCCTTTTAAATTAGAGAAGGATGCTGCAAGAGAGAATTTAAATAAATATTTTAAAGGAAAGATTTTACTTCCAAATGATTTCAAAAAATTAAATGAAGTAAAAGAAATAACATCACTTTATGTACCATATTGGTTATTTGATGCCTCTGTAAATGGCGTTGCTAAATTTAGAGCAACAAAGGTTAGAACTTGGAGTGATTCTAATTACAGATATAGAGAAACAAAGTATTATCAAATAATTCGTGGTGGTGAAATAGCATTTGAAAAGCTACCTGTTGATGGTTCTAAAAAAATGGATGACAAAATGATGGAATCAATTGAACCATTCAATTTTAAAGAAGCAAAGGATTATAGCAATTCTTATATTGTTGGCTATGCTGCAGATAAATATGATGTTTCAATGGAAGAAACATTTGAAAGAGCAAATGTAAGAATTAAAGAAGGAACTGTAGATGCCTTACGTACTACAATTCATGGCTATGATACAGTAAATTTATTAGATTCATCTATCAATTATGAATCTAATAGTGCATATTATGCTTATTATCCTGTTTGGACATTAAATTCAATGTATAAAGAGAAGAAATATCAATTTGCAATGAATGGTCAAACTGGTAAATTAACAGGTAATCTTCCTATTTCTAAAATCAAAGCAACATTAATTTCATTATTCTCATTCTTATTATTTGGTGCTGCATTGTTTGGTATATTCTTTGGAGTAATGTCAGATAGTGAAAATCAAATTGCAATTAGTGTTATTGCAGGTATAGTTGGTGGCTTAGTTTTTACAACATTAATTATGTTATTACTTCATAGGCAAATAAAACCAGTTAGATTCCAGCATGGTGCGGCTTCATATGTTGTTGAAAATAGTTTCAATTTATCATTAAGAAAAGATATTTACTTATATAGAAACGTTACTAGAACAGCTATTCCAAAAACAAATAAAAGATAATAAATAAAGCGTCGTGTATAATAAAGCACGGCGCTATTTTTCTTTGTTCATAAAAAAAGAGGAAGAAGCGTCTTCCTCAAATTTTAATTATTATCACTATTTTCAACTTTTATTTCTTTAGGTTTTTCTTCAGTGTATGATTTATTTCCACAATTAGGACAAATCATAATAGTATAAGGTACTTCCTTACCGCATTGCTTACAATATTTAACTCTATTTTGAATGCTTTTATCATTTATGCCAACAAGTGAATCTTGTTTTCTTGCTGCGGGAATCCAAAATAAAGCAATAATGAATATTAAGAAATAAACAGATAAATTACCTGCTACAACTACAACTATTCCCCATACCCATAGTGGAACATTTTCATTTTGTACTCCAAAAACAATCATTAATACACCAATAGCAGTAACTATTAAATGAAATAATATTTGTAAAGCCCATCTCATATTTAATACCTTCTTTCTATGGATATCCTAAAAATAGTTTAACATTTTTATAGAATTTTGTCTATGATTTAGGATATAAAATGTATCACGATTATTTGAATATGGCTTTTTATTACTTTTAGTGATATAATATTTAATATATATTTTATGTGTGGTGGATAAATATGAGTAAGAGTAAAAAGATAGTTAGAGAACCACTAGATAGAGAAAAACCTGATTATGAACAAGGTCTATCATATAGTGATGTAGCTATAAGAACAGAAAAAGGTTACCATAATAAGACAAGTAAAGCTAATGAAAAAAGTGTTGGAGAAATTATTTTCCATAATGTATTTACTTTTTTTAATACAATTTTACTTATTATAGCTGTAACATTTATTATTTTTATAGTTTATTTGTATTCAACTGGTAATGCTGAAGTTGTAAATAAACATTTTGGATTTTCAAAATTTGGATTTTTAATTCCAGCGATAATGAATATTACGATTGGTACAATCCAAGAAATACATGGTAAGCATGTATTAGATAAGTTAAAGATTGTAACAGAAGCAAAGACAAGAGTAATTCGTAATGGTAGAAAAGAAACTATTAATGCGAGTGAAATAGTTATTGATGATATCGTTTTATTAAAAGCAGGAGAGCAAGCTACTGCTGATTTCCAAGTAATTGATGGATATGTACAGGTAGATGAATCTATGTTAACAGGTGAATCTGATTACATTAAGAAAAAACCAGGTGATATCATTTATTCTGGTTCATCTATTATAATTGGTGATGCTAGAGCAATAACAATTGAAGTCGGTAATGAAACTTTTGCTGCAACATTATCTTTAAAAGTCAAAGAAATGCAAAAGCATAAATCAGAATTAATGACTAATATCATGACTATCATTAGAGGATTAACTATTATTCTTGGTATAGTGGCAATAGTAATTGTAGCTACTATGATTTATAAGATTAATGTACATGGCTCTGATCCTAGAGTTTGGGATGGTATGACATTAAGTATATCTGACCCTGTTACATGGGCTAGATTAATGATTACAGTTGGTTCATTCTCAGTAGGTATTATTCCTTCAGGATTAGTATTAACAACATCTGTAACACTTGCATTATCTATTGTTAAATTATCAAGAAAAAATACATTAGTTCAAGAACTATATTCATTAGAGAATTTATCTCGTGTTGATGTAATTTGTTTGGATAAGACAGGTACATTAACTGATGGTACAATGAAGGTAGTAGAAGTTAAGAGATTTGTTCATTTAGAAGATGTATATGATAATATTAGAAATTTATTAGGCTCTGGTAAGAGTAAAAATGCCACTGCTGAAGCCTTATTTAATGAATTTGGTGAAAATCAAAATGTTGAATATAAAGAATTAATTCCATTTTCTAGTGAAACAAAATGTTCAGGCTTAATCTATGATAATGGTGATAAGCTATTATTAGGAGCACCTGAATATTTATTAGATCCTGACGATGATAGAATTGACATAGTTAATAAGAAGGCAAGTGAAGGAAAAAGAGTTCTTGCTTTAAAATTAAATGATGAATTATTAGCATTATTTGTATTAGAAGATCAAATAAGAGAATCTGCAAAAGGTACATTAAGATTCTTTAAAGAAAATGGAGTTACTGTAAAAATTATTTCAGGTGATAATCCACTTACAGTAAGTAAGATAGCTGAAAACTGTGGAGTAGATAATTATGATAAGGCTATATCTCTTGAAGGTGTTACTTTAGATAAAATACCAGATTTAGTAGAAGAATATACTATTTTTGCAAGAGTATCTCCAGAACAAAAAGAAGCAATCGTATCAGCACTACAAGATAATAAGCATAAAGTTGCCATGACGGGTGATGGTGTTAACGATATTTTAGCTTTAAGAAAAGCAGATTCATCTATTACATTTGCCAAAGCTACTGATGCAGCAAAATCAGTTTCTGATGTTATTTTAATGGATAATGATTTCACTCATTTAGAGGCAGTAGTTGGTGAAGGTAGAAGAGTTATCGGTAATATTAGAAGAACAGCTACATTATTCTTAATGAAATCTTTCGCTATTGCATTACTTGCATTTGCATTAATACCTCTAAAAAAGGGTCAAATGTGGTACACAATTGAAAATGCATATATGCTAGAAGCAGCAGTTATTGGTACAGGTGGTTTCTTCTTATCACTTGAAGGAAGTAAAGTGCCAATTAAAGGCTCATTTATTAAAACAGTTATATCTCGTGCTATAGCATCTGCAATATTAGTTGCTATTGCGGTATTAACTCCAGTACTATTATGTGTAGTTCCAACATTCTTTGGTGGTGAAGCAATAATTGACGAAGAAAATGTTAGAACAATGGTTTCTATATTATTAACACTTGCTGGAATGATTGTATTTGTTACAATGTGTATCCCATTTACAAAGTGGAGAACATTTACTTTAATATTAGTATTATTAACAGTTACAGCATTATCATTTATGCTTCCAACATCTTATATTTGTGGTAGACCTACAGGTCCATCTATGTTTGGATACAATAGTTCATTAGGTGAAACATTTATGGATACTCAGTTTATGAAAGAATTTATGAGACCATGGAATTGTGAATATGTACAATCATTCTTCAATGATGCACCTAACCATATTGTTACAGGAATCTTCTTCTTAGTAATGCTTCCTGCATTCTTTGGAGTAATGACTTTAGTTAATAAGGTTATACTTAAAAATAGTGCAAATGAACGAGATATATTTATCAATAATCCTAACCCTAAAAAGGCAAAACAGACAAATAAATGAATAATTGATTTCTAAAATCGATAAAAATCGAATAATATTCAAAATATCACTTGACTTATAAATTTTTTGTAGTAAAATGAAAATATAAACAAATGATATTACAAAGGCGTATATTTTATACGTCTTTTTTGTTTATTCAAGGATGGTGTTATAATGAAGCATACAAAATTATTAGAAGAATTGGATGAAGTTATTGATTTTATTGAAACAAAAAGTCCAAAGAGATTATCTAAAGAAAAGAAAAATCAAATGGTTAAAGATACATTAAAAAACTTTAATGAATATGTATCTCCAGGGTGGTTAAAATATAGAAAGAGTGTTTCTACAGATGATGCGCTTGGTGCAATCTTGGAATGGACAGATGAAAATCAATATGTTTATGGCTTAAAAGGTGAAAAATTTATTGATTGCTTAGGTGGCTTTGGTATTTATACATGTGGACATAGAAATGAAGAAATATTAGAAGTAGTAAAGGCACAGCTTGAGCATCAAGCACTTCATTCACAAGAATTATTAGATCCATTAAGAGGATATTTAGCAAAAGCAGTTGCTGAAATAACACCCGGAGATTTACAATATTGTTTCTTTACAAATGGTGGTGCAGAAGCTGTTGAAATGGCGCTAAAACTTGCAAGAATCGCAACAGGTGGTAGATGGTATATTTCTACAGTTCATGCTTTCCATGGAAAATCTATGGGTGCTGTATCAGTTGGTGGTAAGAGTACATATAGAGTACCATATGCACCAATGGTTCAACAGGTAGTACATGTTGAATATGGTGTAGCTGAAGATATTAAAAAGGCTATTTATAATTTAATTGAAGTAGGTGAAAGGCCTGCGGCAGTAATATTAGAGCCAATTCAAGGTGAAGCAGGAGTTATTGTTCCACCAGATGGTTACTTAACTGAAGTAAGAAAAATATGTGATGAAACAGGAGTAGCTTTAATTTTTGACGAAATTCAAACTGGTATGGGACGTACTGGTACAATGTGGAGATGTGAAGCAGAAGGAGTTACGCCTGACATTATGACATTTGGTAAAGCATTTGGAGGTGGAATAATGCCAATTACTGGCATTATTTGTAGACCTCATATGTGGACTAAACAATTGGTAGATAATCCATGGTTGCTAGGATCTCCTACATTTGGAGGTAATCCATTAGCCTGTAGTGCAGCTTTAGCAACTATTAGATATATGTTAAAAAATGATGTACCAGGTAAGTGTAAGAAAAAAGGTGAAATTTTAAAAGTAGGATTATTAGGCTTAGCTAAAAAATATCCTGAAATTATTGAAGAAGTTAGAGGAGTAGGCTTAATGCTTGCTGTAGAATTTAAAGATACTAAATATGGATATCAGGTATCAAAGGGATTATTTAAAAGAAGAGTATTAACCGCAGGTACATTAGTTAATGCTAAAACAATAAGATTTGAACCATCAGTTTTAATAACAGAGGAAGATATTGAATCAGTTATTGAAAAAATGGATTTAGCATTAGATTGTACAAAGCGTGTATTTAATCTTTAATTACAATGGCGTAAAGTGAAAATTTACGCCATATTTTTTTAGGAGGGATAATATGGAATGGATGATGTATATAAATGGTAAATGGACAAAAGGAGATTTAGAAAAAACATATGAAACATTAAATCCATATGATGGATCACATTTAGCTTATATTTATGAATCATCAGAGCGTGATACATTAGAAGCAATTAAAGCGGCTAAATATTCTTTCTATAATGATAGAAGTTGGAGAGATATGGATTCTCAAACAAGAGGAGATATATTATTAAAAATCGCAGATATACTTGAAAGGAGAAAAGAAGAATTTGCTAAGCTTGAGGTTTTAGATAATGGTAAACCACTTAGAGAAGCAGAATGTGATGTCGATGATGCAGTTCATAATTTTAGATATTATGCATCCTTAATTAAAGTACCTTATGGAGGAGTTTATGATGTAAATGAAGGCTTTGGTAAAATGCACTCATATACAGTTCATGAGCCTACTGGAGTATGTGCTTTAATTACACCTTGGAATTACCCATTATTAATGGGAGTATGGAAATTAGCACCAGCACTTGCGGCTGGAAATAGTGTAATCTATAAACCATCTCCATATTGTGTTCTAACAAGTATTAAATTATTTGAAATATTTGATGAGGTTGGTATTCCAAAGGGTGCCTGTAATTTATTAATAGGTGGAGCTAATGTAGGTAATATTTTATCTGGTTCTATGGATGTAGATATGATTACATTTACTGGCTCTACAAAGGCTGGACAAATGGTTATGAAAAATGCAGCTTCAAACGTAAAGAAAATTGGATTAGAGCTTGGTGGAAAATCTCCAAACGTAATATTTGCTGATGCTGATTTAGAAGGTGCAGTTGAATGGGCTATGCTTGGAATATTTTTAAATCAAGGACAAATTTGTAGTGCTGGATCAAGAATCATAGTTGAAGAATCATTTCATGATAAATTTGTAAAAAGATTAGTTGAGCGTGCAAATAATATTACATTAGGTAATCCTTTGAATAATCCAGATATGGGACCTATTGTTAATGAAATACAGATGAATAGAGTTTTAGATTATATTGATGCTGGTAAAAAAGAAGGAGCTAAATGTATTTTAGGTGGTTATAGATATACTGAAGGTGAATGTAAAAATGGTTATTTCATAAAGCCAACAATTTTTGATGATTGTAGTAGTGAAATGAAGATTGTTAAAGAAGAAATATTTGGTCCTGTAGTAACTATTCAGAAATTTAAAAGTGAAAAGGAAGCCATTGAAATGGCAAATGATTCACCATATGGTCTTGCAGGAGCTGTTTTTACAAGTGATGGTTCAAGGGCTCTTCGAGTAATAAAAGAAATAAGAGCTGGAATTACTTGGATCAATTGTTATAACCCATGCTTTAATGAAGCTCCTTGGGGCGGATATAAAATGAGTGGTATAGGAAGAGAACTTGGAATTAAAGGTTTAGAGGAATACCAAGAAATTAAGCAAATTAATATTAATTTAAATCCAGGTGTAGTTGGATGGTATAAGAATTAAGGGGGAGTTTATATGTTAAAAGATGAATTACCAAAAATAATAACCAATAAATTGCCAGGGCCAAAAGCAACCAAAGTAATTGAAGATAGAAAAAAATATATTCCAAATGCGATAGGATGTATATATCCTGTTGTAATTAATAGGGCAGAAGGTGCCATAGTAGAAGATATAGATGGAAATAGATTTTTAGATTTTATTGGTGGGGTAGGAGTTTTAAATATTGGATATAGCCACCCTGAAATCATTGAAGCAGTCAAAGAACAGTCGGAAAAATATTTCCATGCAATGTTTAATACAATGACACATGAAGGATATGTTAATTTAGCAAAGGAATTATGTAATATAGCTCCCATAAGAGGAAAAGATAAAAAAGCATATTTTGCAAATTCAGGGGCAGAGGCTGATGAGAATGCAGTAAAAATTGCTAAAGCATACACGAAAAGACCAAATATAATTGTATTTTCTGGTGCCTTTCATGGAAGAACTCATTATACAATGGCGATGACTTCAAAAAAAGCATATGCAAAAGGAATGGGACCATTAGCTGAAGGAGTATATAGAGCTAAATTCCCATATTATTATAGGGCTCCAAAAGATATAAAAGAAAAAGACTATTTAGATTACTATATGGATAGTATCTACGATA
Source organism: Acholeplasmatales bacterium (assembly GCA_017444645.1). Taxonomy (GTDB): domain Bacteria; phylum Bacillota_I; class Bacilli_A; order Acholeplasmatales; family Anaeroplasmataceae; genus Anaeroplasma. The sequence continues at coordinate 874 of JAFSWG010000041.1, read as the reverse complement.
TCTTTGAAGAATCGGTTGAACCATCTACAATTGCAGCAGTAGTTGTAGAGCCACTACAGGGTGAAGGAGGATTTATTCCTGCACCGATAGAGTGGGTAAAGGCGTTAAGAATACTTTGTGATAAATATGGTATTTTATTAATTGCTGATGAAGTACAATCAGGATTCTGTAGAACAGGAAAGATGTTTTGTTCAGAATATTGGAAGGAAGTTGGAGCTGAACCAGATATTTTAACAACTGCAAAATCAATTGCTGCAGGTATTCCCCTATCTGCAATAATCGCATCTAAAGAAATAATGGATTCGGTAGAGTCTGGTGTAATTGGAGGCACATTTGGTGGCAACCCACTCGCTTGTAGGGCAGCATTAAAGGTAATTGAGATAATGAAGCGTGATAATTTTACAAATAGAAGCTTAGAAATCGGAAAAATTGTTAAAGATAGATATAAGCAGATGCAAGAAAAATATGAAATAATAGGTGATATTAGGGGATTAGGAGCTATGATTGGTATTGAATTTGTGAAGAACAAAGGAACCAAAGAACCAGCTCCTGAATTAACTAAAAAGATTATATTAGAATGTGCAAATAATGGATTATTAGTAGAAGGGGCTGGAACATACAATAATGTAATTAGATTTTTAGCTCCATTAGTTATTTCAAATGATCAATTAAATGCCGGTTTAGATATAATAGAAAATGCTATAAAAGTATGCATAAAAGGATAGATATTTTTAACCATTTTTAGGTGATATAAAAATAGTAAAAAAAATATAAAAAAAACTATTGCATATTTGAAAATAAAGTATATAATATTCGAATAATATATTTAAAAAAAATATATTGCATTTTGGGGAGTTAAGGTATAGTTCCAGTT
>JAFSWG010000040.1 GCA_017444645.1 Acholeplasmatales bacterium | reverse complement strand
GCATCACCAACACATGCCACTACTTCTTTATCCCAACCTGCAAATTCATATGTATAAGTTTCATCTGCATCCCTTGTTGGATCTGTAGGTGCTATAACACTTTCGCCATAGCTATAAACATTAGTTGAAATAATACCTCCATTGTAATCTTTAAATATTACTATATAATCTATACCATCAGCTTTAAATACTGCTTTATAAGTCTTACTATCATAACAATAATAAGGTACGTCGCTATCCCAACCAACAAATGAATAAGTGTTACTATTATCAGATTCCTTTGTTGGAGTAGGTGGAACAATAATATGATCTCCATAATGATATTTATTAGTACTTAAGACAGTACCATCATAATTTACAAATATAACCTCATATTCAACATAATCTGATTTATATGTGGCTTTATATACATCATTACCTTTACATGTTTCTATTTCTCTACCCCATCCGGCAAATTCATATGTAAACATTTCATCTGATTCTCTTGTTGGATTGTTAGGTTGAATAACTGTATCTCCATAATGATATTTTTTTGCACTAATTAAAGAATCATCGTAATCAATAAATGCAATTTCATATTCTATATATATTGATTTATAAGTTGCATAATAAGTTGCATTACCAGCACATGCAACTACTTCTTTATCCCATCCTGCAAATTCATATGTATAAGTTTCATTAGATTCTTTTGAAGGCGTAGATGGTTCATTAATAGTATCACCATAATGATAATTATCTGAACTCCAAATGCTATTATCATAATTTATGAATGTTATTGTATATTCTATGTATATTGGTATATATGTAGCAGTATATGTTTTATCTTCAGTACATTCTTTTATATAAGAATCCCAACCTGCAAATCCATATGTATATGTATTATCAGCTTCTCTTGATGGATTTTCAGGCACTTCGATTGCTGTAGCACCATAATGATATTTGCTAGATAAAATAACTGTTCCATCATAATTAACAAATGTAATTACATAATCAATATATTTTGGAGTGAATTCTGCTTGATATGTATAATCACCTTTACAAATAGAAACTTCACTACCCCAGCCTGCAAATTTGTATGTGTATGTTTTATCTGCTTCTTTTACAGGAGTATCAGGTGCAATTATTATCTCACCATATTCATATTTATAAGTACTAATAGGTGTTCCATCATAATTATTAAATACTACAGTATATTTTCTAATAGTTGGCTTATTATTAACATAATTCCATTGATTATAATCAGGTTCACCAACTGAATAGAAATATACATTTTGTGTTAATGAATCACCATTTAATAAATTATTCCATTCATCTTTATTACCAGAATAAAAAACTTTAGTTTTTGAATTTGAATCAAAAGTATTAATTGAAAAATATTCAATCTGTTTAGGAACAATAATATATGATAACGAATCACAATCTGCAAATGCACCATCATTTATTCTTTTAACACTACCAGGAATTAATATTGTTTTTAATTTACTGCAACCTTTAAATGCTTCGCTTTCTATAACATCAATATAATCAGGTATATTAATTTCCTCAACTAATTTATCCTTTATACCAGTGATTGTATATGTTGTTCCATCATACGTATAATCAAATAAAGCTAATTCTTCATCTGGTTCCCAAATAGCTGTAATTGTAATATCAGCATGTATCGATGTATCAATTTCAGTAATATAATTATCATTGTAATACCAACCTACAAAATTATGACCAACTCTTTTTGGATCTTTTAATGTGATATTTGAATCAGTGTTTTTGTATGAAGCTGGATTATCACCATTATTTTCGCCATAATTCAATTCATAATTGATTTTGTATTCTGAAATTTTTGGTTCAAAAATTGCTGTATAGCTAATGTCTTCGTATACCTCTCCAACTGCAGGTTCCCAGCGGACAAACACATATTCTTTTCCATCATCTAAATCTAATGTTGGAGTGGGACCACTATAAGATGGTGTAGTACCTGGCATTACTATTTCACAATAGGTATTGTTACCATAAATCCAATTTACATTTATATATTTTGTTGATTTAAATTGGGCTACATATGTAATATCACTGTCAACCTCTTTTAATTCTGGAGACCATCCAATAAATTCATAATAATAATTTCCGTCATATGGACTATAAGGCTTTTCACCAGTATATGATGGGATACTTCCCTTTTTGACATTATTATCTATTTTTAAAATAGCACCATCATAATTTTTCCATGTGATGATATATTTTTCTTCATTTTGAGTATTAGTCTCAACAATAGTTGTTTCATCTATTGGTATAGTTGTTGTTTCATCTATTGGTGTACTAGTTGTTACATCATTATTACTTGTTGAACCACCACCAAAAGGAAAATCACAACTCGCCAATAATAAGGTGCAAATCAGCACTATCAAAGCAAATAACCTTTTCTTCATATAATTTCACTCCTAACTTGATTTTAAATCGAATTAAAATAAAAAACACTTGTGGCACTGCTATAGACCATAAGAATAATAAATAATACATAAACGTACATTATATTAAATTTAAAAATCTATTTAATCTTTTTTAGACTACCACAATTTAATTATATCGGTTTTACCGATAAAACGCAATATCGTTTTTTCCGATATAATATAATTGCAGTGGTGGTAAAATGTATTTAAAAAAATTAAAAGATTTGCGAGAAGACCATGATTACACACAGAAATATGTTGCAAGCGTGTTAAATATTTCACAAAATAGTTATTCAGATATTGAAACAGGAAAAACAAACATATCAATAGAGTCACTAATAAAATTAGCTGACTTATATAATGTAACATTAGATTATTTAGTAGATAGAAAAAAATAGGCCACGAAGTTGAACATTAAAAACTTCGTGGTTTTATTATTTTTAGATATTATTTATATTGAAATTATGGTAAAACTTATAAAAAGTTATAAAGAGTTATAAAAGTTGACAAAAGTTATAAAGAGTTATAAAATAATTATAAAGTTATAAAGAGTTATAAACGAGGTGATGTTATGTCTAATCCATTTATTCTTACTTTTGGAAAAAAACCTAATCAATATATATCTAGACCTAAAGCAATACAAAGAATAATCGAAAGTTTTACTTCCACCCCTTCTCCTGAACAAATATATATGATTACAGGAATTAGAGGCTCAGGCAAAACTGTAACAATGACTGCAATAAGTAAAGAATTACAAGAACATGAAGATTTTATAGTTGTCGATTTAAATTCTGACAAGGATTTATTAGAAGGGTTGGCATCTGAATTATATCAAAATTCAAAAATCAATATGATATTTACAAAAAAAGAATTCAGCTTTTCATTTAAAGGCATAAGCTTTTCAATTGAAGGTGCAACTCCTGTATTAACAGTTGAAACACTGATTAAAATGATGCTTGAAAAAATACAAAAAAAGAACAAAAAAGTATTAATTACAATTGACGAAGTTACAAATAATGGATATATGAAAATATTTGCTAAAACTTTTCAAGCTTTAGTAAGACAAGATTTACCTGTATATTTAATAATGACTGGTTTATATGAAAATATTAGCAAACTTCAAGATGATAAAACTCTTACCTTCCTATATAGAGCTCCTAAAATATATCTAGAATCATTAAATATTTCTTCTATCGCCTTTTCATACAAAAATATATTCAATATATCAGATGAGCAAGCTTTAAAAATGGCTAATCTAACAAATGGATATGCATATGCTTATCAAGTATTAGGATATTTAGTATACGAAAACAATGGAATTATAGATGATATGGTAATTAATAATTTTGATCAATATTTACAAGAATTTGTTTATGATAAATTATGGTTTGAATTATCTACGGTTGAAAAAAATATAATGAAGAATTTCCCTGAGGGAGAAATATCAACTAAAGATTTAATTTCAAAAATCGAAATGGATAATTCATATTTTAGTATGTATAGAGATAGATTAATAAAAAAAGGTATTATTTATTCTCCTTCTTATGGAAAAGTAAAAATTGTTTTACCAAGATTTTATAATTATATTAAAAGTAAAGAATTTTAAATATAATAAAAGGCATTGATTTTGAATCATTCAATGCCTTTTATTAATCCTATGGCTTTATCCTATTTATTATAGTAAATGGATATTACATTCCTCTAATGCTTTGATATCTTCTTCTGGCCAAATAGATGCTTGAACCTCACCAATATGAGCTTTCTTTAGCATATACATACATAATCTAGATTGACCAATACCACCACCAATTGTAAGTGGTAATCTATCATTTAATACATCTTGATGATATTTATCATTAATCTTATCTAATTCATTCTTTTCCTTCATTTGTGAATAAATAGATTCAGCATCAACTCTAATACCCATTGATGAAATCTCAAATGCGATATCTAATACATCATAATATAATAAGATATCACCATTTAATTTCCAATCATCATAATCTGCAGCTCTACCATCATGTGGCATACCTGATTTTAATTTACATCCAATTTGCATTAAGAATACTGCTTTCTTTTCTTTACAAATCTCATATTCTCTCTTGCTAGGCTCTAAATCTGGATACATTGCTTCCAATTCTTTTGTTGTAATAAAGAATATATCTTCTGGTAGATCATGCTTAATAGCTGGATATTCTTTTTCTACTTTTTTAGCTAATGCCTTTAAAACCGAATAAATTTGTTTTACAGTTTTCTTTAAATATCCTTTATTTCTAATATCTCTAGTAATAACTTTTTCCCAGTCCCATTGATCTACATAACATGAATGCATTGTATCTAAATCTTCATCTCTTCTAATCGCATTCATATTTGTATATAAACCTTCGCCTGGTTCAAATCCGTATTTACCTAATGCATTTCTTTTCCATTTAGCTAATGATTGTACTACTTCAACCTCTTCAGAAATATTTTTAACATCGAAAGATACTCTTCTTTCTGTACCATTTAAATTGTCATTTAATCCTGTTGATGGGAAAACAAATAATGGGGCAGAAACTCTTGTTAAATTTAGTTTTTTACATAAATCACGTTCAAAGCTATCTCTAACAAATTTAATTGCCTTTTCTGTTTCCTTAACAGACATTAATGGCTTATAATCCTTTATTAAATATAATTTTTTCATAATCTTTCCCTCCATAAAAAAAGCCCTTAGATTAAAATCTAAGGACGAAAATTCCGTGGTACCACCTTAATTCTGTATATAATATACAGCACTCAATTACTTTAACGCAGCCATACGTAGGGGTCTACTCTATTCTTCCCTAATCCTCCGAGCTGTTGTCCGATTTATAACATTGTCCTCTTTCACCAAACAGGATTCGCTTTAAATGTATTTAAATCATTCTTCTCATCTTAGGATTCATATGAGTTTATTTTATAACAAATATGAATATTTGTAAATTAATTTTTGAAAAAAGTTAATTTTTTTATTAAAAATTTTAAAAAAATAGTTGATTATAAAATAATATTCATTTATCTAACGAATGGATTATTATTTCTTTCAAATCCAATATCAGTTAAATCATTATGACCTGGATAACATTTAATATCATCAGAAAACATATTCATTAATTTATTTAATGATTCCTCCATTAATGTCATATTCCCTGTAGGAAAATCACATCTTCCACAAGACATATTAAATAATGTATCACCTGTAAATAAATCCTTATTAATTAAGTAACAACATGATCCACTTGTATGTCCTGGAGTATGAATAACTTTAAATTTAAAATCTGATATTTCTATGATATCACCATTATATACTATTCTAGTATCTAAATCAGATGTTCTATATGGAGTAGTTCTTCCAATCATGGAATACAAATTTTTATCATCATCATTAAATAATTCAACTTCATCCTTATATAGATATATAGGTAAATTAGAAAAATAAGCTATACCATCAATATGATCCATATGACCATGAGTAATTAATATCGCAAGAGGTGCATAATTCTTTTTTATATAGTCTGCAGCCTCTTTATAATTTAGTCCTGGATCAACTATTATACATTCTTTTTTATCATTAGAGATAACATAACTATTTGTAAAATAAAAACCTGTTGTTAACATTTCTATTTTCATTTTAATATCGTCTCCATTCCAATCTTTTGAGGTTTTAGTCCTAAGCTTTCATAAAACTTAATAGCTCTATCATTACCCATCCAAACATTTAATGTTACATTATAACAATTAATTTCTTTTGCATAATTAATAACATAATCATAAAGCATATGTCCAATGTTTTTACCTCTATTATTTTCATCTACACATAAATCATCAATATATAATGTTTTAATGTCAGTTAATACATTATCATTTTTATGTTCAATAATTTTTGTAAATGCATATCCATATACTATATCATTTTCACAATATACAAAAATAGAAGATGATTCATCATTAATTAATTCTTTAATTTCATCTTTATTATATTTTGAACCTTTTGATTTAAATAAATCTGGTCTTATTTGATGATGTACCTCTCTTATTGCTTCTAATAATACTGCAATTCTATCGATATCTTTTATTTCTGCTTTTCTTATCATAATAATCACCTAAATTAACATGATTATAACAAAAAAATAAAAAACAAAAAAGCCCCTAAGGGCTTTAAATGTTATTATTATAGATACTACTTCTTTTCTTTGTGGATAGTATGCTTACGACAAGTTGGACAATACTTCTTAATCTCCATTCTTTCAGGAGTAGTCTTCTTGTTCTTATCTGTATAATAATTTTCGTTCTTACATTCAGAACAAACTAATTTAACTAAATCACGCATCTTTTATCCCTCCAGACCTAAAGATTAGTTTACTCGATTATTATATCAAAACAATAATATTAAATCAACAATTATTTTTTCAAATTTTAATGTTTTTATTTGAAATGAATTCAAAGGAGCAATTTTTTATTAATTGCTCCTATAATTATAGCCTATATCTCCTTTAATTCTTTATATTTTCTAACTAAATCAGGATTAATAAACTCTTGATCAATTGAATAAATTTGAATTAGTTCATTCATTGAATCTATATTTCCATGATTTGCAGATTCAGTTAATAGCTTAATTGCTAGATTCATATCCATTTCTACTGTATCAGCATTTTCATACATTTTAGCTAAATAATACATTGCTTCTATATTACCATTATTAGATAATTCCTTAAATAATAAGAAAGCCTTTGGCTTATCTACATAAATAGGATATCCATAATAATAAGCTTTAGCTACATATATTTTACATTCATCTATACCGTGTAGATAAGCATCTCTATATAAATCATATTGCTTAATATGACTTATAGCAGGTTCTTGTCCTTTATTTGAATCAAAATTATAAAAATCTGTATCAGTATTTATATCAGCATAAAACTTATATGCTTCATAAAATTCTGCTTGAATACATTCTTCTAATAATTGATTAGCATCATCTTTTTGTTTTTGTTGATATAATAATTTAGCTTTAAACAACATACAATAAACATTTTTATTATCTACTGCATCCTCTAAATATTCAACATAAGATGAATCTTCTTTATTATATAAATATAAAACAAGCTCATAAATTGCTTTAGGATCACCAAGTGTAATTCTTTCTTCTATTTTCTTTCTCTTAGAAACATATTCAAATGAAGAATTAATTCTTTCTTGAGCTTTTTCACTGCCAAGTAATATTGCCTTTTCACAATAGTCTTTCGCAACTACAGGATCAACATAATCATTATCAAAATCATATAATTTAACAATTTCAAGGCATGCCTCAGCACTATCATTATCTGCCGCTTTTGTTAAATAATCTAGAGCTCCTGCGATTGATCTTTTCGTATCATATAGTCCATATGCTAGCATACGACCTAATAATATTTGACTATCTATATGCTTTAAATTTGATGCTGAATCTAATAATTCATAAACATATTTATATTTTTTATTATAAATTAATATATTAGCATAATCATATAATTCTTTAGCCATTTCATTAGAATCATCTAAGCCATATTGTTTTAATTCATCATATATCTTTTTTGCTCTTTCTAATCTATCTAGAAAATCAAAAATAGCTGAATTAGATTTTTCTCCCGGATTATATCTAACCTCTATTCTATTTCCTAAAGCTCCTGTATCATTAATTTCTTCAATTGCATCACAAATATAATTATATCTAATAGAAAAATCATATTCATCAGTTAAGCAATCTACGTATTCATCTAATTGAATCTTATTTAATAATAATTCATGTAAAATCATAATATCACTTCCATTCAATTTTAAAAAAAGTATATAGTGTATTACTATTTTACCATAAAAGAAATAAAAAAGGAAATAATCTTTTCGATTACTTCCTCTAAGTACTAATGAGATAATATTTCCAATCCTTCTTCAGTCATAACTAATGTATATTCCCATTGTGCAGATAAACCACCATCATCTGTATAAATAGTCCAATCATTAGATGCATCCAAGAATACATGTCTAGTACCTTCATTTACCATTGGTTCAATAGTAAATGTCATTCCTGGAAATAGAACCATTCCAGTTCCTTTTTTTCCATAATGGAAAACGAATGGATCTTCATGGAAATCTACTCCAACACCATGTCCACCTATTTCATGTACAACTGAATATCCATGTCGCTTACAATATTTTTCAATAATATATCCAATATCTCTAAGTCTTGAATATGGTTTAATTTCTTTTATACATAAATCAAGTGCTTCCTTTGTAACCTTGCATATATCAATAGCCACATCAGAACATGCACCTATTAAAAACATTCTAGATGCATCTCCATAATAGCCATTATATATTGTAGTACAATCGACATTAATAATGTCTCCGTTTTTTAATACTTGATTTTTACTAGGGATTCCATGACATACTGCATCATTTACTGATGTACATACACTTTTAGGAAATCCTTCATAATTTAATGGGGCAGGTATTCCACCTAATTCTAAAGTCTTTTTATGAACTATATCATTAATATCATCTGTAGTCATTCCAGCTCTAATATGCTTAGCTACCTCATCTAATACTAATGTATTAATTCTTCCTGCTTCCCTGATTCCAGCAATTTGTTCTTCTGTTTTAATCATTTCTCTTTTAGGAAGATCAGTTATACCTAATTTTTTATATTTTTCTACTAATTCATCGTAATTAATCATCGTCTCTATCTCCTGTTGTCTTTTTGATATAAAGCTTTTGCATATTCAAATCGACCTGATATAAATCATCTGAATATTCCTTAAGACTCTTTTTATCATAATCAGTAAATTCATTATTTGATTTATATCTTAATTCATGTTCTAATGATGCCCACATATCCATCGCAATTGTTCTAAATTGAATCTCAACTGGGATAATAATAGGTTCAGTACCAAAATAAATAGAAATGTCAAAAACTATATGAACACTTCTATATCCTGTTGGCTTTGGTGAAATAATATAATCTTTCGTTAATCTAACTTTAATATCTTTTTGTTTAGATAATAAAGCTATAATTTGATAAATATCATTAATATAATTACAAATTACTCTCATTCCTGAAACATCATAAATAAGATTCTTTAATGAATCAATATTTACTGGATATCCTCTTCTATGAATCTTCTCAATAATATTTTCTGGACTTTTGATTCTTGATTCTATATGATGAATAGGATTATGAGCAAATGTATTCTCACAATAATCATCTAAATTTTCAATTTTAGCATTCATTTCTTTCAATGCATAACGATAATATTTTTCAATTTTCAAATATTCAGTTATTAATTTCTTTTCATCTTCTGTATAATTTTTTAAAGAATCCAACTTGTAAACATGTGGATCTTGTTTAGAATAAAGACTCATAGTTTGCTCACCATAACTATTGTATCACACATAGATTTATTTATAAAGAAAAAACTATTCTTGCGAATAGTTACTTTCTAATATTGTCTTTATAATATTTAAAAAATTCTAATGCTAGTTTTGCATTTTTAAGTGCGTCCATTGCTTGATTCATTGGAATCCAGGCATATTCATCAATTTCGTAATTAGAAACTACACTAGTATCATCACATATTGCCAAATAATTGTACATTAGTGTATTACTTTTTTCAAAATATGCTGTCTTCATTGGAGCAATCTTAATTGGCTTTAATCCAACCTCTTCATATATTTCTCTATATACAGCTTCTTCAGCACTTTCACCCTTATTAATATATCCTGCGACAAAACGATAAAAATCTGTTCCATATTGTTTAATCAATAATATGTTTTCTTGATTTTTATCAGTTACTATCATCGATACTGCGGCAGAGAAAATAGGAAAAACATATTTGTTACAATTAGGACAAAAAGGAACAATACCTTCATGTTCTAATTCCTTATTTATTAGCTTTGTTCCACAATCATAACAATATTTCATAAATTAATTATATTCCTTAGCTATTTTAGAAACTAAGCCCATATCACATAAACCATTGAAATTAGCTTTAAAATGCTTCATAACATTAGGAATCTTTTTATCATCTAGTTTTTCAATCTCAGCTCTAATTTCAGACTCTGACATCATCTTTGGTAAATACTTTTCAATGATTTCTCTTTGTTGTTGAATTTCATCAGCTGATTCTTGACGACCAACCTTGATGTATCCTTCTTTTTCTTCATCTAATTCTTTAATTGTTTTTTTAATAATATTTAAGCAATCACCATCAGGTAAGCTTTTAGCATTTAATCCTTGATTAATACTTTCATTTTTAAATTTTCCATAAACGATTGAAAGAATGCTTCTTGCAACCTTATCATGATTTCTTAAGGCATCCATATTTGCCTTTGCAATTTCATCAAATAACATATTTATTATCTCTCTTTCTTTTTATTCTCTTTTTAAATTATAGCACAATTTGAAATATAAGATTCAAAAATATAAATATTTTTAATAATGGAAAAATAAAATCTTTTCATATTTACTTTCATAACCATTAAGGGCTATAATAAGAATACAAGGATAACAATTCAAAAAATATTAATATGGAGGTCTTATAACATGCAATTGTTAAACGCATTAAAAAAGAAAAAATATCGTCTACTTTTAATTATTGGTAGACCTGGTTCAGGAAAGAGTAAGTATTTGCAGAATTATTCTAAACAGGTAGGTATTCCAATTTTAGATCTAGATTTCATTTTAGGAAAAGAATTACCAGATGGTAGGGACGCTGATTATGTATATGATTTTCTTAATGGTTTCTTAGATACATATAAACCTGAACAGGTATTAATAGATAAAAAGGCAATTTTATATAATAAAGATTCAAAAATTGATTTATTGGATTTCTTAAAAGATTTATCACTTAAGAAAACAGTTATTGCAACATGGAATGGATATACTGAAAATGGTAAATTAATCCATGTATGTGATAAACTACAAAAAGATTTCGAATACGATTTAAGTGATGATTTCGCATATATTGAATTGAAATAAAATTATTAAAAGAGTTGAAAATTTAAATTTCAACTCTTTTTTACGTCTTATTCTATATTATTAATACTATCCAAGTATTACTTCTTTTGTTATTATCTCCCATCATAAAAATAGACTCTAGGATGTCCTAGAGTCTTTTTGCTTAATTATTATGACCAACTATACTTGCGATAATTAATAATATTCTTACTAATTCAATATAGATATATGCCATAGCTGACATTAAGCCTAAAGCTACGCTCCATTCAGCATTTCTAGTAGCTCCGCCATTTACTACAGCTACTGCTTCAGCAAAATTAAATGTTAATGTTATAACTGCATATAATAAATATATTGCTTCTACTATTAATATTAACCATAAATATTGTGTTACAGTTAATTGTCCTGTCCATGCCATTATAAATGTGAATAATGATAAAGAAATACCACCAAGTAATAATCCAATTACTATAGCCATTAATTTATTAGATGCTTTAATTACTCCAGTGAAGAATAATATAAGCATAATACCAAAAATAATTAATGTTGCGAATACTGCTGTTGTAGCAATACCAGGAACATATGCTTCAACTACTGCTGATATAAATCCTAACAAGAATCCCATCGCGAAAGAATAAATAATAGAAAATGGCATTGCAAGTCTATAACTTAATCTACCAACTAATGCAGATACAAGTGCAACTATCGCAGATCCGATTAATGCGCCGATTAATACTCCAACATTATTGGAACCAATAATTCTTGGAACAGCGAATATTGTTGTTATTGCAACTGCAACTGTTATTAAGAATAATAATAATGTTTTAATTGTTATTCCCTTATAGGATGCCTTATCAACATCATCATAAGTTGCAGCACCAGTCTTTATGTTTGAAAATAATGGTGTTTGTCTCATAAAAATCCTCCCTTTTATTTACAAAATCATTATATCATCTTTTTAATCAAATGGAAGAAAATCACATAATATCACAAAATAAAGTGGCTCAAAAGCCACTCTACTTGTTAATCCAAAAAGGCAAATAATCCTTCTGTTGCTTCTTTATCTTCATCTGGTAAATTACCAAAAGCACGCATAATTTCAAATTCAGAGAACAATGAATTATTTAATCTTGTTCTTCGTTTTACATCAGCCTTAGATGAGAATGGCCTTTCTTCTCTATTCTTTACAATATCACAGGCAACAGATTCACCAAGCTTATCTACTGCAATAAATGGAATTCTTAAATTGCCATCTTCAATTGTAAAATTAACTGAATCACTCTTCATAATATCAACAGGTAAGAATTTAATACCTCTTAATGTCATCTCAAGTGCGATTTGAAGTGCTGTAACTAAATCATCGTCCTTAGCTGTTCTATCAGGCATATTAGCTATTTCTTCTATTCTAGCCTTAATTGCCATTGGACCACCTACATATGCGTTAACATCATGGCCCTTTGCACGTTTAGATAACCATGCACTATAGAATAGTGGTGGATAATATACTTTAAACCATGCAATTCTTAGTGCCATTAATACATACGCAGTGGCATGAGCCTTAGGGAACATGTATTCAATCTTATCACAAGACCAAATATACCATTCTGGAACATTGTTTTCTCTCATATATTTTTGGTAATCAACCCATTGTTCTGGTGAGCCAACCTTTTTATTCTTTCTAACGAATTCCATGATTTTAAATGACTTAGATGGATCAAGCCCCATTCTAATTAAGTCAATCATGATATCATCACGACATCCAATTGTATTTTTAAATTCAATTGGACCAAATTGAGTCTTACCACCAACAAGCTCCTGTGAGTTATTAGCCCAAACGTTTGTACCATGAGATAGACCAGATATTTTAACTAATTGAGCAAATGTTTTAGGAGTTGTTTCCATTAACATACCTTGAACAAATCTTGTACCAAATTCTGGTACACCAAATGATGCAACCTTTGAGCCTAATGATTCAGGTGTTAATCCTATTACTGCTGTTTCACTAAATAATTTATATAATGTTTGATCATCAATAGGAATATCTCTCGCACTTTCAAATGGGAATTCACTTTGATGAGCATTAACATAATCCATAATGTATCTAATAATTGTTGGATCATCGTGTCCTAGTACATCTAGTTTTAATAAATTATTTTCAAATTTATGATAATCATAGTGAGTTGTTCTCATTGGAACAGTATTATCATTTGCTGGATATTGTACTGGAGTAACATCATAAATATCTACATAATGTGGTACAACTACTACTCCACCAGGATGCTGTCCTGTTGAACGCTTAATACCAACTAAATATGTACTTATTCTATCTATTTCAATATCTCTTAAATGCTTACCTGTTTTTTCTAGATAAGCTTTTACATATCCATATGCATTTTTATCAGCAATTGTACCTACTGTACCAGCACGGAAGGCATTTTCATTACCAAATACTTGTCTAATATATTCATGAGCTACTGGTTGGTATTCACCACTGAAGTTTAAGTCGATATCTGGTGTTTTATCAGCATCAAAACCTAAGAAAGTTTCAAATGGGATATCATGTCCATCTTTCGCAAGTGGTGCTCCACAAATAGGACATACATTATTAGGTAAGTCATATCCCGAATCTACACTTCTTAATATATCTTGGAATGGCTTTTCATCATCTCTGATTCCATATTTTTCAATTTCTTCATCAGACATTTTAAACGAATGCCATTTACATTTTTTACATTTATAATGTGGCTTTAATGGATTTACTTCTGTAATATCCATCATTGTAGCAACTAAAGATGAACCAACTGATCCACGTGAACCTACTAAATATCCATCAGATAATGATTTTTGAACCATTAGATAAGACATATAATAAACAGATGCATAACCACTCTTTCTAATACCTGTAAGCTCTCTATTTAATCTATCCATTACAATACCAGATGGATTATCACCATAATTCTTTTTAATATTCTCATCAATTATTCTTGTAACTTCAGCATCGATAGATGCGACATGTAAGAATGAATCTTTAAATTCATCATCTCTTGGTGAAAACATTTCTTTATGGAAGGCAGGATATTTTTCAATTGAATCAGCAATCATATTAGTATTTCCTACTACTATTTCATATGCTAATTCTTTATCTAAGAAATCAAATTCTAATAACATTTCATTAGTAGTTCTTAAGTGAGCAGAAGGCGAAACCTTATAACCTGCTAAATTATGCTGTCCTCCACCTACTTGTGGGCTTTGAATTAAAATATCTCTATATTGTTTTAAATTAGGTCTTAAATAATGACATGCAGATGTCGCAACTACAGTCTTTCCTATACTATTAGCTAATCTAATTATCTTTTTAATAACATCTTGTATATCAAGCTCTCCACCAGGAAGTGAACTCCATAAATGCATATAAGCTGAAGGTGGTTGAACCTCAATATAGTCACACATCTTCATTGCGTCAATGCATTCCTCTTCACTTCTATTTAGGGCATATTCAAAAACGTCACCTTGATAATCTCCTGAACCAACTAAAATATCTTCATGATATTGATCAATTATACTATGAAGTAATCTAGCATCTCCATATAAATGATAAGTTAAGGCATCAGATACAATTTTTAATAAATTCTTATATCCTTTTTGAGATTTAGCTAATAAATTAATTCTTGAAGGAATAACATATTTATAATGCTCATTTGGATCAATTAATGAATTAATATCTTTGTAATTTGTAACATTTTTACTATAAACATCATTTAGCATACCAATAAAACATAAAGCTGTTACTCTGGTATCATCAATAGCTCTATGGTGTTGTTCTTGCTTAATTTTATAATGCTTAGATAAAACCTTTAAATTAAATTTCTTTTGTTCTCCACTATATCCAGCTAATACTCTAAATAAGTTAAGTGTATCTATAACTGGGAATTCTTCAAATTCTATATTATTCTTCTTACATTTAGCATAAATCATACCAACGTCGAATTTTGCATTGTGAGCTACTAAAATACTATCTTTACAGAATTCTAAAAATTCAGGTAATACATCTTCAATATATTTAGCATCGCTTACCATTTCATCAGTAATAGATGTTAATTCTGTAATCTTTTCAGAAATATGTCTTCTAGGATTAACAAATGTTTCATATTTTTCAATAATTCCACCTTGATAAACCTTACATGCAGCTATTTCAATTATTTCATCAAATTCTTGTGAAAAGCCTGTTGTCTCAATATCATAAACTACATATGTAGCTGTCTTTAATTCAATATCTCTTTCATTGAATGTAATGAAATATTTATAATCATCAATAAATGGTAATTCAACGCCATAAATAGGCTTAAAATCAGGAAATTTACCCAAATCATGATCTATTTCAGGTACAGCATATAATCCTGATGTATCAGTAAATGCCATTGATTTCCAACCCCACTTTGATACAGCCTTAACATAATCTGTACCTTCAGTTAATCCATCTAGGGTAGACATCTTAGTATGGCAATTTAATTCTACTCTTTTTACTTCAGCATCATCTATTACTTCAGCTTCTTTATGAGTTCCAAGGATTGTTACATTACTAGCTGTTATTATAACTTGCTTCATATATGAATCATAAGTAGCACTACCAATAACCTTAACTTCTTTACCATTAGACATTTCATCTCTATAAGCTTGTTTTTCAGCATCAGTTCTTAACCATTTTAATACTAAAATCGAATCAGTTTCATCAGTAATCTTTAAAAAGCATTTATCTGTATTCTTATTTTTTGTTGGTTTAATTTCTTTATCAAATACATAGCCTTCAAATAAAAATGTATCTGATCCATTTTCATTAATATAAGCTTGAAGCATTTCATGATTTGCTGGAATAGCTTTAATAGGTGTTACATTATCAGGAATATATTTTTTATAAGTCTTTTTTGATTCTTGAATCATCTTATTAAATCTTTGAGCTTCATGTGCTTCTTGTTGTTGACGCTCAAGTTCTGCCATTAATTTATTATCTAATTCATTAATCGCATCAGTTAAGCTTTTACTTTCATCTATTATTACTTCAGTATTAACTAATAATCCATAATTCTCAAAAGATTTCTTAATAGGATCCATTAATTCCTCTACACCTTTTGCGTCGCAAGCAACCATAAAAGATATTTTATTTTCCTCTATTTTACAATCTTCTACATTTAATGATCTAAAGCTTGCTGAATTATTAGATAAATTATTTAATATTTCAATTAAATATTCTTTTAATTCCTCTGGTGTTAATGTTTCATCCTCATATCCAATATTTAATGAAGATTCTAAGTTTACTCCAGTTTCTTTAATTATTTCTAAAACCTTATTACATATTCTTTTATAATCATTTAAAGAAATTGCATGAGTTAAAACAAATGATATTATTAATTTTTTAGATATTTTTTTATAAATAGCTTCTTCAACTCTAATATCATTATCATCTGATAATATATTTGAAGCCTTCAATTTATCAATTAAAGTCATTTTACTACCTCTTTATAACAACAATTTTTCTAAATGATATATTAGTATATATTAGCGGTAACACTAACGCTACATATTGTAGCCATGATACCTGAATCATTAACACAAATATCATAAATATTAAATATATTAATGAATCATATACACATATTCTTAATCGATGTGGGAATTTAATTAATGGATTAATAAATAATGAAAAAACAATTGAGAATCCAAGCGCTAGGGCATACATCATTAATAAATTTAATCCATTATCTAAAACAAACATCAATTGTTTTTCTTTTGCGATTTTTGTTTGTGCTTGATTAAATAATGATTCAAAATAAATTCTGGCTGAATTTCTATTATATTTGATATCTTCAAAACTAAAATTAGCAACACCACTATCACTATAATTAAAAGATACTTTTGAAAATAATCTATAATAAATATCAACATGGTCCTCTTTAAAATTCATAACAAGACCATAATCATTATGTACAAAATCACTTTTACAAAAATAGATATAAACACCATCGCCCTTTATTGCATAAGATGTACCTGTAAGCTTAGAATCATTATATTTAATATCTAGAACTTCTTCTTTTAAAGTAATTGTATTAATAACTCCATCAGTTAATGTATAATCATAATCACCAATTTTAAAAGAATATGCGACTATTATCCCAACAATAATAATTAAAAAGCTTAATAGCCAAAATATTATTTTATAAACTTTATCATTAAAATACAAAACTATTTGTGATGGATGACAAATAATATTAATTAACTTTCGCATAATAAGCTCCTTTGACAATAGTATTTTTATTATACAATAAAAATATATTTTTTTATAGAATAATAATATTTTTCTTTGAAAAAATTAATTACTAAATTATAATAACCATAGGTGATTGAATTGAATTATTTTACTAAAGATAAACCTTATAATTCCTTACATGAATACTATATTAAAGAATATGGTAAAAAAGTAGCTAAAATTTCATTAAATTGTGGCTTTACTTGTCCAAATAGAGATGGTAAAAAAGGATATGGTGGTTGTACATACTGTTCAAAAGAATTATCAGGTGATTTTGCAGGAGATAAAAATAAATCATTAAAAGAGCAATTTGATGATATTAAAAAGATTATGGAAAACAAATGGCCTGATACATTGTATATGCCATATTTTCAAGCTGGATCTAACACTTACGCACCTGTTGATTATTTAAAAAAGATATTTGAAGAATCTTTAACATTTGATAAAAATATAGTTGGTATTTCTATTGCAACAAGAGGAGATTGCATCAATAAAAAAATTGCTGATTATTTAGGCGAGTTAAATAAAACGACACATGTTCAAGTTGAACTAGGACTTCAATCAGCAAATGAAAAAACATCAGATATTATTAATCGTAAAATGACTAATGAGGAATTGGTAATCGCAATTGAATTATTGAGAAAGCATAATATTGAAGTTGTATTACATATTATTAACGGACTTCCAGGTGAAGATATTAATGATATGCTATATACTATTGATTTTATTAATAATTTAGATATCCAGGGTATTAAAATTCATTCATTATTAGTATTAGAAGATACTATATTAGCTGATCAATATAAGAAAAATCCATTTAAGATATTAACATTAGATGAATATGTAGATATTACAGTTAAACAAATATGTAGATTAAGACCTGATATTATTATCCATAGGCTTGCAGCTGATGGTAATCCAAAGGATTTAATTGAACCAAAATGGACAATTAAGAAAATGGTCGTAATGAATGAAATAGATAAAAAGCTAAGAAAAGATGGATTATATCAAGGAATAGATTATAAAAAGAATTAAAGGAGCAGGGAAACTTGCTCCTTTAATCTATCCAGCCTTCATTTATTATTGAATATCTACCTTTAAATTTTTCTTCATATACCTCTTCTGCTAAATAAGGCATTATAGGAAATATAATTCTTATAAATGTTAATATATTCAAATTTGAAGGTATTTCTTTTATTACATATTGCATACTAAAATTCTTTATTAATGTAATATAGTCATTAAATCTATATTCATCTAATAGTTTAGTTGCTTTAGATGCAAAGTCAGCGAAATAAAAATCTAATTTAGATGTTTCATTATCTGTTGGTCTAAGTAAGGCTTGTCTTAAATATTTAACAAATTTATCATAATCATCTAAATCATATTTATTGAATACAAATTTATCTTCCATATTAGATGTTAAATAATAATATCTAATTGAATCAGCATAATACTCCTTTAATAAAGAATTAAAATCAATAGTATTATTATTTGCTCTATTAATACTAATCATGAAATTATCATATACCTTTGGTATTATAATAATTTTTTCAGCAAGATTTGGTAAATCATATCCTAATTCTCTTTTTAATATATTATGGAAAATAATAGGCATTAATAATTCATCTATTATTGATGCTTCATTCACTATTAATAATTTTATTGGTAGCCAATTAAAATAATCTTCTTTTGCTTGCTCACTAGTCATTTCATAATCAGCATTAAATTCATCATAAATTATTGATATAAATGGAGCGATACCTGTAGAAAATAAATTATTTATTGAACCATCTAATGAATCACCTAATAAATCTACATTAGGATCTAATATTGGTCTAAATTGAGATGAGAAATTATAAGGTAAAAAATTCTTTAATGAATTTAATTTATATCCTGCTTTATCATATAAAAATGGGAATAAAGCTCCAAATGTATCATATGATGATAAATTAATTTCTCTTTTTTTATAAATTCTTTTATTAGAAGCAATTTCAGCATCTAAAAATGCTTTTATTAAATTTTCTCTTGCTTCTTCTAAGCTTAATCCATTTAAAAAATCAGAATTAATTAATAAATTATCATCATCAAATATATTTATTATTTCAAATCCAGCATTTTTAGCATAAATCATATCTTCTTCTTTCAAAATAGGAATTCCTAAATAAAAGCTAGAAGAAATAGCAGTTGAAACAAATAAAGGTATTCTATTACCAGTTAGTGGATTTAGGGCATCTATTCCAGTGTACGCAAATGCTTCTGTACCATTTTCTAGATATTCATTAACACCACTTATTTCATCAGGGTCAATATAATCAGATATATTTACATATTCAGGGTTCATTAAAATATATGATGCACCGCCTAAATATTCTGGATGTTCAATTTCTATTTCTATATTTTTTCCTGATGATAAAGAAAAATTAATACATAAAACATCTTTTGGCTCTAATAAATTAATTAATTTATCTTTAATGTTTTGACTTATATCATAATTATTGATATCTAATATTATTTGTTTAACCATATTATCAATTTTTAATACAAAACATTTTTCAGTAATTCTAGGTAAATCAATATCAGGCTTATTTAATGAATCATATATTTTATTTTTATTTTCATCATAATAAACAATTGTATTTTTATATTCAATATATCCTCTTTCATATAAATCAATAAATGATAATTGAAGATTTGATACATATTCATTATGTCTCATATTAACTAACTTTAAATCGTTAATTCCAATTCCAAGCTCTTCTAATGTTTCTTTATAAATATCACTTATTTTATCATCTAAAAGATTACTATTATGTTTACTTTCAATAAAGCTTCCAGCACTTAAGGTATTGAATCCTATAGGCATTAGGACATTTTTATCACGCATTCTTAAATATCTAGAATACATATCAGCTATAATATATGGTCTAACATTTCCATCTATAAATCCATGTGAATCACATCTAGGAAAAGGTGGAAATACATATGCTTTTTCCTTAAGTCTATCATTTTCAATTATAAAAGAACGATTATCTAACCATTTCTTATACCAATTTCCTCTACCCATAAGATCCTCCTTTCTATAAATTAAAAGGGCTACGCGCTGTGCGTAACCCTTTATATTACTTAACTAATGATTGAACATATTCAACAAGGTTGCCTACAGTTTGAATTGCTTCAGCATTATCTTCTTCAATTGTGATACCAAATGTATCCTCTAAATCCATGATAATTTGAACCGCATCAATACTATCAGCGCCTAAATCATCTTTAAGCTTTGCTTCCATAGTTACTTTTTCTGGAGCACAGTTTAATTCATCAATGATTATTGCTTTGATTTTTTCAAATATTTCTTGCATATCTGAAACCTCCTAACATCAGAATAATTATATCAAATTTAAAATTTATTATCAATATTAATCAATAATTCTAGCATAAAATTGAATTTCTTGAATATGATTTAAAATATCATCACCTGATACTATAGATGTAACTATAATATTATCTAAATTCTTTTCTGTAATGCTTTTAAAGAAATCATTCATGATTTTTGGTTTAATTAAATATCTAGATTTAATATGTCTTATTCCATTACAAATATATGAATTTCTAGGCATAAATTTTTGTCTATAATCAGATAATACTTTTGTTATATCACTAATTATTGAATTAGCATTTAGATATCCTTTATTTTTACCACTAAAGATTTGATAATCAGTATATGTTCCATAATATCTTATGAATCCTGATTTATTTTCCGTGTTTGACAATAAATCAGTAGATTTAACTAATACTGGTTCTATCATCGCATTTAATCTTGACTGCATTAAATATGATGAAGCCATATATTTTATCTTATATCCTAATAAATTTGTAACTAAAATAACATCTTCACTTATATTTGAAATACTATATCTATATATTTCATCAATATTAATTGTTGTATTATAAGCAAGCATTATTAAAATTGCTAATTCTTTAGAAGATTTTTTCCCATCTAAATCTAATTCTAATTCATTTGAACTATATTTAGCACTTTCTAAAGCACTACTAAAGCTCATATTATCTCTTGACATAAATGATAATAAATTATTAATATCATCATCTAATATTGCTTCTATTTTTGTTATTTCATTATATGGAGTAACATCTAGTAGTGAAGATATGATAGGCATATTTCCTCCTACTGTCGCACTAAATAATAATTTTACTTGCATATCTATTGCGATTGCTTCTAATTCTACATAGTGATTTGAAATAACATCGCTACTAGCAGTAATAACATGCTTTCTAGAATAAAGGGCTGTTTTAATATATTCAAATGCTTTTTCATTTTCTAATGTATCAATAATTAAATCTACATTATCATCATTTATTATCTTATTATAATCGTTAGTTGCGATACCTGGCAACAAACTATTATCTTGATTATCTGTGTAGATATATTTTATATTTACATCATAATTTCTAAATAACAATGATTTTTTAGCTATTAAAATTTCATACACTTTTCTTCCAAGGCCTT
Source organism: Acholeplasmatales bacterium (assembly GCA_017444645.1). GTDB lineage: Bacteria > Bacillota_I > Bacilli_A > Acholeplasmatales > Anaeroplasmataceae > Anaeroplasma. Next base: position 9,254 of record JAFSWG010000040.1, on the reverse strand, counting down.
CAAATCCTAAAATAGCTAAATTCATTTTTATTCCACCGCTAACAATAAAACATCAATTACATTTTTACCAGTCTTTAATGACTGAACAAAATCTTGAATTGATCCTTCCATATTACCAATTGATACAGTTAATGTAACAAAGGCGATATTATGAATTGGAACCTCTTGGTTAATTGCTAAAACATTCGCATGTTTTGCAGCAACATCATTTAAGATATTTGATAATACTCCTGGTTCATCTACAAGCTTTAAAGAAAGGATTATTCTTTTTCCAACCTTCATTGAAGGTCTATTTACAAAGTCCTTATATTTATAAAATGTAGATCTTGATAGTCCTACTTGTTTACAAGCATCACTAATATTTGTTCCCAAACTTATAATCTCTTTAATTTGAATTACCTTTTCAAAATAATCAGGTAATACTTTTTTATGTATTACATAATAATCATCACTCATAATTATTCCCCCATTATTTCAATTCCTTGTCCTACATTTAATAATCTGATATCACAATCTAAATTTTTAAACTTATCAACAAGCTTTTCATCCTTTGTTATCGCAAGCATTGTAGATCCTGAGCCTGAAATCGCAAAGGCCATATTATATTTATCACAAATATCCTTAACAGTTTTATATTCTTTTATTAATTTACTTCTATATGGCTCATGTAATTTATCATTGAATAAATCAATTAATAAATCAACATCACCATCATTAAAAGCCTTTGGAATATTTACTATTCTAGATAAATTATTAACAATATCAGAATATGGTAGCTCATGTGGTAATACTCCCCTTGCCTCATGAGTAGATAATTTATATTTTGGTATTATTACAATAAATTTTAAATCCTTATTTATCGGATAAATTGTTGGGTAATATGAATCACCTTTCTTATAGCTAGCAACTAATCCACCATAAATTGCAGGTGCGACATTATCTGGATGTCCTTCTATTCTTGCACATATATCAAAACATTCGTTTTTTGATAATGGTCTATTTAGCATTTCATTTGCTGCAAATACCCCGGCAACAATTAAACTTGATGATGAACCAAGTCCTCTAGATACAGGAATATCACCATCAAATCCAATTGTAACTGGGATTGGTTCTTTTTTTAATTGCTTAAATACTTCAATATATGAGTCATATACCATGTTATTCTTTATATTAGAAAATTCAGGCAAGAAACCTTTAAATTTAAACTCATCACTTTTTTCAAAAGTAAATTCATTATATAAATTTAATGCAATTCCTAGGACATCAAATCCAACACATACGTTAGCTGATGTAGCCTCTACTCTTATTCGAAGCATTTTATCACATCCTCAACATATTTAACAGAATCTTCTAATTTAACAATTGTTCTCTTAACTGGAGGATAATTTAATACAGAAGGAATTTCTAAATTAAACTTATTACTTAAAACATTAATTGATTTCATTGCATCTTCTTCTACAACATCAAATGCTTTAAGTACAGCTTGTGGGAATTTGTAAGGTGAAGCAGTTGAAACAACTACTGTGATTGCGTTGTCTTTTGTTTCATTTACATAACTCTTGTATGCGTTATAAGCAACAGCTGTATGTGGATCAACCAAATATTTATAATTATCATATACTTCTTTAATCACTTCTAAAGTCTTTTCTTCATTTGTAGAATATGCATAGAAATAATCAAATGGATTTTTAAATTCATATTCACCATTTTTAGTTAATGATTCCATTAATTCCTTTGTCTTAGCTTCACTATTTGTACCATAATATAAGAATCTTTCTAAATTAGATGAAATTAAAATATCCATAGATGGAGAATTTGTTTTAAAGAATGGTCTCTTCTTATCATATTTTCCATTCATAAAGAAATCTGTTAATACACTATTTTTATTTGATGCACAAATTAAATTCTTAATTGGTAAACCTAAGCTCTTTGCATAGAAGCCAGCGAAGATATTACCAAAGTTACCTGTAGGTACATCGAAATTAATCTTATCACCATTTTTGATAATATTATTTCTTACTAAATAAATATAGCTATAGAAATAATAAACAATTTGTGGCGCAAGTCTTGCGATATTAATTGAATTAGCACTTGATAATGATAAATCCTTATGCTCACTAAAGAATTTCTTAACAAAATTTTGGCAATCATCAAAATTACCTTCGATTGCTAAAACTTTTGAATTCTTAGAAATGAATGAGCACATTTGTGCTTCCTGGACAGGTGATACACCACCATTTGGATATAATACAACAATTGAAATACCAGGAATTGACTTAAATCCATTTAACGCAGCTCCACCAGTATCACCTGATGTTGCAGTTAAAATTGTGATATTCTTTTCATATCCAAGTTTTTCTTTTGATAATTTCATTAATCTTGGTAATACTACTAATGCTAAATCCTTAAATGCTAATGTTGGTCCATGGAATAATTCTAAGAAATATGCCTTGTCACAACCTTTTAGTTTTACAACCTCATTAGTGTCAAATGATGAATAAGCATCATCAATTTCTCTTTTAATATCCTTATAATCAAATTCAGGGAAGAAAGCATTTAATATCTTTGCTGCCATTGTTTGATAATCATCATTCATTAAATCCTCATAATTGATTTTTGGTAGCTTATCAATGACATATAAGCCTCCGTCATCAGCTAAGCCATTTAATATAGCCTCAGGTGATGATACTAATTTATTTCCTCTAGTACTGTGAAACATAAATAGAACCTCCTAAAAAATAAATTACTGATATTATAATATGTTTACAAAAAATATACAAGTGTTTTTTTACAAAAAACAAAAATTAATCTTTTATATTACATATAAAAAAAATAAAAGAGTGGGATATCCACTCTTATTCAACTGTTGGCCAATTTTCAACTGCTGATTTCTCAATTACATACTCTAATATTGCAACAACACTTACTTTACCATTGACTTCAAATTTATTTGTTGTACCAGCATTGTCATTGATTGTTTTAAATTCAATCTTACCATTCTTATACATAACACAACCTACATTATTTGATGCCATAGAGAAATCAATTTGTTCACCAAGTTTCTTCTTAACATCTAATACCTTATCTTTAGATTTCTTAATTTCTGTAATTGTTAAGAAATAAACCTTACCCTTATAATTCTTAACATCAGCAGTGTATTGCATTGCAGTAACATCAGATGCTGCATCACTATTCTTTTCTCCATTAGCTACTGATGAACCAAAGAATAATGCAAATGTATTCTTTTCTGAATTCTTTAATAAAGCATCTACTTCATCAACTGTTACTGATTTAAACATATGAGTTGTTTCAATTTCAGCGCCTGCATTTGTCCATTCTTTATAGAATGAATCACCACTACAAGATGCTAAAGATAAAACACCAACGATTATTAACATAAACGCAGATAAATATGCGATAACCTTTTTCATAATAAGCCTCCTAAAAAATCACTATTTTATTATATAAGAAATGGTGTCTTTTTTCAAGATTAATCTTCTTTTGGAATTAAATATTCACCACGATAATTTGAAAAAGCTTCATCAGGATATTTTTCATATTTCTTTCCTGATATATATTTAGATGCCTTATAGAACCACATTTCCTTTTGGTCCCAACAAATTATTTCATCTATACCATCATTATCAACATCATATACCTCTTGGCATAATGTCGGATGATTATCATCAGGGAATTCAACCATTGTGTCAAGTTCATAGTCTATTAATCCACCATCAGAGCCCGCATGAGTTAAGGCTAAGATATGAGCTCCATCATAATTAACTGGAGAGATAATTGCACCTTGTGATTCCATTTCAATTATCTTTTTTAATTCACCCTTTGAATCATATGATCCTATAATTCCGAAACTTCCCCAAAAGGCAGTTGCCATAATCCATAATTCTTTTGTGTTTGGATTATATGGTGCTACTGATATTCTTTGGGCATGACCTATTTCATTATGCTTAAAAATAGTTCCATCATTATTAATTAGATTAAATCCTTCATTACCTGAAGCTAAAATGAATTTATATCCATCCTCTTCATTTAATTTGGCATAAATGATTTCATCTGTATGATCACTATTCATTGGTAAGCTAAAAATCATCTTGCCATCGTCATCAATTAAATCATAGCCGACAAACATTTCATCCTTGCCATCATTATCGTAATCAAAAATGTAAGGGAAATGACCAGTATTTTTATTATGATATCTAAATAATAATTTCATATCTTTATCATAGGCAAATACATTTTGATATCTATCTTTAATTATAAAATCACCTTTATAGCCTAATCCTTCAAAATCAGCTACTCTTATCGCATCTACATTTAGTCTATAAAAAGGCTCATTTTTAACTAATGGATCATCTTTAACAATAGGTGTAGGCATTGATTTAATTAATTTTCCTGTTAATAAATCAATTATTCTTATTTCAAAATCCTGTGAATAAATTACTTCTTTTTTACCATCATTATTTATATCAGCAATTTGGAATGGTAAATCACATGATATTAATGTATTATCATTTGAATTATTTGGCTCACCTATTGTCCATAATACATTACCTTTATAATCAAAGGCTGTCATAGAAGATATTCTAGCAAATGAATCTCTCATAAATCTTTTTTGATGCTGGGCTAAAATAAAAATAGGTCCATTATCAGTCATAGCTATTCTTAATTGTCTTCCAGAACCAAAATTCTTTAAATCAATTTTATTTATACATTCAAGCTTAGAATAAAATTTCTTCTTTTCATTAATTTTCTTTAAAATAAGCTTTTCTTCCTTTAAATGATCTTTATATTCATAATCAGTCATATAAAGCTTTATATTAGAATATCTACATAATGATTTAGAAACTAAAGCCATTTTAGATGGAATCTTAAAATCAATTTTACCTTTTAATACCATCTTTCCATCTAAATATACGTAAATAGTACTACCTACAGATATTTTGAATGAATATGTCTTTAAATCTGATACTTCAAATTCATATTTAGAAATAATTTCAATTTCTTCATTATCTCTTTTAAATATTGAGATACCTTTTTCATTAATACCTATTCCATAATAACATCTAGACGTAATATAAGATACAGCTACACCAGCATAATCCTCTTTCATTTCAAATAATCTGATATCAAAATCTAGTCCATATGTACAATATAATTTTTGTTTATTAGTAAGAGTTGCGTAAACATTTTTAAATGCGTCCTTTGAAATATCACCACGATTTTGTTCCATATAACGATTATTACCATCAGATGTAACCATCCAGCTTCCGTCACTAGTTCTCCACTGATGAATATCAATTGGATCATACCAGTCGCCAAAATAACCATCATAAGTTATATGATGGTATTCTCCAAGTGCGGTATGAAATTTGTCATATGGTAATTCACCTAAAGGGAAATCCTTAAAGGCTTCATCAATTAAATATTTCATTAAAACTCTCCCTTTAATTCATTGATATTTTTAATAATTTTCACTCCTGCTTCACTTAATACATTATATGATTGATGTCCACATTCTACTAAATAGCATTTAATACCCATAGTTCTTGCGACCTCTTCATCATGTAATGTATCACCAATAAATATAGCTTCGTCTACATTAATATCATTTTCTTCAATAAATCTTACTGCGATTTTTTCTTTTGATGATGCATATATATCACTAACACCAATTATTTCATCAAAATATTTAGTTAACCCAAAATATTCACATTGTTCATTTAAAATAGATTGCTTAGATGCTGATAAAATATATGTCTTATATCCTTTTTTCTTTAAATAATCTAATGTGTCTAAAACCCCATCAAATAATTTACATTCTTTGTATCTAATTACATATTGATTCATAAATTTATGGGCTAAGCTTTCAAAAGATTCTATATTAAAATCAAGTCCCGCTTTAATATAATAATTCTTTACTGGAAATGTAAAAATATTTTTATATTTATCTTTTTTAACAATTGGTTTATTTTGGTCCTTTAACATCCAATTTAATAAATCTAGACATAAATCTAAATCATCAAGCAATGTGCCATTAAAATCTAAAAATATATGCTTAATCATAATAATCCATCATTTTTAATAATTCATTTGAAATATCTTCTTTTAACCAATCAGGTGATATTACCTTACATTTAGAACCAAAAGACATAACAAATGATTTAATCATTTCCTTATTTTGCATATCACAAGAAAGCTTTAAATGCTTATCATCAATTATTTCTATTTCTTGATTTTTACCATATATTCTTTCTTGGATATATACATTTAAATCACTAATTTCAAGTTCAATACGATAATACTCTCCATTAGATTTCATGCCGAAATCATCTAAATAATTATTTTCATCAAAATCTATTTTAGTAAAATGATTTTTCTTTTTATAAACATATTCCATTCTATTTAATTTATAATATGAAAAATCATTTTTTTCTTCATCATATGCTAAAACAAACCAGCCACCATTATAATTAAATAGCTTATAGGGATGAATAATATGCTTCTTTATTTCATTATTAGCATTGGTATATCTAATTTCACATTTATATTGATCTTCTATCGAATCGGCAATAGTTTGATATCTTAACATTAATTCTTTTCTATCCATTGAAAGAGGATATTTTTCAATAACTGTCAAAGGTGATAAATCATCTTTATAATTTTTTGAAGCTAAAAATTTAGCTGTAGCTGAATTAAAATCTTCTATTAATGGATATTCATTTTCTCTTAAAAATAAAACTGCTTCATCAATTGCTAGCTTTTCATCATCTGATAGACTTGCAGGAGGTAGTGTTGAATGGTTTAAAAGCTTGTAACCACCAGTTAATCCTCTTTTTGATTCAACAAAATAACCAGCTTCTTCTATTTCTTTTATATATTCTCTAATATTTCTTTTATTAATTTCAAGTATTGAAGCTAATTCATCTGTTGAAATATAATCATCCTTTGCTGATAATATTTGAATAAGCTTTATACTTGCTGAAGTCTTACCCATAAAACGTCCCCCATTTGATTTTTATTTTATCATTAAATAAAATTGGTTTCAATATTGTTATGTTATATAAAATAACATATAATAAATCTGGTATCATTAAATTTATTAATTTCAAACGAGGTGATAGTACCATGAAAATTACATTAGAAGGTAAAAATAAAAAATATATTGAATTATATGAAAAAATAGTAAATTTAATAAATGAAAATGAGCTTAAACCAAAAGAAAAGCTTCCTTCTAAAAGAGATTTAGCTATTGATTTAAATGTTAGTATTAATACTGTAATGAATGCATATATGATGTTATTAGATGAAGGATATATTTATTCTATTGAAAAAAAAGGATATTTTGTAACTAAACAACCAATAGTTGTAAAAAAACCTAAGGAAATATCTAATACTGAATTAAAAAAGGATGAAGAATATTTATATGATTTTACAACATCTAAAATTGAAGATTTCGCTACTACAAAGTGGCTTAAATTAATTAAATCAGTTACTGAAAAGAAAGATTATTTAAATAAAACTGATTATTTAGGTGATATAGGGTTACGATTTGAAATACAACAGCATTTGAAATTAAATCGTGGTATAAATGCACCATTAGATAATATATTAATATGTAATGGCTTTGAAGCAATCGAAAAGATATTAGAATTAACAGATATTGAAGATTTATTATTAGAAAATCCAGGTTATCATAAGCTTTCAAAGCTTAATATCAATAAAAAAATCTCATACCAAAATATAGATGATTATGGTATTTTAGTACCAAATAAAAGATGTATATTATATACTACTCCTTTCTGTCAATTTCCAACTGGTATAAAAATGTCAATTTCTAGGAAAAAGGAATTAATTAATTTTGTTAATAAAACTGATAGCTTAATCATTGAAGATGACTTTGATGCTGAATTTAGAATTAATGGTCAAAGAGCTGTTTCTTTATATACATTAGATAGAGAAAAGGTTATATTTTTCTCTTCATTTACTACTACTATGTATCCAGGATTAAGATTAGCTTATATTATTCTACCTGATAAATTATTATCATTATATAAGGATAAATATAATTCATATTCATCACTTCCAACATTAGAACAATTATTATTAAAAGAATTCATTAAATCAGGAGAATATGCATCACATATCAATAAAATTAAAAGATTATATTTAAAGAAAAGACAATTAATAATTGAAACATTATCTAATTATAATTATTTAATACCTGATGAAAAGAAAAGTTATTTATCTATTCCAATTAAAATAAATACCATGTATAATGATAGTGAAATAAAAGAAGTTTTAAAAAATAATAAAATTAAAATTTCATTATTATCAGACTATGATATAAACAAGAAAGATAGTAAAATTTTAATTTTAGGTTACACAGCAATACCTCTTGATAAAATCAAAGATGGTATAAATACCTTAGCAAAAGCTTTAAAAACAGGGGAGAGAACATGAAAGCAATAAGAATACTATTAACAATTGGTGGTTGGGTATCGATAGGTCTTGCCGCATGTAGTCCAGTTATTTGGTTTATTGGCTTTGGCTTTTTAAGTTTTGTTGTAGGTGGAGATGGAGGCTTAAATGATATACAAAAAATCATTTGGGCAGCGATAGCCTTTAGCACTTTATTATATATTATTAGTGGAATAATAGCATTAACTACTAAAAATAGAATAGACAAAACTAATATGATAGTATTACTTGTAGTTTCTATTGTATTTTTTAATCCTATAATAATTGTAATTTCTATTATAGGATTATGTATAATAAATGAACAAGAAAAAAATAACTATAATAAATAAAAGGAGGACGCGTCCTCCTTTTTTATAATATGTTTTTTAATTCTTTTAATGATTTAATTTCGTAATCCGGCTTAATATCATTACTAATATTAAATCTATTAATATAAATAGCTTTAATTCCTACATTAATTCCACCTAATATATCAGTATCAAGTCTATCACCAATTATTACATACTCTTCTTTTTTATAATCCTTTAAATCATCAAATATATAATTAAAGAATCCTTCATTTGGCTTATTATATCCTACATCCTCTGATATATAATATTTTTTAAAATATTTATCAATACCAGCAGTTTCAAGCCTTTTATTTTGAACTATTGTTTGACCATTAGAGGCAACAAATAAAATATATTTGTTAAATAAATAATCTAATATATTAATTACATCATCATATAAAATAGCTTGATATTTTAAAGAATTAACAT
>JAFSWG010000039.1 GCA_017444645.1 Acholeplasmatales bacterium | reverse complement strand
TTTTATGAATTTAAGCAAAGAAAAAAGGTTTAACACCAAACGGTATCAAACCTATTGTTCTTTAATGGAGGCCCCGACCGGATTTGAACCAGCGATCAGGCAGTTGCAGTGCCGTGCCTTACCACTTGGCTACAGGGCCACGTATGAACAAAATTATTATACCAAACTGGATATATATTGTCAATCAAAATTTGCTTTCTTTTGAATTGATTTTTTTTATTTTTTTCTTGATAATAGAATTATATAATACTATAATATTTGTGTTATATATAATGCTATTATATTTATATATTTTTTGTTGATTTTATATGAGGTGACATTATGAAAATTGCTTTTGATAATGATAAATATTTAAAGCTACAATCTGAAAATATTTTAAAAAGAGTTTCTTCTTTTGGAGATAAACTTTACCTAGAATTTGGTGGTAAATTATTTGATGATTACCATGCTTCTAGAGTACTACCTGGCTTCTTACCTGATAGTAAATTAAGAATGCTATTAACATTAAAAGAAAAGGTTGAAGTTGTTATTGCTATTAACGCACATGACATTCAAAAAAATAAAATTAGATCTGATTTAGGTATACCTTATCAATCTGAAGTATTAAGATTAATTGATGCTTTTAGAGCATCTGGATTATTTGTTGGTTCTGTATGCATTACTCAATATCAAGCAGTACCTCAAGTTGAATCATTTAAGGATAGATTAAATAATTTAGGTATTAAAACATATCTACATTATGAAATCGCTGGATATCCTCATGATGTTAATAATATCATCAGTGAAAATGGTTTTGGCAAAAATGAATATATTGAAACAACTAGACCAATCGTAGTTGTTACAGCACCAGGACCTGGTTCAGGTAAAATGGCTACTTGTCTTTCTCAGCTATATCACGAAAACAAACGTGGTATTAAAGCTGGTTATGCTAAGTATGAAACATTCCCTATTTGGAATATTCCTCTTAAGCATCCTGTAAATCTAGCTTATGAAGCAGCTACTGCTGATTTAAATGATGTTAACATGATTGATCCATATCACCTTGAAGCTTATAATGTTCAAACTGTTAACTATAATAGAGATGTTGAAATTTTCCCAGTTTTAAAATCAATGTTTGAGGCAATTTATGGTTCTTCTCCATATAAATCACCTACTGATATGGGTGTAAATATGGCTGGTTATGCTATATGTGATGATGAAGCTGCTAAAGAAGCTTCTAAGGATGAAATCATTAGAAGATATTTAAATTCATTAGTTGATTTAAGAAATGGTAAAGTAAAAAGAGATGCAGTTGAAAAAATTGCATTATTAATGCGTCAACTTGAAATATCTGTAGATGATAGAAAATGCGTTAAGGCTGCACTTGATAAGAGAGATTTAAGTAATACTGTTTCAATGGGGCTTGAATTACCTGATGGAACATTAGTAGACGCTAAAACATCTCCTTTACTATCTGCTCCTGCTGCATTAATATTAAATGCTTTAAAGAAGCTTGCTGATATTAGAGATGATATTTTAATTATCTCTCCTACTATTATTGAGCCTATTTCAAAAATGAAAATTAATAATTTAGGCAATCATAACCCTAGATTACATGCGGATGAAATATTAATTGCATTAGCAATTTCTGCTACTACCAATCCACTTGCCCAAATGGCAATGTCAAAGTTACCTGAATTAGCTCATTGTCAAGCTCATTCATCTGTAATACTTCCTCAAGTAGATGCTTCAGTATTTAAAAAGCTTAAAATTGATACTACATCAGAAGCTGATTTCTACGCACATAAATTATATGTTAAGTAAGATTGAGACCAAAATCTCAATCTTTTTTTATTTTTTAATTATTTTATAATTAATTCTTCTTTCAAAAAGAAAATTAGCACTCTCTACTTGCAAGTGCCAATTTTAGTGATATAATATAATTGTAGCAAGAAAAGCTACCATGAATGGAGGGATTAATTATGATGAATAATGAAAACATGCAACAAGAAGAAAATGTATTAGAAAAATATGGTCGTGATGTCGTTAGTCTAGCTAAAGAGGGCAAAATTGATCCCGTTATTGGTAGAGACGAAGAAATTAGACGTATTATTAAAATACTATCAAGAAGAACAAAAAATAACCCAGTATTAATTGGTGAACCAGGTGTAGGTAAAACTGCAATTATCGAGGGCTTAGCTCATCGTATTGTCGCAAATGATGTTCCTACTTCTTTAAAAGATAAAACTATCTTTGAGCTTGATATGGGTGCATTAATTGCTGGTGCTAAATTCCGTGGTGAATTCGAAGAAAGACTAAAAGCTGTTTTAAATGATGTCAAAAAATCAAACGGTAAAATAATTATGTTTATTGATGAAATTCATTTAATTGTAGGTGCTGGTAAAGCTGATGGCGCACTTGATGCCGGTAATATGCTAAAGCCAATGCTAGCACGTGGTGAATTACACTGTATTGGTGCTACTACTTTAAAGGAATATAAGGAATATATTGAAAAAGATTCAGCCTTAGAGCGTAGATTTCAAAAGGTTTTAGTTGCTGAACCATCTGTTGAGGATACTATTTCAATTTTACGTGGAGTAAAAGAAAAATTTGAGCTTCATCATGGTGTAACTATTCAAGATAACGCAGTAGTTGCTGCTGCTACATTATCTAATAGATATATTCAAGATAGATTCTTACCAGATAAGGCTATTGATTTAATTGATGAAGCTTGTGCTTCTTGTCGTATGGAAATAGATTCTAAGCCAGCTGAGCTTGACGATTTAGACCGTCATATTGCACAACTTAAAATCGAACAAATGGCATTAAAAAAGGAAAATGATTCTATTTCTAAAGAAAGATTAAATGAAATTAATAAAGAATTAGATGAATTAAATAAGAAACAAAAAGAATTTAATGACAAATGGAATCAGGAAAAGGTTGAAATTCAAGCATATAAAGATATTAAAGCTGAGATGGATAAATCTAAATTTGAATTAGATAAAGCTTTTAATGAAGGAAATTATAAACGTGCTTCTGAATTACAATATTCAGTAATTCCTAATCTTCAAAAGAAAATTGATGAATATCAAGCCAAATCAAAAGAAGATCATCTTCTATCTGAATCAGTTACTGAGGAAGATATTGCTGAAGTTGTATCTAAATGGACTAATATTCCAATCTCTAAATTAATGCAAGGAGAAAAAGAAAAGATATTAAATCTTTCTAATGTATTAAAACAAAGAGTAATTGGCCAAGATGAGGCAGTTGAATTAATATCTGACGCAATAATTCGTCAGCGTGCTGGTATTAAGGATGAAACAAAACCAATTGGTTCATTCTTATTCTTAGGTCCTACTGGTGTTGGTAAAACTGAATTAGCTAAAGCTTTAGCTGAAGCATTATTCGATTCTGAAAGCCATATTATTAGATTAGATATGTCTGAATATATGGAACAATATTCTGTATCTAAATTAATTGGTTCTGCCCCAGGATATATCGGATATGAAGAAGGTGGTCAATTAACTGAAAAGGTTAGACGTTCTCCTTATTCTATTATCCTATTTGATGAAATTGAAAAAGCACATCCCGATGTATTTAATATTTTACTTCAAATATTAGATGATGGTAGATTAACTGATTCTCAAGGTAGAACTATTGATTTTAAGAATACTATAATTATCATGACATCTAATCTAGGATCTAATATTCTATTAAGTGATGAAAAGGATAAAGATGCTGAAGTTGAAAAGCTACTAAAAATGACATTTAAACCTGAGTTTTTAAATCGTATTGACGAAATAATTAAATTCCATCCATTAACAAAGGATGTACAATTATTAATTGTTAATAAGATGTTAAAGGAATTAAATATGAGATTAATTACTCAAGGCTTAGATATCTACTTTGCTGATTCATTAAAGAAATGGATATTAGATGAATCATTTGATGAAGAATTTGGTGCTAGACCAATTGCTAGATTTATCACAAAGAATGTTGAAACATTTATTGCGACTGAAATCATCAAGGGTAATCTAAAACCACAATTACCATATGTTTGTGATGTAGTTGATGGTAAAATAAGAATATTTACAAAGTAAAAAATAAAGCTGTTAGTATCCTAACAGCTTTTTTCTATTTATTATCTTCTCTTCTAAAATTATAGATGATATCTTCTACTTCTATATCGTTATCTAGATAATATTTATGATTTTTAATTTCTTCTCCAAAGATTCCTTTTTCTACTCCGTACCAATCTTTGTTTAAAGAAATCTTAAATTCTAAATCAAAATTCTTAGGGAATTTAGCATCTACTATAAAATAATCTTCTACTCTATTTAATTTTATAGCTTTATCAACACTCCAATTTGTAAAATTAGTGATTAGATACAAATCATCAGGCATAATTCCCTTTACCATTACTTTAAGTCTAACATTAACCATTTCAATTACTGGTTGTTTTTCTACTTTAGTAATTTGATTATTTGTTTTTACAACATGATATGATTCTTGATTAGAAAAATCATCATCTGGAATATATTTAATATATTTTTTAATTAAACCACATTCAACCAATTCATCAAATGTCATTTCCTTTAATTCATCATTATAATCTATATATTCTGTTGCTTCTAGCTCATTTAAACCAGCATTAGATAAAGCTTTTTCCATTAATCTAATTGCATTTTTTAAATCCTTATTTGAGTCAATAATTAATTTTGTTGGATAATTAGCATATGATATTGTATTAGAAACATCACTAATTCCATATTTTTCATTAATTTTAGCTGGATTTAATGCAAAATAAACAACTAAATTCTTTTTAAATCCTTTAATTAATGCCACTTTATTTTTGCCATTTGAAATTCTTTCTTTATAAAAGCTAGAAAATATTTGAGCATCCTTTCTTGATTTAATAACATCCATTAATGTTTGGTATGCTTCTATCATAAAGCCTCTTTCTAATATCAATTTAGCTTTTAAAGATTTAGAATAAATATATTTTTCCATATTTAACATCTCCCTATAGATTAATTATAATTCTTTTTTGATAAAAATTAAATATTTAGGCAAAATAAAAATCCGATTAAATCGGATTTTTCATTAGAATGCTCTTACTACACCAACGATTGCTAGCACGAAGAAAATGATAAATAAAACCATAAATACAATCTTTACTGTTTTATTCCATTTAACATTGTCTAACCAAACAAAACCAGCAACGCCAGCACATATAAATAAGAATATATGGCAAATATGGCTTAATTTATTTAATACATCACTATTAATACCTGTTAAACCTAATAAAAAGATTGTACCTCCAAGCATTAATGAAATGAATGCGATTAAACCGACAATCCAAAATAATGTAATTTTTGTGCTGCTTCCGCTATTTTTAGCCATTCTATATCTCCCCTTTCAACAACGCATTTATTATAGCATATTATATGCTCTAATAATATAATTAATTATCTTTTTCTTAAAACTCTCATTTTAGCACTATGTGCTCTATTATTATTTTCTAATTCTTCTTCACCTGATACAATAGGATGACGTGTAATAAGTTCAAATGGTGCTTCGTCTTTAATTATTATTGGCAATCCTTCTGGTATATCAAGTGTTGATCTTTCTTTAAATACTGTCTTACAAATTCTATCTTCTAATGAATGGAATGTAATTACTACAGCATAGCCATCTTTATTTAACATATCTAAGGCATCATTTATAGATACCTCAAATACACGAAGCTCATCATTAACTGCTATACGCAAAGCTTGAAATGTTTGTTTAGCAGGATGACCTTTTTTATTTAACACCTTTTGTGGTAATGCACTTTTAATTACATCAACTAATTCAAATGTTGTTTCAATAGGTTTGATTTGTCTTTGTTTTTCTATTTGTCTTGCTATCTGCTTAGCAAATGGTTCTTCACCATATCTATTTAATATATTTAATATTTCATTAAAAGAATAATTATTAACAATCTTAGCTGCAGTTAAATCTTGATTTTGATTCATTCTCATATCAAGTGATGCATCATAATTATAGCTAAAGCCACGCTCTGGAATATCAAATTGGAAAGATGATACACCTAAATCATATAAAACACCATCTATTTTTTCTACGCCAAGCTTATTTAATTCTTTTTTGATATCCTTGAAATTTGCTTTTATAAAGGTGTAATTAGATGAAACCTCATCTAATACCTCTTTAGCTCTTAAAAAGGCATAATCATCCTGATCAAAGCAATATAAGTGGCCTGTAGTTAATCTTTTCAATATTTCTTTTGAATGTCCACCGCCACCAAGAGTGCAATCTACATATATTCCATCAGGTTTTATATTTAGATTTTCAATTGCTTCTTGAAGTAATACACTTTTATGAATATACATAGATTCCTCCTAAATTATCTATAAATAGAAAATAGACACCCCAGGCGTCTATTTCTATTTTCGTATTAGAATTTTACTTTGCTGCTTCTTCAGCTGCTTCTTCCTTTTTTGCAACTACTTGTTTTCCCTTGTAGCAACCACAGTTAGCACAAACTCTATGAGCTAATGTTAATTCACCACATGAAGGACAAGTGATCATTCCAGGAACTGATAAAGCTAAATGAGAACGTCTCATTCTTTTCTTCATCTTTGATACTCTACGAAAAGGTACTGCCATCTTAGAACACCTCCTACAATAAATCCTTTAATGAGGCAAATGCTGGATTTATCTTTTCTTCCTCAGAATCGTCTAAATCACTTTCAAATTCTTCTACTGTAGTTGCCATTGGCTTGTTAATTAATATATTAGCAAGTATAGCTTCTTTAGTATCTAATGTAATACCATCAATTAAGAAAGCATCTTCATTTGATTCATCAGTAGAAAATATTTCTTCTGCATCTACATCAATTGGAAAATCAAAATGCTTTAATGAAACTGAATCTTCTAAAGTTAAAGTAATATTAATATTGAATTTAACCTTATAGGTTTCATCGCCTCTATCCATGATAGTTGATTTAACTATACATGGTGTTGACTTAACAATATCTTCTAATCCATCAAGTTCATTTGATAAATCTATTGTCTCATCATATGAATAAGGCATTTGAGTTTTCTTCAATTGAGCTAAAGTAAACCTCATCAAAATCACCTCAGCATATCAATTATACTTTTATCTATATTTAAAGTCAAGAAATATTTTGGGAAATATAATTACATTATATTCTATTTTTCATGAACTAATTTACCACTAATATGTTCAATATTAATTTTAATTAATAAAGCTCTATCCATATTCTTTTTTAGTTCATTAACAGTATATTCTTCTGATGGAAAATATTTCATACCAAAGGTTTTTAAATAATTATATCTTTCTTCTTCATCTATTACTATTTCCGCTTTACCAAAAATGATTACACTTTTAACATAATAAAAATATCCACCATCATCTTTGTATTCATCCCCAATTATAGATAAAGATACTTTTTTATTTCTTTTGATTGAATCTATTTTATGTCCCTCTTTAGCACTATGGAAATAAATTGCATTATTTATTTCATCATAAAAATAATTAATAGGAAGTGAATATGGATAATTATCATCGCCTGATACTGCTAGAGTAGCTCTTTTGGTCTTTTTTAACAATTCAATACATTCACTTATTTCTATTTTTTGTTTAATTCTTCTTAATTCTCTAAACATAATTTCACCTATTCAAAATTCAATTCTAGATCAACTAATCCTTCATAAAAATTATCTTCATGGGTAACTAATATAACTGAACCAGGGAATGCATCTATTGCTTCCCAAAGCTCTGCCTTAGATGCAACATCTAAATGATTAGTAGGTTCGTCAAATATTAATACATTACTCTTTTTCATAGTCATTAGGGCTAATCTAACCTTAGTTTGTTCTCCACCTGATAGCTGTACCATAGGTTTTATTGCTAAATCACCTTTTATTCCAGCTTGAGCTAATACACTTCGTAATTCACCATCTGTTTTTAGATGATAATAATATCTTAAATAATCTATTGCGTTAACATTTGGAGCATAATTTTCTTCTTGGGCAAAATAATTTAGGTCAGCAGATGGATTCCAAACATAATCTCCACCAAGCTTTGGTATAATCCCCATAATTGTTTTAATTATTGTAGATTTACCTACACCATTATGTCCAAGTATTGCAACCTTTTGATTTTGTTTTAATAAGAATTCTAAATTAGATAAGACAGCCTTATCACCATATCCTACAGTTAAATCACTTAGCTTTAATACTTCTTGTCCTAATCCCTTAGAAAACTGGAATTTCAAATGCATTGGCTCATGATTCTTCGGCTTTTCCATAACCTGGATTTTCTCTAGCATTTTTCTTCTTGATTGAGCTCTTTTAGTTGTAGTTGCCCTAACAATATTCTTTTTAATAAATTCTTCAGTTTTCTTAATAAAAGCTTGCTGATTAAGATATGCTTTTTTGTAATTATCTTCTCTTATTTCTTTTTCAACCAAATATTTATCATATGGCATATTATATCTAACTAAAGTTTTATTGCTTAGATTATATACTACTTCTCCAATTTCTCTTAAGAAAGCTTCATCATGGCTTATAACAACAAATTGCTTCTTAAAAGATTTTAAGTATGATGCTAACCAAATAATATGTGATTCATCCAAGAAATTTGTAGGCTCATCCATTAATAATACATCTGGTGCCTCAAGTAATAATTTAGCTAAATATACTTTAGCTCTTTGTCCACCTGATAAATTAGATAATTTAGTATCTAGACCATATTCAGCTATACCTAAACCATTAATCATATTTCCCATTGTTGAATTTATAGCATAGAAATTTTTCTTTTCTAATTCTTCTTGGATTGAATTAGCGTAATCTAAATATTTTTCATATTCATATTCCTTACATGTAGCTAGCTTTTCGTAATATGAATTCATTAATGCTTCTTTTTCATATAATGGCTTAAATACATCTAAAATATAATCATTGATAGAAATATCAGTTTTAACCTTTAGGTGTTGGTCTAAATATGCATATGTTACATTATTTTCCCATGTAATTGTTCCTGAATCTGGTATTAAATTTTTAGCTATCAAATTCATAAATGTAGATTTACCAGCTCCATTATCACCAACAATTACGATATGATCTCCATTTAGTATTCTAAATGAAACATTGTTGAATAAATCTTCACTTGCATATTTGAATTTTAGTCCTTCAACCTCTAAAAGTCCCATAATTATCACCTTTAAAAAATAAGCCTAGAGGTCTAGGCTTATTATATTTTTAATTTAATTCTTCATTATGTTTTTTAATTAATGCTACAAATTCATCAATTGTAACAGTTGTTTGTTGTTGTTCACCATATTTTCTATAAGTTACTGTGTTATTCTTAACTTCATTATCACCAATAACTAGTTGATATGGAATCTTCTTCATTTGAGCTTCTCTAATCTTATAGCCTAATTTTTCATCTCTATAATCAGCTTCAAAACGAATCTTGTTTCTCTTAAATACTTGTGCTAATTTATCTGAATATTCCTTATGGAATTCAAGATTTACTGGAATAATCTTAGCTTGTACTGGAGCTAACCATACTGGGAATACACCCTTAGTTTCTTCAATTAAGAAGGCAACAAATCTATCCATTGAGCCTAGGATTGCTCTATGTATAACTACTGGTCTTGCTTTTTGACCTTTTTCATCAATATATTCTAGTTCAAATCTTTCAGGTAATTGATAATCTAATTGAATAGTTGATAAAGTTACATCATGTCCGATTGCTGATCTAACTTGTACATCTAACTTTGGACCATAGAATGCAGCTTCACCAATTGCTTCATAATAATCAACACCAAGTTCATTTAATACTTGTCTTAATTCAGATTCAGATCTTTCCCATAATTCATCATTACCGAAATATTTTTCAACATCATTAGGATCTCTTAATGATAATCTAAATTTATAATTCTTGAATCCAAAATCATTATATACATCAAGAATTAATTTAGTTACTTCTTTGAATACTGAACCAATTTGTGATGGCATACAGAAAATATGTGAATCGTTTTGATAGAATGCTCTTGTTCTTTCGATACCAGTTAATGCACCTGATGCTTCAAAACGGAAGTCAGCTGCGATTTCTGCAATACGAAGTGGTAATTCTCTATATGAATGTAGAGTTGATTTATACATAACCATATGATGAGGGCAGTTCATTGGTCTTAATACATATGATTCCTCATCAACATCCATCTTAGGGAACATATCATCCTTATAATGTGCCCAGTGACCTGATGTCTTATATAATTCAACATTACCAAGGCATGGTGTCATAACATGCTTATATCCTAAATCATATTCCTTATCCATGATATAGTCTTGTAATTTTCTTCTTACAATAAATCCATTAGGTAACCACATTGGTAAGCCTCTACCAACTAAATCATCAAACATGAAAATACCTAATTCTTTACCTAATTTTCTATGATCTCTAGCTTTTCTTTCTTCTAACACCTTTAAGAATTCTTCTAATTCTTCAGCTGTAGCCCAGCATGTACCATAAATACGAGTAAGCATTTCGTTTTTAGAATCGCCTCTCCAATATGCACCTGCTGAAGATAATAGCTTAAAGTTTTTAATTAAGCCAGTTGACATAACGTGAGGTCCTCTACAAACATCAGCATAATCATTTTGTTCATAAATACCTACATAATCATCATTGATTGTATCAATAAGCTCGCATTTGAATTTATCACTTGCGAATTTCTTTTTAGCATCAGCCTTAGATAGCATATAATGGTTGATTGCAATATTTTCTTTTACAATCTTTTTCATTTCTGCTTCAATTTTTGGTAAATCATCATTAGTTATTGGAGTAGGTAAAGAGAAATCATAATAGAATCCTTCTTCAATCGCAGGACCTACACCCATTCTTGTACCAGGATATAATCTTGATACTGCTTGAGCCATTAAGTGAGCACAAGAGTGGTTAATAACCTCAAATGCTTCTTTATCACTAAATGTTACAAGCTCCAATTTACAATCCTCATTAAGTGGTGTCTTTAAATCAACAAGCTTATCATTAAGCTTTGCAACAACACACTTTTTTGCAAGTGAAGGAGATAATTCCTTTGCTACTTCAATTATTAACTTTCCATTTTCAACATCCATTGTTGAACCATCTTTTAAAGTGATTTTTAACATAATATCTTTCCTTTCTATAATAAAAAAAATCCTTAGGATTTCTCCTAAGGACGAACAAGCCGTGGTACCACCTTTATTCTAGAATAATTCTAGCACTCATTAAAAGTTAACGCCTTTATACGTAATGGCATTTCCTCCATTAATCTCCTAAGGTAGTAATAATAATCATTAACAAATACTTTCACCAACCGTATTCTCTCTATAGATAAATTAATTATTATCTTGTCCTTAATCATCGACTAGGTTATTATAACCTAAAATACATTTATTTTCAACTTATTAAACAAATTATCTAGCATATTTATTAGAATCATCCATATTAATACTATTCATTAAAGCATTCATTCTAGAAATGATTCTTTCTGCCTTCATCATTGATTCAGGTGACTTATCAATAGCTAAATGACCTTTTAAATCATTAGGCTTAATATTTGATGAAATAAATACTGGTTTATTTTCTAATACACGATAATTAATGATAGGTCCTAATACTTCATCTCTTACCCAAGGTGTCATATTTTCACTACCTAAATCATCTAACATTAATACTGGAATAGATTTTAGCATATTAATAAGTGATTCATATCTATTATTATCAGATATCGCATTTTTTAAATCAGTTACTAAATCTGGAAAATAAATTAATAATGATTCAATGTTATTTCTAGCAAGTTCATTCGCTATACATGCTAAAGTATATGTTTTTCCAATTGAGAATGTTCCATATAAATATAATCCTTTAGCATATTCATTATTTCTAGATGCAGTAATAAATTCATTTATTTTACTAAATATCTTTTTTCTACTTTCAGTATTAACATCATAATTTTCTATTCTAGCTTCTAATATCTTAGTAGGTAAATATAAAGTCTTAATCAAATTTCTATTTTTAGCTTTTTTATTTTTCTCATCTAAAAATCTACAAGGACTATATTTAAATGATTCTTCATCGTAAACTAATTTATACCCATCAGTTTCATTAAGACAATTATCTAATCCTTTGCATGATAAACACTTTTTATTAGACTCTAATAATAATGAAAAATCTATAACATTTTTATCATTAATAACATGCTCAGGAAATTCTCTTTGAATTTCTTTTATAAAATCATTAATTATATTCTTATCAACGTTGGTATTCAAATCTATTTTTTTCATTATAGTTCTTCAAATCCTCCGTTATCATCAGTTTTATTAATATTATTATCAGCACTATATTTCGCAGTTGTTACATATTTAACTGCGTCAATTGTTGTAAAAATATTATCTTTAATCCAAGATTCTGAAACCTTTTTAAAATAATTTAATTTAGGCATCTCTCCACTCTTATCCTTTAATACCTTTATTATCATACAATTTAATACACCACGTGGAAGTGATATATTTTGATATATTTCAATAATTGTATCAAGATATGATGGTGGAAAATCAGGAACAATTGAATCTATTAATTCTTCTGGTGATGCAGTATCTAGGAATGAAATTAAATCATCATTAGTAACATCATCATTATTTTTAGATACCAAAATTGGTCCTCTCATATTTCTTTTATAATTAAATAAAATATTAGCCTTTTTCTTTAATAATCTATAATCATATAATTCACTTTTATTAATTGAATCATTATATAATCCAATCATTTCAGATTCATCAAAGCCATAAACAAAGGCTATATTTTTAATTTGATTTTCAAAGTTTTTAGTAACACCAGTTTCTAAGAAATCTTGATTAATTTCTTTTAGAAAAAATGAAAAATCAAAGCCAGTGTCTTTGATTTTCAAGCCTACATTAGGTTTCTTGCCTAATATATATTGGAATTTTTCGAATGTTTCATCATTAGATACCCTAGATTCATATACCTCATCAAAAGATGCGGTAACATCCTCATAGGATAATTTATCAATTTTCTCAATTTTGAAATGATTACATATTAAATCAAATGTATCCTTTCTAATTTTAGAAAATAAATATAGACCTAATGTTACATCTTTAATAAAATTCTTAGCAGTAAGTGGTGGACATATAGCATATATGTATATATTGTCATTTTTATTAAAATATGTTGTTAATAATCCTATTCCTTCAAGCTTATATCTGGCTTCTAAAAATCTTTTTTCGCTCATAGAATAAATTTCTAAAAAATCTTCGTGAGTTAACGTCTCGCTTTTCAAATTATTGCGCTCTAAAAAAGACTGAAATGCCATATAAAGCATTAAAGAATCACTGCCAATTAAAGGTGTATATAGTAGGGAAATGACTGATACATCATCATTAGACAGTGTAAATCCGGAATAAATATTGAATTTTGATTTTCTGTCTAATGTTTTCATGGCTAAGCTGTTACTTCTTTATGCAAAGAAACTCCTTTAAATTCAAAAGTTGCTTCAATTTTAGCAAGTACTCTTTCAATAAACTTTTCAGCTTTTCCTTTAGCACCAACCATAAAATCAGAATTGATATAGAAATCAATTGATGTTTCCTTTGGATCTTGCATAATGATTTTTGCAATTACTTCCATATGAGGAATCTCTGAATATATTTCAGTATAATCATCATTTACAGAAACAACATTATGTTTTTCTTCTTCTAAAATTGATAAATAAAGTTTTTTAATTTCATCATAAGATGCTTTGTAATAATGTGTTTGTAAAATTAATTTTTTTGCGTTTTCGCTAGTTTCAACTACTGTCATATAATTACACTCCTTTTATATTATTTATTACATCAATCACTTGTAATCTTGTTTCATCAAAGCTTCCCTTACTATTGATAACATAATCAGCAAGTGATTTTTTCATATATAAATCCATTTGTGAATGAATTTTCTTTAATGCGAAATCCTCATCGATTCCTTCGCGGGCCATTAGCCTTTCAACTTGATACTTTTGCGATAAGAATACACATATAATTTTATCACAAATAGTTTCAAATTTTGCCTCATACAATAATGGTATCTCAACAAATACTAATCCATCATTATATTTAGCTATTTCTTTTAATAGCTCTTCTTTTATTATTGGATGAGTAATAGAATTTAATAACATTTTAGCACTTGAATTATTAAATACTAATTTGCCAAGCTTTTTTCTATCAATGTTTCCATCATCTAATAAAAAATCTTTACCAAATCTTTCAAGAACTACTTTATAAATCTTACCATCAATTTCATAATTTCTTCTTGTGATTTCATCACAATCTATTATTGGATAGCCTAATTCTTTAATAACGGCACATACATTACTTTTTCCGCTTGCTATACCACCAGTTATACCAATAACTCTTTTCACTACTATCACCTCTGGCAAGTTTTACAATAATATGTCGTTCTTCCATTTATTTTAACACGAACTAGTGCGTTTTTGCAATGAGGACATATATTTTTTGTATGAACATTTAAAAAATTTTGATAATTTCCTTCTACACCAAGACTAGATGTATAACTTCTTATTGTTGTTCCTTTATTTTCTATCGCTTTAGTTAATATACTAACTGATGAATTACAAATACTTAAAAATTCATCATAGCTTATATTATTCGCTTGACGTTCTGGGTTTATTTTAGATTCAAATAAAACCTCATCAACATAAATATTTCCTAAGCCAGTTATTACAGATTGATCTAATAAAGCTGTCTTAATTGGAGACTTTTTTCTTAAAAGGTTTTTATATAAATCTTCATAATTAGGATTCAAATCCAAGATTGGATCATAGCCTAAATCTAATAATGGATGAGTATCATACAATTCGTTATCTTTTTTATAAGACATTTTACCAAATTTTCTTACATCTTGGTATAAAAGCGAATATCCATTAGATAATATAAAAATTACATGGATATGCTTGTTATCTAATGTATCATTAGGTAAGTAAAAATATTTGCCTTCCATTCTTAGATGTGATAACATATATCCTTCATTTAATTTGAAAATTAAATATTTTCCTCTTCTTAACATATCAACAATTGTCTTATTTTTAACATTATCTAAAAAATAATTTATATCATCTTCAATGATTCCATTATATCTAATAATAATATCATTTATTTTTAGATTTATTATATCTTTTTTTAATACTCGTCTTACTGTTTCTACCTCTGGTAATTCAGGCATAAGATCACCTACTTAATATATGATATTACTTTTTCATCAAATTTATTCATATCATAGAATGCATTATCTTTATCGATTGGATATCCTAAGCAAATAAAAGTAAATACAAATTTATCTTCTGTTAATTTTAATAATTTATTTGCAGCTGCAAATCTATCTTTATTTGGGTAAGTTCCAAGCATAACTGTACCAATACCCTTTGATACGGCATAAACCATTATATTTTCTAGGGCAAGTGCACAATCAGTTGGAACAAATTCAGGTGCTGCCATATCTTCAGTTTTTTTGCCAATAATTGCAATCATTTGATTACATTCTTTAACATTCATAGAGCTTTTTACATAAATCTTAGCTAATTCATTAATTATGTCCTTATTTTCAATAATTATATATTCTCTAGATTTTTGTCTTCTTGCAGTACCTGCTGCCTCACCATGTTTGATTAAATCAACTAAATCTTCATGAGGTATCATTTTATTTAAATCAAATTTTCTTACACTACGTCTATTTAATACAATATCCATCATTTCACCTCATACCAGTTATTTCCAAATGAATCATCTACCACAAGTGGTACATTCATTTTATAAGCATTTTCCATTTTTTCTTTAACTATGCTTTGTAAAATTTCTTCTTCTCCACTTTCAACTTCAAATACTAATTCATCGTGAACCTGAACAATCATTTTACTCTTTAAATGTCTTTTTTCAATTTCATTATCTACATTAATCATTGCGATTTTAATAATATCAGCCGCACTGCCTTGGATAGGCGTGTTCATCGCAACTCTTTTTGCAAATTCTCTTTGCATAAAAATTTTAGAATTAATTTCTGGAACATATCTAATTCTATTTTCCATTGTAGATACATAACCATTTTCCTTGCATGAATCAATTATTTTATCCATAAATGTTTTGATTTCTGGATATGCTTCATAATATTTCTTTATAAATTCTGATGCTTCATAATTAGATATTCCTAAATCTTGAGCTAATCCAAATGCTGATATACCATATACTATACCGAAATTAACAGCCTTAGCATGACGTCTATCAAGTGGTGTGATTTCATCCTTTTTAAATACCTCTTTTGCAGTTTTAGTATGAATATCTTCACCATTAATAAATGCTTCCTTTAGCTTTTTAACATCAGCCATATGAGCTAATACTCTTAACTCAATTTGAGAATAATCTGATGAATATAGCTTATTACCTGGCTTTTCTGGAACAAACATTTTTCTAATTAAATGACCCTCAGGTGTTCTTATAGGAATATTTTGTAAATTTGGATCAATACTAGATAATCTACCTGTTGCGGTTAAAGCTTGTTGGAAGATTGTATGAACCTTTCCATCAGGATATATATAGTCATTAATTCCAATTACATATGTTGAATAAAGCTTTGTTTTCGCTCTATATTCAATTACTAAATCAATGATTGGATTAGATAATTTAACAGCATTTAAAATATCAATGTCTGTTGAATAGCTATTTCCCTTTTTCTTAGGATATGGAATATTTAATTCATCAAATAATACAGTACCTAATTGCTTAGGAGATGAGATATTAAATTCATGGCCTGCTAAATTATATATTTTCTTTTCAAGTTCAGTTATAGCTATTTCTAATTCTTCTTTTTGTTTATGTAATTCATTTATATCTACTTTAATACCATTAAATTCCATCTTACCTAATACTCTAGATAATGGAATTTCAATATTTGTTAATAAATGTAATTGCTTCTTTTCAGTCAATAATTCAACTGATTTATCCTTTAATTCAAATAAAGCATTAGCCTTTTTAGCTATATGTGTATATAAAATATTTTGTTCTGGTATAGCTTTTTTAACACCTTTACCATATATTTCTTCATCTAAATAAACATCATCGTAATCATAATATGAAGCAATATATTTAAACTCTTCTTGGTTACCTGTAGATCTTAAAATATAAGTTGCTAATAATAAATCGAAATCTACTCCTCTTAAATCTATACCAACTCTTTTACATAATACATATGCTCTTTTATAATCGTAAATAGATTTTTTTATATTTTCATCACCTAAATACATCATTAATGACATATTATTAAACATCATATCAGGTGGAATAATAAATGTACCTTTTCCATTTTTGATACCTATTGCTAAAATAGGACATCTATGATAATTGTATTCAAATGTTTCAAATATTAATGCTGAATTAGGTAATAAAATATCATCTAGCATCATTGGATTATTAACAATTTTATATGTATTGTCTTCAATAATCTTTGGTGCATCAACTTCAATATCCTTTAATAAAGATTTAAATTCTAATTCTTTATAAAATGCAATTAATTTTTCTTTATCGGGCTCTTGTTTTTTAGTATCATCTAAAGTGATTTTTATATCAAAATCACGAATGATTGTTGCCATTTTTTGACAAAGCTTAGCTGATTCGTAATTTTCTTGAACATTCTTACCTAAGGCACCTTTTATTTCATCTCTATGCTCAATAATGTTATCTAAAGTACCATATTGTTGTAATAATGTAACAGCCTTTTTTTCACCGACTCCAGGTATTCCAGGTAAATTATCTGATTTATCACCCATCATTGCCTTTAAATCAATGAATTGATTGTAATTTATTTGATATCTTTCATAAAATAATTCAGGTGTATAATCTTCTAGTTCTGTCATACCTTTTTTATTTAAATGAACAGTTGTATTTTCACTAACAAGTTGTAATAAATCTTTATCAGATGAGAAAATATCTACATGATAACCATTATCTTCAGCAATTTTTGACATAGTACCAATAATATCATCAGCTTCATATAAATCTTGTTCATATTGCTTAATTCTCATTATATCTAAAAATTGCTTAATATATGCTATTTGCATTCTAAATTCATCAGGCATTGGCGCACGTCCTGCCTTATAATCAGTCATCCACTCATGTCTAAGTGTCTTCTTACCTGCATCAAATGCGACTAAAATATTATCATAATTTGATAATTTAATTACATGATTAATCATTCTTGCAAATGCATATATCGCATTAGTATATAAGCCTTTTGAATTAGCCTGTGGAGCTCCACCGGCTGCCATTCCATAATAAGCCCTATACATAAGAGAGTTACCATCTATTAAAATCATTCTTTTCATTAAAATCACATCCCATAAAAACTGATTATATTATATCATAAAGATATAATAAAAAGATAGATTTTAAACAACAAAAAATGAGAGTTTATTTACTCTCATTCTTGTTATTATTTAAGAAAAGAAATGTAATAAATGTCAATATAACTACTACTATTTCTCCGAAGCCTATAAAATTATTAATCCAAAGCTTGATATTTGAACTATTCTCAATTGCTTTAAAAGCTTGGGTATCAAATACTTGCTTATTCAATAAGATTAGTCCTACAGTAATAAGAATTGTTGCTAGAAGGCCACCAAATAATACAATATATTTTAAATTATTTTGTTTCATTAGTTTGCTCCTTTAATTCTATTACATCGTCTTTTTCATCTTCATCAAATTTAGCTGTATCATCATTAAATAGGCCTGTATGCTTTACCGCTCTATAAATAGGTTCATAAATTAATACAGATAATACTACACTTATAAATCCTGTTATAAATGAACCTGGAATCTTTGATGTAGCAACTATAATTGATGTATTAAAATCTGATACCATAATTCCTTCAAGTAGCCATCTTAATACAAATTCACCAATAATATTAACAATTATTGCAACACTAACAGCAACAAGTGCTGCCATACTTCTTTTTGATAACTTAGATGCTAATATTGCTGCAACAAAAGTACCTATACCAAATAAATATGAGAATATAGGAACATATAATGATATTTTGAAGCTATTTTTAGAACCAAAAATATTATTATAAACTGATGATAATCCATTATCAAATCCAAATTCTGATTTATCACCTAAAACAAATAATATTGTAAACAAAATACCAATACCAATGAATAATCCAGATAAACCAAATAATATTTTTCTTGAATTAATATCCTTTTTAATTATTAATCTAAATAATGTTCCTACCGCAAAGCCTACTAAAAATTTTAAAATAAACGTTCTTAATATTGTTGATGGCTTTGATGTATAGAAAATAATATCATATAATCCCATACCTAGGGCACCAGATACACCTCCAGCTATACCACCAAGTAATAATGCAGCAACTATCATAACGAAATTACCTAAATGTACGAAATCTCCAGCAGGCATTCTTATTTGAATAAATGTACCAGCACATGCTAGAGCACTAAACATTGCTATAATTACTATTTTATTTAACAATTTATCATTTTTCATAAATCTCACTCTCCCCTTTTATGAAATACATTTATAATATTAAACTCATTTTGGTCCTTTTAAAAGTATCAGTTTTATATTTTTTTATAGTACCAGATTATTCAAAAAAATGTGTGGCATTTTGTCACACATTTTAATTTAATTAACTGATTTTATATTTTGCATATAATTTAATGTCTTCTGTTCCTACTTGTGTTTCTTTAAATTCATTTATTAATTCTCTATCACTATACCAACCTAATATTTCATATTGCTTTTCATTGTGAGTAATAGTTTTTGTTGTAGGATATGTAATTTCATCTCCTTCAACACTTTTAAAAATTTCATCATCTAAACCTAAACCATATACAAATGTAATTTTATGTTTAATCTTTCCATTATTATTTCCATTTAAATATTCAACATTTATTTCTTTATTATAGCCTTCAATATAATTATTCTCTTCGGTAATATCTATTTCTTTTACTTCTTGATTATTTATATTGTTAATAGAAATATCTGATATATTGAAATTAAGTAGATTTAGCATTGTAAATTTAATGTTTTCAAGACCAGTTATCATTCTTACTTTATTTTTATCAGCTGATGGTGATACTTCATCAAAAACAAATGTTAAATCAATTATTCCCATTTTGTTATTATTTAGTATTGCACCAAGATCTAATTTTAGAACTAATTTATTATAGATAAACTTATATTCATTTATAATTGTATTCGCATCCGCTGGTTCTTCATTTTCTTCTGGTTTCAATAAACCAAATAATGTATTAGATATTCCAAGACCATATTCTAATAAATAATATTTAAAATCATTAATGAATGATTGATATGGAATCTTTAATTCATATGTATCTTCTCCTACTAGTTTTTTAATATATACATATTTATTTTGATAATAAACATCTAACTTAGTAGTTGTCATTAAAACTTTCATTGAATCATTAAGATTTGATAAATCCATTGACAAATGAATAGTTGGATTATTATTATCATCTATCTTAATCTTTGAAGATACTAACATTTCATTGTCTACAGTAACACCAAATATTGAAAAGCCAAAATCAACTGTAGTATTAATATCATAATCTTTTAAGGTTGCTGTTGAAACAATACCATTTACAAATTCATCTAAATCATTGATTTCTATATATTCATTATTATCAGGACAAATATTTGCTTGTCCTTTAATTAAAGATATAGAATTAATATCTAATCTCTTATAATCAGTTTCTGAATAATAATTTAATAAAATATTATCACAGCTAATTTTTATTACTTCATTATCCTTTTCATTAGTATCTATTATTAAATTAACCAATTGTTCTTTATTTTCATTTAAGCCTAGCTTTAATACAGCCTTTTTATTCTTAAATTCTGATTCTTTAATTAGATTTGTAATATCAATATTATTTAACCTATTAACATTTATTAATTTAATTAATCCTCTTAATTGATTTAAATCAATATCATCATAATTGAAACTAGAATATTTATCAAAGATATCAATCTTTAAATCTAATATCTTAATTAATGTTTCTACAATTCCATATACATCATCTAATGGTATTTTTATTCTTAATTTATTATCATTTTCTTTCCTACCATATGTTATAAAAATCATTCCTTTTGAAGATATATTATTATTCTTATAATACTCTTCACTTATGATTTTAATGTTTATATCATGATATGCATCATCATTAGTTTTTATAATCGCATTTAATTCTAAATCAAATTGATTATTTTGATATAATTTAACACTTACATCACCACTAATGTTTATAGAATTTATATCGTAATTAGATATATTAATATCATAATTAAAATTAAATTCTTTTGTTTCAATAACATCTAATAATTTGTTAATTATTCCAGTTAAATCAGAAATATTATCATAATTAGAATAATCTTTATCTACAAATGTTTTATTTCCTTTTTTAATATTTAAACTAATATCTTTATTAAATAGATTAGAGTTTATAGATAAGCTATTTAATATATATCCATTATCTACCTTACCCAAATTAGCATTTATTTTAATATCAATTCCATAAACATTAATCGTCGCATCTATTTGTTTATTATTTCCTATTTCAACTAATTTAGCTTGATTAATTTGATTTAATATTTCATTAAGATTATTATTTGTATTTCTATTACCTAATCTTTCAATTACTTCTGTCAAATTAGAAATATCGCCTTTAACATTTAAACCAAAACCAGACATATAAATATTATTATTTAAATATTCTAATTCTATCAAATCCTCTAATTTTAATCTTATTTTTATATTTGATAAATCATAAATATTAATGCTGGCATTACCATTTATTGTCTTATTTCCTATTTTACAATCAACATCTAATAATATATCATTTACACCATTTTGTAGTGATGATATTAGCATAGATGCAATATCATCCTTAACAACTGTCTTTCCGTCTGAATCTTTAGGATTTAAATCTTTATATTTATTGAAATAATCTAAATATTCTTGATTAAATTCTATATTATCATAGCTAAATTCATCTCTTACACTTGTTTTAGTTTCAGCTTTTATTCCATATGTTTGAACTTCATATACCTCTATAAAATCTTGATAAATAATCCTATAATCATTATCAATTGTTAAATCTATATGTATTGATTTAAAATTAGGTTCAATTGTAGATGATGAATTTGTTAATATTTCTCTTCGATACCAAAATGGTGCATAATCAGGTTTTGGATTTAAATCAAATCCAACCTTATATAAATCGTTATCTAAAGCTTGTACTTTTATATTATCTCTATTTAAGTATGTTTCATCACAAATTATATATCCATTAGCTTGCCATGGAAGCCAACCATATCTTGATATCATCTCTTTATATGATATACATTCAGGTTCTTCATTCTTCCATATAACACCATCATCAGTGAATTTTTCATAATCTCTTAATAAAACTTTATCATCTGAATAAAATTTTTGTTTTCCAATAGAAACTATACCCATAGATGTAGTTGATACCATTGCCTGTTTTCCTATTACTATTCTTTCATTACTTATCTTTAAGGTAGCAACTGACGCACTTGAATTACCTGTTGTAGTAACTTTAAAGTTGTCAGTATTTGCGACTTTCCATAATGCGTACGCAACAACATCAGTCGCATCATGTTCTGTTGGTTTACTACCATCAGTTGGTGCTTCTAAAAGCTTGGTCATGTATTTAGTTTCGCTTTCTTTTATTTTGGCAGGAGATTTTAATACTCCAGAAAGGAAATAAAAAGAAACACCTATTATTATAGCAAATATGAATTTTGAAATTAAAATAATTCTTTTCTTCATTTGTATCAACGCCTTTATCATTTCTTCTATTATAAAATAATAATGAACAAAAGTAAAATATGTAGTTTCCTACATATTTAATAAAGATAGATAAAATTCTGGATTAATTGATGTAATTAATATCCAAACCACTGTGAATAAATCTATTATTCCATGAGCTATCATGATTGGTAATGGATTTTTCTTTTTATTATAGATATAAGCTAATATTATAGTTAATGGTAAAAATGATAAAAATCTATAAATTATAAATCTTATATCCAAAATAAATGGAATAAATGAATGCTGTAAAGCAAAGAAAAAGCTTGGAATTATTATCTTTAAATATTTATTATTAATATTATTCACCCCAACACCTAAATATAGGCTATCTTCAGCAATAGCTGTTGTTGTAGGTAATAAAATAAAGACAATAATAGCTAGCCATAAAGGTATAGGGGCAATCATTTCTGGAGCGAAATATGGAATCTTTTGATATACTATTAATCCAGCAAGATACATTCCACCCATTCCAATTAATAATACAATTAAAATCATAATTAATATTTCTTTTTTAGTTGTAACACCCTTTTTATAATTAATTAATTCTAATAGATTAGAATTTTTAATTCTTGTTAAAAATATTAATAAAACAATAAGTAATATATTAATAATACAAATCACTACACTCCATGTATTTGATAATTCTTTTAAATCTTTATTTGTTATTAGCATCATTGATATAAAGACAATAAAAAATATAATACATCTAATTGGTAATAATAAAACTATTTTTGATTTCATTATTAATATCTCCTTATTATATCAATCATTAAACTAGGATCAGGAAGTGTATTATTAGAATCTAGGGCATATCCTTCACATACACCATATATGCTTCTAAATAATGCATTAGATAAAATAAATGGATCACCTTGCTTTATTGTTCCTTCTTCTTGTCCTTTAATGATAATTGGAATATATAAATCTATTATATTTACACTTAATGCAAGCTCTCTTACCCTTTTTGGTGTACCTATTTTTGTTGCCTCAGGCATTAAAACAAACATTCTTGCAAAATTTATATCCAATTTAACTGCGTTAAAAATATCTGTTACATATTTTAATAATTGATCTAATGGCTTTAAATTATTATTTATTATTTCTTTATTTGTACCATTAATACCTAATCTTACTAATTCATAATATAAATCCTCTTTTGTTTTAAAATAATGAAATAATAATCCTTCACTAATATTTAAAGCATTAGCAATATCAATTGTCTTAGTTGCATCGTAGCCTTTTTCAACAAATAATTCTAAGCCTTTATATAAAATTTCTATTCTTCTTTTCTCTTTTTGTTCCTGACGTGTCATAATATCACCGTTCGTTGAGTATTTACTCAATGAAATTATAACACCATTGATAATAAATGTAAAGATGATTATTATTTCATATTTCATTGATTATTTTTTTTATTATAATTATAATAATATAAAGAGGTGATTTTTATGAAAATAAAGAAAATATTAGGCATCTCGTTATTTTTAGTTTCAGGGGTTACATTAGTAGCATGTAATAAAACTAATTCTATAGAAACAACAAATTCTACTACAACAACAACTAATATAACGACAACAACCACTACTACAACTAATACAACAGTAGATTATTCTACAGAAATAAATCAAACTTTTGGTTTTAGTGGAGAGACTGAAACAACAAAATTTCATTTTAAAGATTCATATGTTAGTGAAGAATCTACTAAGTTTAACAAAGATTTAGCTTTATTCTCACTAGGTAGTGCTCTTTCTACTGAAAATAGAACAATTACTAACAAGTTTTATACTGATTTAGGTTTTGATAAGATTGAATACTACGGAGACTCAGATACTAGTGATGAAGGAATTGGTTATAGCTTTGCCCATAAAAAAATAGATAATTCAGATTTAGTTGTTATATCTGCTAGAGGTGTAGGTTATTCTACTGAATGGAAAGGTAATTTTGATATAGGTATAACTGGTAACCATAAGAATTTCCAAGAATCTGCAGATAAGATTTATAATAGATTAATTACTTATTTATCTAATAATAAAGATACTTCTACTTTAAAATTATTACTTACTGGATATTCACGTGGTGCGGCAGTATCTAATGTATTAAGTCATAAATTAATGACATTAGATAATAAATTAACAGCTGAAAGTAATTTATATTCTTATTCTTTTGCTACACCAAGGGGTGTGCTAAAAGCTGATAATATTGATTATAAAAATGTATTTAATATTATTAATAGTGCTGATTTAGTACCATATGTTGCTCCTGATAATTATGAATTCACTAGATGTGGTACTGATATTGATATTTATAATGAAAAAGCAGATGAAATATTAATATCTCATAATAACAAATATGTATTACCTAAATTTTCAAAATTTTCAGATGTTGAAAAAGAAACTGAGACAACAAACTTTATAATAAATACATTAACTAAATATTATCCAAGTGATGACGAAAATAAACAATATTCATTAAATACTAGACAGGAATTTGTTGAACGTTATCAACCTGCTATCTCCTTTGTTTTTGATACATTCTTCACTATGAAAGATTCAACAAAGACAAAAATTAAAACAGCAATACAAGAGATTGCTGAAAATAATATGTTTGATCTTATACCGTTAGTAACTAGTGGTGAAAACCTATACAAATTCTTAAAGCCATTCTTAGAAGAAGATAAAGGTGATGCTTATTCTTCTATTGATGCTGTATTATTAGATTCTTGTAATACGTTTACAAATTTAATTCAAAATAGTGGGGCTCCAATCTTGTTATTAGCGGTGCCTCCATATTCTAATTCTGTAATTAGAACAGTTTATATGCATACTTCTTTAGTTTATAATATTTTATTTGATAATTATACATATAATGTGTAACAATATAAAAAGCTTAAGATTTCATTCATTACATCTTAAGCTTTTTTATTATTTTAAAATTTTAATAAATACTTCTTGTTCTTCAACTGATAATACATTATCAGATACTAATATACATAAGCCGAATAAACAGATTTGATTTTTTTCTTCTGAATCTAAAGAATCAATTAACTTATCAAATTTTTCAATAAAGACGGAATCTGATCCACCCTTTGTCATTTTAACATAATCATCGTATGATAATTGTTTTCCGGTTAATGCGTTTAAATATTCACATTCACTTTTAGTACAGTCATTATCAGCACTTACAAAAAGTTTAATTAAATTATTTATAAAAGCATTGATTTTCTTTTCATCATCAATACCTCTTTTTCTTAATAATGTTTTTATTCTTAACATACAAGATTTACCTAATGAAATCTTTTCTTTTTTACTTAAATTAAGAATACTTACCATCATTTGTTTTATACTTGCTGACATATTTTTCCCTCCCATTATGTCAATTGAATTTACATACGAGATAATTATATCATTAAAGAAACAATATATTCAATAAAATGAAGAAAAAATAAAGACGAACTACCAAGTTCGTCTGAATTATTTAAAATGGTGACCAATATGGGGTTCGAACCCATGAATGTCGCCTTGAGAGGGCGATGTGTTAACCATTTCACCAATTGGCCAAATATATGTGCGCAATACGCACATATAATCATATCATAAATTATTAATTTTGCAAGTTAAAATTTTTCAATAATTGAATTAATTCTTGCAAATACTTTATCCTTACCTAGTATTTTTTGTACATAATAAATATTAGGTGTGTTTTTTCTACCTGCTAAACATAATCTAATAAATCCTGCAACATCTCCAACTTGACCATTAAAATCCATAGGAGCATTCTTATATGATTTACGATCAGCTGTGAAATTATATTTAGATGCTAAATCCTTTAGATTATTAAACCAAGTTTCTTCATCTACCTCTACATTATATGTATTCATATAATCTGTAAGTAATGTTTTAACAATAGATTTATCTACATCTCTTAATTCACCTTTAGATTTCATTATTGTCCAATCTAATGTATTCTTATCTATTTGGTTATATACATCATCATAGAAGAATGAAATAATTGGATAAATATCAGAATATTTAGCATAATCCTTACGAGGATTTTCTTTTTCACGTTCGATATTCAATATATCAATTAAGAAATCTCTATTTTCAACAATCTTATTGTAGAATTCAGTATTATATTCTTTAGCCCAGTTTTCTACTTCTTTTTCTAAATCTGAAGCTTTTCTATAAGCCATTCTTTCTTTAGAAATAGATTCCACTTTTTCTAAATCGAATAATGCACCATCTAGTGACATCTTTTCAAATGTTAATTTGAAATCATATGGTGATTTATCTAAATTTTCATTTCTCCAAGCTTCATAATTTGAATTAGCAATAGTTAATAAATATTCAATAAATCCATATTTAGGATATCCCTTTTCTAAGAAATATGAGCATGCAGCTTCTGCATCTTTTCTCTTAGATAGCTTTCTTCTATTACCATTTTCAACCTTCATTATAACTGGAAAATGAGCATATTTGGGTCTTTCAAATCCTAATGTATCAAATAATTCTAAATGGATTGGAAGACTTGGTAGCCATTCTTCTCCTCTAGTTACAACTGTAGTATGCATAAAATGGTCATCACATAAATGAGCAAAATGATATGTAGGTAATCCGTCTGATTTTAAAATAACAATATCTTGATCATTTTCTGTTAATTCTAAATCTCCTCTTATTTCATCATGAAATGCAATCTTATTATTATGATCTCCCATAGATTTAAATCTAATAATGTATGGGTCTCCATTTTTAATTCTAGCAATTGCATCATCTACGCTTAAATTTCTATATATAGCGTATTTTCCATAATAACCTGGTATTTCTTTTAATGCTTCTTGTTTCTTTCTTAATTCAGCTAATTCTTCTTGACTAGCAAAACAAGGATAGGCTCTACCTATTTCAATTAAATACTTAATTACAGTATTATAAATACTACTTCTATTTGATTGTTTATAAGGACCATAAGCACCAATTTCTTTACTATCAGAAATATATCCTTCGTCAGGAACAACATCAAATACCTCTAATTGTTTAATTAATGATTCTCCTGAGCCTTCAATTTCACGTTTAGTATCAGTATCCTCAAGTCTAATATAGAACACACCACCTGATTGTTTTGCAAAACGTGCTGAAACTAAAGATGTGAATAATGAACCTGTATGTAAAAATCCTGTAGGAGATGGAGCGAATCTAGTTACCATTGCTCCTTCAGGTAAATTTCTTTTTGGATATCTCTTTTCTAAGTCGCAAATTGTATCAGTAATATTAGGGAATATTAAATTTGCAAGATCTTTATAATTTGCCATTTTAAGCACCTCAATTCATACTCTATAATTATAAAGGAAACTACTATTTTTTTCAAGAAAAAAGGATGGCAAAGCCATCCTAATATTTTATATTGTATATCTAAATTGTTCTACACTAAAGCTAATTGTCTGATTAACATTAGATCTAGTAACATTAAATGTGATTGTATCTCCAATTTCCATATTTGAATTATATAAATAATTCATAATATCAGAAACACTTGAGAATGAAGTTAAAGTTGAATCAGTTTTATTATTATCTTTATAATCAATAGATACTGAATTAATTATATCATTTACTTGTAAATTAGTTCCTGTATAAGATTCCTTTGAATTCACTTCAGAAATATACGCTACTGTTCTTCTTGTTGTATTAAAGCCCATTCCTGTAGAATATGTACCTAAAGAAATTGTAAATCCAAATTCATAATTTCCTTCATAATATCCAGTTTTCCATACTTTATTTGCAGTATCATATTTGGCTGTAGACATTAACTTTGTTACTACATCCTTTACTGTATTAGAAGGAATCGCAAAGCCTAATCCTTCAATACCAGTTGATGAATATTTAGCACTTACTATTCCAATTAAAGCTCCTGCGGTATTAAATAGTCCTCCACCTGAGTTACCTGAATTAATTGCTACATCTGTTTGAATTAAAGTTTGTGATTTATATGAATCAACTTTGACAACTCTATTATTATAAGATACTACTCCTCTTGATACTGAACCAGGTAAAGTACCTAACGGATTTCCAATACAAATTACTGTAGAACCTAGCTTTAATGTATCTGTATCACTAAAGAATGATGCATATGTTAAATCATCAGCTTCTGGTGTTTCAATAGCTAATATAGCTAAATCTTCATCTTCATATCCTGCAACTAAGCTTGCTTGATATGTATCGCCATCAGATTCTGTTACTGTAAAGCTATATGCTCCATCAATAACATGGAAACATGTAACTAAATAACTAAATCCTAATGTATTATCCTTTGCAAAAAATACTGCAGAGCCTGAAGAAATACTTGATGCTGATGTCGCTGTAATTGATGTTACAGAATCATATATTTTTTCAACAGCTGTTTCTACATCAGTTGAATTTGACGCTTCAGCAATTGTGCCTAGCTCAACACTAGTATCTACATAAACCGGATCATATTTTAATGATTCACTTTGATTTAAACTATTAACTTGATTAGTTACATTAGCTCCGTTTGTAAGCAGTGTACTATCTTCATCGTTTTTAATAATAGTACTATTATTACATGAAGCTAAAGTAAATGTTCCTATAAATAGAAAAGCTGCCATAATTAAATATCTTTTTTTCATATTATTACTTCCCTTCGTGATTACACTTATATTATAGATTCTAATTATGTGAAAATTGTGTCAATAAAAAAAGGAATGTTATTAAAACACTCCTTTTACCTAAATTTAACCTTAATTTTTATTTCTTTCCAAAATATCTTTCTAATAAGCCTTGGAATGCTCTACCATGACGAGCTTCATCTCTAGCCATTTCATGTACTGTATCATGAATAGGGTCTAAATTAAGTGCTTTAGCTCTCTTAGCTAAATCAAGCTTACCAGCAGTTGCTCCATTTTCAGCAGCAACTCTCATTTCTAGATTCTTCTTTGTAGATGGAGTTAATACTTCACCTAATAATTCAGCAAATTTAGCTGCATGTTCTGCTTCTTCAAA
The DNA here is from genome assembly GCA_017444645.1 of Acholeplasmatales bacterium. Classification (GTDB taxonomy): domain Bacteria; phylum Bacillota_I; class Bacilli_A; order Acholeplasmatales; family Anaeroplasmataceae; genus Anaeroplasma. The sequence goes on along the minus strand of JAFSWG010000039.1, from coordinate 11,013 downwards.
AGCAGCTTTTTCATAATATAAACCAATTTCAGGATATCCTTCTCTAAAAGCTACTCTTGACATAGCTAAATACATACCAACTTCACTACATTCACCATTAAAATTAGATCTTAAATCTTCTTTAATGTCCTCTGGTGCATCTGCTGCTGCACCTACAACGTGCTCACAAGCCCAGCTCATTTCTGTTTGCTCTTCAAACTTAGATGCTGGTGCCTTGCACACTGGACACTTGAAATCTTCAGGTAAAGAATCTCCTTCATAAACATAACCACAAACTTTGCATACATACTTTTTCATTTTTGTTTTCCCCTTTACTTTTTTTATTTTTTTATGCAATAATGACAAATTCCAGAAAATACAATATCACAATCTAAAACATCATTTTTATCAATAGTCTTAATATTATTAATACTATTTGGAACCATTGATGGTGGAATATCAATTATATTTCCACAAATACGACATTTAAAATGATAATGCTTTTCTTTAGTAGTCTCATAAACATCAATATCGCCTATTTTAACCTTTTTAATTGATTTTTCATCCAATAAAATAGTTAAATTTCTATATATTGTTGCTAAAGATATATTAGAATTATTATTATTTATATAATTAATCAATTCATCTGATGTTGCATGTCCTAAACATGATAATGCATCAAAAACAATTTGTCTTTGATTAGTATTTCTTCTAATCATAATATTACCTCGTCATAATTAAGAATAATTCTTAATAAGATTATATTATAATAACTATTTTTTGTCAATTTCTAACTTCTTCTTTTTAGTTTTATTTTCATACATTCTCTCATCAGCATTTTCAATAACTTGAAGTATTGATTCATTTTCGTTTACTTTACAATATCCTATTGAAATACTTAATTTATATTTTTGGGTTATTTCATGTGTCTTTGCTACTTCTTTATGTAAGTCATCAACTAATAAATCAATATCAAATTCTTCGTCACAAGATGCAATTATAATAAATTCATCTCCACCATATCTGGCTAAGAAGCATTTCTCTTTTCTATTTGAAGAGCCTGTCTTTAATGCGTTAGCTAAAATTATCAATGCTTTGTCACCTTCAAGGTGCCCAAAGTTATCATTAATTAGCTTAAATTTATCAACATCTATCATTAATACATAAGTTGCATTATATTGTGTATATTCACCAATATATTTAGTTAATGCTCCTCTATTATTGATACCTGTTAATGGGTCTGTTGAAACTTGAGATTGAATCTTAAAGATATATAATAAAACAATTAATAATGCAGTTCCTAAACAGAATATTGGAAGTTCCAAGAAAAATACTTGCAATATAGATACAATTACTAATCCAAAAGGATAAATAGATAATGAAATATAATTCTTTTTAGTTGCTTTTTTCTTTGTTTTAATAGCCATTGCAATTGAATATATTGCTGCAAAGACAATATATGCATATGGTATATACATTTGGCTAATAGAAACTAATACATTCTTTACTATTCTATCATCAGGTGTTGCAATACTTATAATAACTACAAACGCTGTAGATAATAATATAGGTAAACCAATTATTAATCTTTGCTTCTTTGTTTTAGAGAATCTTGCTCCCATAAGTATTTCAATATACATAAACCAGCAAAATGCTGCGAAGCCACCAGTAATAAAATACATCATTTTTGAGTATCTAATTATTAATATTCTTCCGTCAAAATTATTAAAGTACGCAATTGCCCAAATAATATCTATTATGAAATACGCAATTTGTGATACTAATACAGCATTAAAATATATATTTTTTGTTTCTCTATTTTTTGATGCAATATTAGAAACTAATATTACAAAAAATAATAAAATACTAACTATATTACCTATAATAAAAAAGGTTAATAAAAGCGTATTTTGAGACATTCCTAATAAATCCATAAGAGTACCTCCTATTAAAAAATGAAACGTAACTTATGAATTAATTATAACAAAAATAATAAAACAATACAACGAAAAATAAAAATAGTGGCAGGGAAACCACTATTCTAATAATTCTAAAATATCTTGTTTTGTAAGTTTAACTGCCTTCTTCTCATCTTCGATAACGATAGATTCAGCAAGTTCTCTCTTTAATTTTTGTAAATGAATAACTTTTTCTTCAATAGTATCCTTACAAATTAGCTTAATTACAGTAACATTCTTTGTTTGACCAATTCTATATGTTCTATCTGTTGCCTGCATTTCAGCGCTACTATTCCACCATGGATCTAAATGAATTACCATATCAGCTCCAGTTAGATTTAAGCCGGTACCACCAGCCTTTAGTGAAATAATAAATAATTTAATATCTTCATTTTTATTAAATTCATCAACCATCTCCATTCTAACCTTAGCCTTTGTTTGACCATCTAGAATGAAATGTTTGATCCCCATATTATCTAATTCACGAGATAAAATAGGGAAGCTTTGAGAAAATTGTGAGAATAATAAAATTCTATGCCCCGCTTCTATTGATGATTTAATTAAATCAATTGCCATATCTATCTTAGTATTAGTAAATGGCTCTTGATAAATTAATTCAGGTGTAATACATACCTGTCTTAATCTAGTTAATAGAGCTAAAACATTAGATGCGCCATTATTAAGATCATCTTTTAATCTTGCGACAAATCCATCATAAACCTCACGTTGTTTAGCTTCCATCTTACAGTAATAATAATCTTCAATCTTATCAGGTAAGTCTTTTAATACATCTTTCTTTGTTCTTCTTAAAATAAATGGAGATACTCTCTTTTTCAAATTAGTTAAAGCTTCATAATCATCATGGATGATTAATGATTCATATCTATTTTTAAAATGATTGTAATTAGATAAATAGCCTGGCATTAAGAAATCAAAAATACTCCATAAATCAGCTAAACCATTTTCAATTGGTGTACCTGTCAAAGCAAAATTAATTTCACTATTTAATGATTTAATTGCTTCACTCTTTTGAGCAAATTGATTTTTAATGAATTGAGCCTCATCAGCTATAATGTATCTAAATTTAACACCATTATAGAATCCACTATCTCTTCTTAAAGAATCATAAGATGTGATATATAATGCTTTTTTATTTGGATTAATATTTTTAATAATAGCTTCTCTTTCTTCACTATTACCTAATACTAAAACAACTTCAGCATCATAATTCCATTTTTCACATTCGATTTCCCAGTTATATACTAAGCTCATTGGACAAACGATTAGTGATGGCATTTCTTTATTATCGCTTAATAAGAATGTAATCATCTCTAATGTCTTACCAAGACCCATATCGTCAGCTAATATACCACCAAAGCCAAATTCAGATAATGTCTTTAGCCATTTAAAGCCATCAATTTGATATTCTCTTAATGAATCTTTAACACAATCATTAGGTAAATAATTACTATTCTTATAATTTTGAATAGCTTTAATTATTCTTACAACCTCTTTATCCATATTAAGGTTATTATCAACACCTGATACTAATTTTAATAAATAATTTAAAGACTTTTTAACTGGTTTATTTATTTCTTTAATAGAAATATTGAAATCCTCTAAGAAATCATCAATTTCTTTTGCAGAATCAGTATCAATTTCTAATATTGTGTTATCCTTTAATTTAATAAATTTCTTCTTTTCATGGTATGCTTGAAGCATTACTTGAATTTCTTCTAATGATAAATCTTTATTTTCAAAATTGAAATCTAATAAACCTACATTATATGAGATATTAACTTTAGTTTTAGATGATTTTTTAGCTTTAAGTTTCTTCATATTTTCATCGAAGAATACTTCACCAAAAGATTTAATATTAGATATATCACCAGTTAAGAACTTATATTGATTTTCAAGCTCTGGTAAATAATATTTCTTATCTGGATTTTTAATAAAATTATATAATTCAATATTTTTGAAATAGCCATCTAATAGTTGTCTAATATATGGACTTCTTCTATCAATCTCTTTACACGCAATCTTTGGTGTTAATAAAATTACACCATCAGTATATGTGAAATATGAATTTATCTTAATATCAGGTATTGGATATTTTTCATAGAATTCATTTGATATATTAATATCCTTTTTGATAATAGGCAAAACATTAGAGATAAATTCATCACTTCCAGAATCTATCATTAGCTTTCCTTCAAGCTTAGATAAATAACCAAATATTTTACCTTCAGTTCTTGATTTATATGGATATGCATAAATCATTGTATCAGTAATAAAATATGCATTATTTACACCTGTTAGTAATAATTTAGAATCAGCTTCATCTATATATAAATAATTTGAATTTAAGCCTACACTATAATTAGTATTTTCTTGAATAAGCCTTGAAACTGCCTTATCTTCATTTTTTCTCTTATAAAATATAATATTATCCTTATATATTTCTAATATTTCTAATAAATGAGATTTTCTTATAACTATATTTTTATCAGCATCGGCTGTATCAATATTAGATACGAAAGTATATAATACTTTACTGATTGAATCTAAGCATTCGTATGAATGAGTAAATTCAAGCTTTTGACCATAGCTATAGAAAATATTATTTTCTGTCATATTAATAAATTCAGAAATATTTTTGATAACATAGTCCTTATCAAATCCAATTTTTAACGATAATAAGTATTGCTTATCTTGTTCTTCTATTACAGGGATTAAATGAATTAATCCAAAATAAGGGTTTGTAACCTTGATATCAGATGCTAAATTATTTAAGATATTTCTATGAATAGTCTTTTGTTGATGTCTTAAATATTTATTATATTCTTTATTAAATAAATCATTATCTAATTGAAATAATCCACTATAATAAAGAGCTGCGATGTGTACGCATTCTTTTGTTTTATAGAAATTTAAGCAGCCACAATTACAAGATGTAATCTCTTTTTTATTATCAAGATTAATTACAGTCTTTGTAGCATGTAGGACATCATTAAAAAGACTAGTTGGTTCTAGTACATATCCATTATCTACCTTATCATATTTTGCGTACGCCTGTGGTCTGTCATTAGCATTATCAATAAATACCTGCATATTAGTATTATTGCTAAATTTAAATAATAAATCACTTAATTTCATGAAAACAACTCCTAAAACAATAAAAATCTACTCATAAGATTCTAACATAAAAATAAAAATTTTTGTAGTCTATTTTTGTGTCTTTTTACATAAAATGATATGTAATCGCTTTATTTTTATTATTATAAATGATATAATCAATCTAAAGTTAGTCTTGTATAATTAGGAGGGTATATATGTCAGTACTTGAATCAGGAGAAAATTATTTAGAAGCCATTTTAATGTTATCAAAAGAAAAAGATGGAGTTCACGCGATAGATATAGTTAATGATTTAGGCTTTTCTAAGCCAAGTGTATCAATTATGCTTAAAAAGCTAAAGGATGAAGGATATATTGAAATTGATAATAATCAACATATACATCTTCTTCCAGAAGGTCTTAAGATTGCTGAAAAGATTTTAGAAAGACATGAAACCTTAACTGAAATATTAACATATCTAGGAGTTGATCCTGAAATTGCTGAAGATGATGCATGTAAAATAGAACATGATTTATCGGATGTTACTTTTGCACAAATTAAAAAATATTATTTAGATAAAATAAAAAATCACTAGTTGCCTAGTGATTTTTTAAGATAATTAAATTAATAGGGATTATGAAAGAAACAATAAATTAACGTGGATGATATCCAACTCTAAACTAACGTGGATACCAGCTTTAAATTTATGGGGTTGTTTGAATATAAAAAAAAGGACCTCCTTTTTGATAAAATGAAATTGAGTTATTCATTAATCAAAAGGAGGCTTTTTAAGTGTTAAAGAACTGATATAACGATTGCTCCAGCACAAATAATAGTATCACAGAAAAATTACCAAATAATGCTTTAATAGTCATTATTAGCCTTTTATCGCTGAAATAAACAGATTATGATAATCTATTATAAATGATTCATTGGCAATATACGATACAAATAATTTAATTTATATTAGTTAAATTTCTATAAAATGGAAAGGCACTGCTAAATGAGGGCCAAATCCTCATATAACAGTGCCTTTTAACATACTCGATAATTTAAAGGTAGCATCCCCGAAAGTTTAAAGGTCACATCCACACTTATTTAAAGCTGGCTTTCCCCTACATCCCCTTTAATTTAGAGTACCATTTTTTATTTTATAAGATTCTTGCGTAGAATTTAGAAGCTAATAATTCTTCATCAGACATATCCATTCTAATAGAAACCTTATCTTCTTTATCAATTACATAATATTTAGCACAAACATTAGTTTTTTGATTTACAACAAGCTTATTTTCATTTCTATATCCAATATAAGCTCTATTTTCTAAAATAGATACTAAATCAGAAACAATAGCTGTCGCAGTAGGGATTGAACCCGCACCCTTACCATAGAATTCTAATGTATCATTTGTTGAACCAGTAAATAATACTGCGTTAAATTCATTTTTAACAGCTGATAGTGGATGTCCATTTGGAACCATAGTTGGTTCTACTCTTATTGTTACATCATTGCCATCCCTATGGCTTGCGGCAACAAATTTTAAAACATATCCGCGTGATTTAATATCATCAAGGATTTGTTTTGTAACACCTGTTATTCCATAATGATAAATATCATCATTACAAATATTTCCTCTATATGCTAAAGATGATAAGATATTGATTTTTCTTACAATATCTAATCCCTCTAAATCAGCAGTAGGATTAGCCTCAGCAAAACCATTTTTCTTTGCTAGAGCAAGGGCATCTTCAAATGATAATCCTTCATCATCCATCTTTGTTAAGATGTAATTTGTAGTACCATTTAAAATACCAAAGATATCATTTACATCATTTACCTTAATATTATCAATCAATGGTCTAATAACAGGAATTCCTCCTCCTGCAGATGCTTCAAAACAGAATGAACAATTATTTTGATGAGCTAAATTGATAAATTCTTCTAGGTGCATAGATACTACTTCTTTGTTTGCAGTAATAACACTCTTTCCTTTTTTTAAGCATCCTGAAATAACCTCATAAGGTAAATCATGTCCACCTAATACTTCTACTACAATTTTAATATCTTCATCATTGATAATATCATATATATCAGTGACAAGCTTATCACCTAATATTTCTTTTTTAATTGGAAGGTCAAATACTTTAACCATTTCAACATCATATCTTTTTGTTAAATTTTCAACTAGAGTATAAACTCCACGTCCTATTACTCCGTAACCGAATAGGCCTAATTTCATAAAAATACCACCTTTATTTAAAATACTCTTTTATTCTATCAAAATACAATTGTGTTTTCAAGAAAAACAATTGTATTTTCTACAAAAACTTTTTGAATTGTTTTTTATCACATACAAATCAAATAAAAGTGTATTTTATTAGAAACAAAAATATTTATTGATGCTTTTTTTGTCTTTGTATAGCTCTATAAATTCGTGAAGAACTATATATTAAATCTTCTTTCTTTATTAAACTATTCTTTAAAGCATTAATTATATTTTTATGATCTTTAATATTTCCAGGCATTGTTAAATCATTGCCTGCAATTATATTCTTATATGCATATGGGGCATCATATTTACTTTTTTTACAAAAACTTCTACCTGATAAAATCCAATCCGACATTACTAAACCATCATATTTCCATTCACATCTTAATATATCATTAATTAATTCATATGATTCTGAAGTATGAACTCCATTAATTAAATTATATGATGTCATTATAGCTTTAGGATTTGAATTTTTAATACATAGCTCAAATCCTTTTAAATATATTTCTCTTAAAGCTCTTTCAGAAATATGAGAATTATTATTATTTCTATTAAATTCTTGATTATTTGCAGCAAAGTGCTTAATAGTAGTTCCTAATCCATTATTATTTTCTATACTTTTTACAATAGCTGATGCTACTCTACCTGTAACATATGGGTCTTCTGAATAATATTCAAAATTTCTTCCACATAAAATATTTCTATGAATATTTAATGCTGGTGCTAACCATAAATCTACTTTAAATATATTCATTTCTTCAGCAACTATATTTCCACATCCTTTAATAAAATCATCATTAAAGCTTTGAGCTAAGGCTGTACCAATTGGAATTGCGGTTGTATATTGATGATACACTTTGCCATTTCTTCTTTTAGAGTGCTTGAATAATGGTTTTATAATCTTTGGTAAAAACAACATCATTTTTTCAACAAAAGGATCTATTGATATATTATAGGTTCCTTTTTTATCTATTCCATATTCTTGTATTAATCTAAGACCTGCAGGACCATCAGCCATTGTTAAATAATCTTTTATTTCATTAACACTAAGTACTGTTTCACCTGCCGCACCTACGACATGTTCGCATGAAGATCCTACCATTGCAGAAAAACCTTTTTTATAGTGTCCAATACAAATTGATGCTAGATTATCAATTGATAGTTTTTCAATTAATGGATCTCTATATTCATCTTTTTTATATATTATTTTTTCTTCTTTAAATACATTATTGATAATAAATGTATCTAGATTAGTATAATCTTCAATTATTCTATCTAATTTTATTTCTTTTATATCTTTATTAATACATTTATTTTCTAATCTTTCTAATATTATTTCTTCTTTTAAAATACATCTACATACATTTAGTAGATTAATTGAAGAATTGCCAATTCTAAATATATAATCTCCTGGCTGTAAGATATATAAAGCTCTTTTAGAATCATATGTTTTTAATTCATTTATATCAATTTCTAATTCTATATTTTCTTCTTCATTAAAATTTAATAGTCTAGTTTTTTTGTAATTACATAATTCTACATATGGATTATCTATATTTAAATTAGGCTTTGTAACATACAATTGAATTACTTCTTTTCCTGGATAATTACCAATATTTTTTACAGAACATTCTATAATAAGCTTATTATTAATTAATTTTTTATTTACTATAGTATATTCAAAATCAGTATATGATAAGCCATATCCAAATGGGAACATAATATTTTTATTAATTGTATTAAAATAACGATATCCTACATAGATACCTTCTTCGTAATAAGTATCATCTAAATTACCAAAATTATTGTATGATGGATAATCTTCAGGTTTTGCCCATGTTGTTGTAAGCTTTCCACTTGGATTATATTTTCCCATTATTATTCCTACTAATATATCTGATGTTGCTACACCAAGTTGTGATAATAACAATATATTTGAAATATTTAAAACAGGTGTTAAATCAATTACGCCACCTACATTTAACACAAGCATAAATTTTTTAAATTTATTATTTAAATATAATATATCTTTTATTTCTCTATCAGATAATTTTACATCACCTTTAATATTTCTTCTATCATTTCCTTCACCAGAATTTCTAGATAAAACATAAATACATATTTCACCATCATAATTTAAATCAAAATCATATTCTTTTTCTTCTTCAAAATATCCCATTGAATATACAAATGGCATTATATGGTTTTTCTTTGCTTCCTTTTTAGTGTCTCTAATATAATCTTTTAAAGTCGATTTTTTAAATTCATCATATTTATCTAACCAATCAGTTGTTGTTATATTAAAGCCATTCGTTTTAAATGCATCTTCAATATTTTTGAAAAAGCGTGAAGCTACATCACCTGATCCTGTGCCACCTTTTATTGTATTTCTAGCACCATTTCCTAGTAATACCAAATTACAAGGTTTAGAAATAGGAAATTCACTGTTCTTTTTTAAAAACAAAGTACATTCAGCAGCGTTATTAGTCAAATAATCAATGTGTCTTTTTTCATAATCTAAAAGTTCCATATGTTATCTAGGCTCCTTATTAAAATAATTAAATGTTAGTCACTATATTAATTATACATATCATGAACAAAAAATAAAAGTCTCAATCGAGACTTTAATTAATTCTTCTTTTCAAACCATTTGTTTCGTAATATAGTTCTTTATCTTTATACATTAGTTTATCAGCTATTTCCAATAAATTATTAAATTCACCATCATATTTATTAATATATGAATATCCAATTGAAGCACTGACATCTTGACTTTTTAAGTATTCTTTGACTAGCTTTAAATCATGATCTATTTCAAGCTTTGTATAACCACCTAAAATTGTTAAAAATTCATCTCCACCAACCCTATATACATTTTCAACACCAAATATATTTGCAAAAGATTTAGCAGTTTCAATTATCAGTCTATCTCCAGCCTGATGTCCAAAATTATCATTTGTTATTTTTAAGCCATTGACATCAGCAACTATCACAGATAAAGATTTTTTATTTGCATACAATGATTTTAGTTTTCTTTCATATGCATTTCTATTCATTACACTTGTAAGAGTATCTGAAAAAGACATTTTAGATAAATAAATTGCTTCCTCCTTTTCACTATAACAACAATTATGTTTAGTATTAAAACCATTATATATTGCAAGCATCATATCTCTACATGTATCATACCCACAAAAAGAGCAGTTAATATTTCTAGATTCTCGATCTTCCTTATGTAATGATTTATATATTATTTCCTCTTCTTCCTTTTTAGGGATAGATACTTTACATTTGTAAGTTAAATCTTTAAATTCCATCAAATAATCATTCAAGTCAAGCATAGAAAACTGTTCACATAAATTTTTGTATCTATCTTCTGTTGATAATGTTTTATTAAACGGAGATTTAGAATCATGATTTTTAGCTTTAGACTTTATTTCATTGATTTCTAATACACTTAAATCATCAATAGAATCAATATATGATTTTGCTGTACCCTCTAAACAACCATCTTGACAATTTAATAAATCATATAAAATATAATTCTTACCTTTTATATCATTAATATTTAATTTATCTAAATACTGATATAAATATGTTTTCCCTGATATTATTCTAATTGGAATATCATCATCTAAGAACCATCTTAAATTATCCGCAAGACCTCCTGGTGCTGGATAAAAAGACCCTA